>NC_009659.1:3600000-3900000 GCF_000013625.1 Janthinobacterium sp. Marseille | reverse complement strand
ACCCGCCGCCAGCGCCATGCTCCACCAGTGCGCGCCGAACAGGGTGAGGAACAGCAAGCCGATTAAAGACGACAGGAAGTGGCCGCCTATTGCATTACGCGGTTGCGAGAACGGGCTTTCCGGGAAACCGAAGATCAGTACGCAACTCGCGCCGAAAGATCCCAGCACCAGTGGCACGTGGCTGATATCGGTAGCGATGGCAACGGCGGCGATGGCAAGGAAGCCACCGAGCCAGGAAAGCGCAACATGGCGCAATGGCGCACGCGGTGGCAAGTCGGTGCCGCCACGCATTTTGGAGAAGAATTTATTCATATGGTGTCCGTAGGATGGGGTTAAGTCTCAGCATCAGATAAATAACTGTCGGTTGAAAAGACAGACAGATCTGTATATTATCGATAGCGGCAACAGGCTGCAATACTTCTTTATTGAATTGTGAGTAAAAAGCAATGGTGGATAAACGGGAAGTCCTGGTACAGACGGCAATGCGGCTGTTTGCACAGGGTGGTTATACAGGGGTGGGAATAGATCGGATCATCGCCGAGGCGGGGATCGCGAAGATGACGCTATATAAGTACTTTCCATCGAAGCAGGACCTGATCATGGAAGTGCTGACCCAGCGCGATGTGTTTTTCCGCACTTCCCTGATGAACTACGTCGACCAGCAAGAAAGCCAGGCGCAAAAAATACTCGCGCTATTCACCTGGCATGACCAATGGTTCAAGCGCAAGGACTTCAACGGCTGTATGTTCATCAATGCGGCGGCCGAATTCCATGAGCGCAAGAATCCTATCCATCAGATCTCCGCTTTGCACAAGCAGCTGATTATTGACTATATAGAGTCGCTGCTGAAGGAGACGCACGGAGCGCGGGCGGCAAAGCTGGCGTCGCAGATCAATATCCTGCTGGATGGCGCAATCGACGCCGCCCACCTGAGCGGCAATCCTGATGCCGCCATGCAAGCATGGGAAGTGGCGCAATATATGGTTGATCGCCCGGCCTGAAAACTGTCCGTCGCCACGCAGAAGGTGTAAGGTAGCGACAGCAATGTGCCAGAGCGGATAAATATTTTCCATTCGATGGAATAAACCGGCAATGCCATCGTTTACCTCAATGTCAGCACATTGTTGTGCGTATTGTTGTGTGTCTTGACGTAAATGACTCAAGCCGATGGGATGGCGTGTCGCCTTCCTTGATCGGCTTGCCACCCTTCATCGAAAAGGAACAAAAAATGAAACTCTCACAAATCGTATTGTCCGCTGTTGCTGCAGTCGTCCTGTCGGGTAGCGCTTACGCGCAAAGTGTTCCAGTCAAGAAAGCCGACGGCATCCTGGTAACCACCAGCGGCATGACCGTATATACATTCGACAAGGATGTCGCCGACAGCGGCAAAAGTGCCTGTAACGGACCATGTGCCACAGCATGGCCACCGGTTTCTGCAAAAGACGTCAAAGCCAGCGCACCATACTCTGTTGTGACCCGCGATGACGGCACGCCACAACTCGCTTACAAGGGCAAACCGCTGTATCTGTTTGCTTCCGACAAAAAAGCGGGTGATCGCACCGGCGACAACTTCAAGGATATCTGGCACGTCGTCAAGGATTAAGGCCTGATGGTTTGATGTGTTGCGGTGAGTTGCCATGCAAGATGAACGTGACCGGCTGATTGCCTGTATTCCCCGACTTCGTCGTTATGCCCGTGCGCTGCTGGGTGATCGCACGGGTGCGGACGACCTGGTACAGGACACGATGGAACGTGGCTGGAAGAAATTATCTTCATGGCAGCGCGGCAGCGATATGCGCGCGTGGCTGTTCGGCATCATGCACAACCTGCATGTCGACCAGGTACGCAAGCCCTCGCTGCCGACCGAAGAACTGGATGACGACACGCCAATTCCAGCCGCGCATACATCTGTAAGCGATGGCCTGGAAATGCGTGACCTGGAATCGGCATTGCACAGCTTGCCGACAGAACAGCGCGAGATCCTGTTGCTGGTTGCGCTGGAAGAGATGAGTTATGAAGAGGTTGCGGCCACCCTGGGTTTGCCGCTGGGTACCGTGATGTCGCGTTTGTCGCGTGCGCGCCAGAAGTTGCGTACGCAAATGGAAGGGCGAGCCGTGGTCTCGCTGTTAAAGGTAGTCAAATGAGCCAGCTATTGGTAACGGAAGCGGAATTGCACGCCTACGTTGACGGCTTCCTGAGCGAAGTACGCCGGCGCGAAGTGGAGGCCTACCTGGCGGAACGGCCGGAAGAGCTGGCGCGCGTGCAAGCGTATCGCGCGCAAAACGAAGACTTGCGTGCATTGTTCCAGCCGGTGCTGGATGAGCCGGTGCCGTCACGCCTGACGGCAGGCTTGCAAAGCTGGACCCAGACTTACGGTAGGTATGCGGCCGGCCTCCTGATCGCAATTGCCGGTGGGATGGGCGGCTGGGTACTGCACGGTGCAACCCAATCAAATAATCTAGTGGCCCAGTTGAATACCTCACCGGCGCCACTCAAGGTATCGACACTGGCCCGGCAAGCGGCGGTTGCGCATAGCGTCTACAGTCCGGATGCGCGGCGCCCGGTCGAGGTCAGCGCGGAACAGGAAGACCAACTGGTGGCGTGGTTGTCGAAACGCACCGGCAGCCCGATGCGGCCGCCGAAACTCGGCAAGCTCGGTTATGAATTGATAGGCGGTCGTTTGTTGCCAGGTGAAAGCGGACCGGTGGCGCAATTCATGTACCAAAATGATCTGCAACAACGCTTGACGCTATATGTATCAACCGACCAGGCGCAGAATAGGGACACCGGCTTTCGCTTTGCACAAGAAGGCGCTGTGAATGTCTTTTACTGGATAGATGGCAAGTTTGGTTATGCCTTGTCCGCCGGTATCAATAAAGGCGAATTGGCGAATATCGCGCATGCGGTCTATGAGCAACTGGACAAGGCACAGTAAATCACACGAAGATAGCTGTCATACCGAAAATTAAAAAGTCAGGAGATCAGGATGCTTTACCAAGGATCGTGTCATTGCGGCTTGCTGAAGTTTGAAGCCGAAGGTGAACTGGAACAAGTCGTGGAGTGCAATTGTTCGCATTGCAGCCGCAAAGGTTTCCTGCTGTGGTTTGTCCCGCGCGCGCAAATGAAAATCACCAGCGGCGAAGGAAAATCAAGCATCTATAAATTCAATAAACACCGGATCGATCATCACTTTTGTCCGACTTGCGGCTGCCAGACTTATGGTTTCGCGAAGGACAAGGATGGCAACGAAATGGCCGCGGTCAATGCGCGCAGCCTGGAGAATGTTGATCTCGCCGCCTTGAAGAAACAGCAGTACGACGGCAAGAGCGCTTAGTCTGGTGCCGGTTTACGGGTAGCCTATCGGCTTGCCCGGCAAATCCGGTAGCGGGATAAATTCGGTTTCGCCCGGCACTGCCGCAAAACGTTGCAGGCGCCAGTCTTCCTTCGCTTGTTCCAGCCGCTCTATCGAGCTGGAAACAAAATTCCACACCAGGTAACGTGAACCATCCATTGGTTCGCCACCCAACAGCATCAGGCGGGTCGTCGCCGTTCCACTATTGCGCAAGGTCACGGCGGTGTTCGCCCGCAACACGAGCAACTGGCCGGGACCAAAGACACCGTCACGACCGAGGTCGAGCTGGCCTTCCACTACATAAATCGCCTGCTCCGGATACTCGGCCGGTACATCCAGCCGGGCTTTCGGTGCCAGTTGCACATCGACATAAAACAAATCGGACAAGGTTGGCACAGGTGAACTCTTGCCGAAAAAACTGCCGGCAATGATTTTGGCTGATGCGCCTTCACCTTCAATGATCGGCAAAGCATTGGCTGCCACATGCACAAAACCGGGATCGGTTTCTTCGTGTTTCCTGGGCAGCGCCACCCAGCATTGCAAGCCTTCCAGCGAAGAGCCGCTTTGGCGCAGCGCTTTGCCAGTGCGTTCCGAATGCACAATGCCGCTGCCGGCCGTCATCCAGTTAACCGCACCCGGTTGTATCGTCTGGATTGAACCGACACTATCGCGATGTTCGATTTCACCATCGAACAGATAAGTCACGGTGGCCAGGCCGATGTGTGGGTGTGGGCGTACGTCCAGCCCATGTCCTGCGGTGAAAACGTGTGGCCCCATCTGGTCGAGGAAAACGAAAGGACCGACCATGCGCTTTTGCGACGTCGGTAAAGCACGTCGTACTTCAAAGTTGTCGCCGAGATCGCGCGTACGCGGAATGACGACGGTTTCAAGTGCGCTTTGGTCGGTATCCATAATCCATCCCAAATAGATTTAGTTGGCTTGCGTAATGATCTTGATTTCGCCGGACAGTGCTTTGTGTACCGGGCATTTGTCAGCGATCTTGTTCAGGCTGTCTTTTTGCTCGGCGCTCAGATTGCCGTGGTAGTGCAGGGTGCGATTGAAAACATAAGCACCGTCCTGTTCCGCTGCGGTGACGGTTACATCAACTTTTTCCAGCGGCAGTTCTTTACGGCCGGCATACATATTCAGGGTTACTGCGGTGCAGGCACCGAGTGCGGCGGCCAGCAAATCGTGCGGTACAAAGCCGGCATCGTCGCCGCCGAAAGCGGAAGGCGCATCAGCGATCAATGTGTGTGGGCCGGCTGAAACGATGTGCTGCAGCTTGCCTGCACCTTTTGTTACTTTGATTTCCATCTGTAAATACCCCTAAATAGTATGCGTGATTGATAAGTGGGTTGAGCGCCAGCGATTGCATCCCGCGCCGGGCGGACTGGCGTGCCTGTAACAGCCAGGCGCGCCACCACTATAGCCCAGGCGGAAATACGCTGTCTTGATCTGGGTTTGGTTTGCTGATTTGCAATCTTGCCAAAAAATTCACGCTTGAAAACTTATTCGCCACAAAAATTTCTAACTCTTATATATGACATAAGACATTTGAGTTAAACTACGCACTGCGGCTTTTACACAAAGTGCTTTTACAGAAAGCGAACGCGCTCTAATTATCTTGATCATGGATAGGACACAACATGCCTAACAGCAGCACGCAGCAGCAAATTCCGGTCACGCTTATTCCCGGCGATGGTATCGGCCCTGAAATCGTTGATGTGGTTGTGCGCGTGTTTGATGCGCTCGGCAATCCCTTCGCATGGGAAACCCAGCAAGCAGGTGTGAACGCGCTGGAAAAAAGCGGCGATTTGCTGCCGCAAACAACGCTCGACAGCATCGGTCGTACCGGCCTCGCGCTGAAAGGTCCGCTGAGTACGCCTATCGGTGGCGGCTTCCGCTCCGTCAATGTGCGCCTGCGTGAAACCTTCCAGTTGTATGCCAATGTGCGCCCTGCGCGCACCATCGTGCCGGGTGGCCGTTACGAAAAAATCGACCTGGTGCTGGTACGCGAAAATCTCGAAGGCTTGTACGTCGGTCACGAACACTATGTGCCTATCGGCGACGATGCCCACGCGGTGGCTATGGCAACCGGCATCAATACCCGCGCCGGCAGCCGCCGTATTTCCAAATTCGCGTTTGACTATGCAGTGCGCAACAACCGCCGCAAAGTCACTATCGTGCACAAGGCCAACGTGCTCAAGGCATTGACAGGCCTGTTCCTGGAAACCGCGAAGCAAGTCGGCCTCAACTACGCCGACCAGATCGAATTCAATGATCGCATCGTCGATGCCTGCGCGATGCAACTGGTATTGAATCCATGGCAGTTCGACGTCATCGTTTCGACCAATCTGTTCGGAGACATCCTGTCCGACCAGATCGCCGGCCTGGTCGGTGGCCTGGGTATGGCGCCGGGTGCGAATATCGGTGAACGCGCTGCCATTTTTGAAGCAGTGCACGGTTCGGCACCGGATATCGCCGGCAAGGGCATGGCCAATCCGACGGCACTCCTGCTGGCCGCAGCATTGATGCTGGAGCACAAAGGCCTGCACGGACAAGCCAAGTTCCTGCGCGATGCAATTGATGCGGTGTTGGGTGAGGAAAGCGGCCGTACCGCCGACCTGGGTGGTAGCACATCAACGTCGAAATACGGTGACCTGCTGATAGAACGTATCCGCGACCTGCAAAAGTAAGCGCTGAAAACGCAGCATGGAAGTCGGGCTGCTTATAAGAAAAACGCATGATTCCTCATCGGTATCATGCGTTTTTTATTTTTGCGGTGCCTGCGGCCGCGTCGGTATGCGTAAGACTGTCAGCGCGCCTATCGCTGCCAGAACCAGCAGGCTGACTTGTATCCACGGTCGGCCGGAAAAACTCCAGATCGAAATGGCAATCATCAATAGCATCGAGCCTATCGCGATGCATTTGGTTCGTACGGTGAGGCTGCGATGTTCTTCCCAATTGCGCAGTAGCGGGCCTATCAACTGGTGTTGCAACATCCATTGATGCACGCGGGGCGAGGCCTTGGCGAAGCAGGCGGCCGCCAGTAGGACGAAAGGCGTGGTGGGCAGGCCGGGCAGGAAAATACCGATGATGCCCAAGGCTAATGCGATGCCGCCGACCAAACCGTAGAGCGCCTTGGCCAGGCGTGAGCGAGGCTTGCTTTCAGTAATTGCGGCGCTTTGTTCTATCGTCATGAAGCGGTTTGGCGAGGTATTGGTTGGTGATTCCGGTCGCTGTCATCGACGGATAACAAGCGCATCAGGGGACAAGAATACATGGTTCCGGCTAAAGCATGGCTCGCTGAAGAAGTTTGCATGGAATCCTGGCAATCAGGAGTCCTGCTGGTGGTTTCATTTTCACAACGAAAGATCGCTGCAATAAATTCGCACATTGCAAACGTAATGCAGTCTCGGCTATTATGAGAATAGTTCTCATTTGCATTGATGCCATTGTCGCAATGTCCGTCTCCGAATCCATTCTGCAGCAGCAAATCCATACGCTATACAGCAACCACCACGGTTGGCTGTTCGGCTGGCTGCGCAAAAAACTTGGTTGCGCGCATAACGCGGCGGACATCGCTCAAGATACATTCCTGCGCATCCTGACGGCGCAAGACAAGCGCAGCGACCTGGATTTAAGGGAGCCGCGGGCTTACCTGACGACGGTTGCCGGGCGCGTGCTGCTGAATCACTATCGCCGCCTGTCGCTGGAACGTGCCTACCTGGAAGCGCTGGCACTGGTGCCGGATATGTATGCACCGGCACCCGAAGACCGGCTCATCATTCTGGAAACCTTGCATGAAATCGACGCGATGCTGGATGCCTTGCCGCACAAGGCGCGCACCGCTTTCCTGCTCGCACAGTTTGAAGGCTTGAGTTACGCCGAAATCAGCGTGCGCCTGGATGTCAGCGTGCGTACCGTCAAACGTTATATGGCGCAGGCCTTTGAAGAATGCATCATGCTGGATCTCTGATGGTAGCGACCACTTTTAACGCCGATGATAGTCGTCCTATAGACCGTGCGATTGCACGCGAGGCGGCGCAGTGGCTGGCATCTCTATACGACGGCCAGAGTGAAGAAGACATCGCAGCGTGCAAACGCTGGCGTGCGGCTGATCCGGAGCATGAACGTGCGTGGCAACGTGCACAACGCATCAATCAAAAATTCGGCATTGTCCCCAAGGCAGTCGGCTTGCCGGCACTCGGACGCAAAGTGCGGGTCGACCGACGTCGCGCGATCAAGACGCTGTTGGTATTAATGATGGCGGCTCCGGTCGGGTATGTGTCATACCGCTATGCGCCGTGGGTAGCGATGACAGCAGATTACCGGACTGCAAAAGGCGAACACCGCGAAATTCAACTGGCCGATGGCACGCGGGTGCACCTGGGCACAGCTACCAGCATTGATATCGAGTTCGATGGTGCGCAACGTTTGTTGCGTTTGCACGCGGGTGAAATTGAGGTGCGGACCGGCAGCGACAGCGGACATCCTGCTTATCGTCCTTTCATTGTGAAAACCACGCATGGATACATCCGTGCGCTGGGTACGCGCTTTGTCGTGCGGCGGGATGAAGGTGCGACGACCACGCGTGTGAGCGTGCTTGAACATGCGGTCGAGATCAGGCCACAGGCTGCTAGCGGCAAGTTGATAGTCCTTAATGCCGGACAACAAACACGCTTCAATGAGAGTGGTTTTGAGCAGGTCGAAGCACTTGACCCGCATGTGGCGGATTGGACCAGCGGTGTGCTGTTTGCCAGCAGGATGCGGCTGGATGAGTTTGCCGCCGAACTGAATCGTTACCGTCCGGGGCTCTTGCGCTGCGATCCGGCAGTCGCCGGCTTGCGCATCACGGGTGCCTTCCAGCTTGATAACACCGACAACATCCTCAATGCCCTGCCTGACACTTTGCCGGTAGAGGTGCTGTTCCGGACCCGCTATTGGGTCACTATCGTGCCACCTTCCAAAGAAAGCTGACGCACGCGGGAAATTATTTTTGGATATTTTTGCCTGGCATGTCCCCTTTGCCGATTTCACGTGTCATTGACTCGTAGCTAATGACACCGATCTCGAACAAAGGACGAATAATGATGCACCACCCGATCCTCTCCTCGCGCGCTGCGCAGAGGAAACTCCCCGCAGCCACGCCGATATCCAGAAATGTCTATTGCGCAGTACTTGCAATGGGTTTGACGCTGGGCACGGCCTTGCTGAATGCACCTGCCCATGCACAAGAAAACACCAATGCCACCAACGCGCGCAAAGCATATTCAATTGCGCCCGGGGCCTTGGGCGAGACACTGGCCGACTTCGCCAGCAAGGCCGGCGTGACGATACAAATCGATTCTTCGGTAGTCGAGGGACGTCGCTCGCAAGGATTGAATGGCAGTGTTTCGGTTGCGGAAGGCTTTGCCCGTTTACTGGCAGGTTCAGGCCTGGAGGCGATGGAGCGCAGCCGCAATATCTATGTACTGCGTACCGCGCAAATTGAATCGACCTTGCCGGCGGTGACGGTCTCGGCTGCCGTGGCTGAGGATGCAACTTCCTATACCTCCCGCACCATATCGATCGGCAAGACCGATCAAAAATTGAAAGACATTCCGCAATCGGTGAGCGTGGTGACGCGCCAGCGCATGGATGATCAAAACATGACCTCCATCTATGACGTGCTGGAAAATGTAACGGGCGTAGTAACGACGGCAAGTCCGATGGCGGGCAAGTATTTCTTTGCGCGTGGATTTCCAATCACCTCCATCCAATACGACGGTGTACCTTTGACGCGGCAGTTTTACTCACAGGCGAGCAGCCTGACTGAAAACATGGCCTTGTATGAACGCGCCGAAGTACTGCGCGGCGCAGCCGGCTTGTGGCAGGGCGCCGATAGCATGGGTGGCGCAGTCAACCTGGTGCGCAAGCGTGGCCAGGCGGAAAAAACCATCAGTGCCACGGTGAAAGCCGGTTCATACAATCACTACGGTGCACAGCTTGATGTCGGTGGCCCGCTCAATGAAAGCGGCACGGTACGTGGTCGCGCCGTGCTGGATTACGACACGCAGGATTCATTCATCGATTTCGTCGGCAGCAAAAATACGACGCTATACGGTGCGATCGATATCGACCTGACTTCGCAAACCACCCTGGGCTTCGGTTTGAGCTATGAAAAAACCAATGCCACGCCTTCTTTCGCCGGTTTGCCGCGCTATGCGGATGGCGGTTCTTTAGGCTTGCGCCGTAGTACCTTCCTGGGTTCTGACTGGAACGAATTGAATAACCAGCAGACGCGTGTATTCGCTGACCTGACACATCGCTTCAATGACGACTGGCACCTGAAGGTAGGTGCGGTCTATATGAACGAGCGCAATGACTCTGTGTACAGCTACGGGGAAGGTGCGATTTCGCGTGCAACGGGTACCGGCGCAAACATGATAGGCGTCGGTACCGATTTTCGTGGTGAGCACGTCGGACTGGATGCTGCGATAAGCGGAAAATTTCAGGCCTGGGGGCGTCGTCATGAAGTCATAGTCGGGGCTAATTATTCGAACTACACCTCGGATGACAAATACGCGATTGCCACCGGCCTCGGTCCGGTCAATGTATTTAATCCGAATCCATATTCACCACGTCAAAGCATGGCCAGCCTTGCAGCAAGGTCAGGCCTGTTGGCGACTGGTGCATATGACGTCACCAGCAAAGGCCTGTATGGCACGACGCGCCTGGCATTGAGCGACCCATTGAGTCTGATCATAGGCGGTCGCGTCAGCTGGTATGAAAACAAATATGACTCGGTCAGCCGCTGGGGTGCAAACACAACAAGCACCAAGAGTTCGGCAGAGTTCACGCCATATATGGGTTTGACCTATGCCATCACACCGCAATGGACTGCCTACGGTAGTTATACCGAAGTCTTCGTGCCACAAGCGCAGCGCACGGCAGCGCAACAGACGCTGGATCCTATCGTCGGCAGCAATTATGAGATCGGTATCAAAGGCGAGTTGTTCGATCAACGCGTGAATACTTCGTTGGCGCTGTTCCGTTACATCCACAAGAATCGTGCGGTGCCGGACATCGAATCGGGTATGGTCTGCGATGGCGATTATTGTTCACGCGCTTCCGGCAAAGTACGCAGCCAGGGACTGGAAGCGGAAATTGGCGGCAAGCTGACTTCGCGCCTGAACCTGAGCGCCGGATATACCTACAACACGACCAGGTATCTGGAAGATACCGAGAACGAGGGTTTAGTTTTCAACCCACAAGTGCCCAAGCATTTAATGCGTGCGTGGGCCGATTATCGGGTGAGCGAATCCCTAAGCGCCGGTCTGGGCATGACGACTCAAAGCGATACGCAAGGGCGGACCAAATCAGTGGTGCAGGGTGGTTATACTTTGTGGAATGCACGTGCCGCCTATCGTATAGATCCACGCTGGACATTGGCGCTGAACGTCAACAATTTGTTTGATAAGCACTATTACGCAACGATAGACAGGACGAACTTTGGTTCCGTCTACGGTAATCCACGTGAAGTCATGATGACCTTGCGCGGGACCTTCTGAATCTTGCAATGAGGTAATGTCGGAAAGCCGGAAGAGCGCATTGTTCTTCCGGCTTTTTTATTTGCCTGCTGTGTTGCCGCAGGGGTGGGCAAGCATCGGGGGCTTGGCAGGATTGCAAGCGCAGGCCACAAGCAGTGTGGGTTTACACCTGACTCCACGATTTGTAAGTTTCTTCGCAATGAGAATAATTATCATTTATAATTGCGCTGGAATACTGTTCGGCATGCGGATTGAGCCCTATTTGCGGAGCCGATAATTGAGCAGCCTGGAGGTGAGCAAATGAGCAAGTCCCATAACAACAACTTCGACAATATCGCGCGTGAGCACAGTGTGTTGCTCAACGAATATGGTCGGGTGCAAAGTCGTTGCAGCGAACTGGTTGCGCGGCAGGTTGATCAGATTGAAGCCTTGCGGGTGGAGTCGGCGCGCAAGGATAGAGAAATAATGCGTTTGCGTGCGGAGCTGATCGCGCGCGATACCGAAGTCGCTTTTGCCCGTGAAGACCTGGCGAAACTGGAAGCATCCATTCCCGGCCTGCCTACCCGCAGGAGCCTGGTGCGCCGTGTCGAAACGCTGACCGAACATATACAAAGCCTGATGCGCGAGCGTCTCGGCTGGCAATGGTGGGGGAAACCGGCGAGGCCGGAAGCAAACCTTGCCCATCCCGTGATTCCGGCCGATCTGCGTCAAAAGTCCGTGCTCTGCATAGGCAAGGATGAGTCAGGCACCTCGGTGGCGCAAATGGAAGTCGAGCGCGCCGGTGGTTACTTCCTGCATCACGACGGTATGGACAGTGAAGATGAAAATGCGCTGGAAGCAAGCCTGGTTGCCGCCGACCTGGTGATATGCCAGACCGGTTGCGTCAGCCATAACGCGTATTGGCGCATACAGGATCACTGCAAGCGTACCGGCAAACAATGCGTATTGGTCAATCAACCGCGTGCGATGCACTTCGTGCGTGATGCGGATGATTTGCTGGCGGTCAGCACGAATGCACAAAAAGCGGCATTCGAAGTGGCCGGCGCACCAACGACGGCAAAGTAAGGTCGCCCATGTCTTTCAACGAAACCGCACTCCGTCAGGAAATCTCGACTTTGTACAGCGACCATCACGGCTGGTTGCAGGGCTGGTTGCGCAAGAAGCTGGGAGACGCCGGCAAGGCGGCGGACCTGGCGCATGACACTTTTGTGCGCCTGCTGGCCAGGGAAGAATTGATTGCAGCGCGTGAACCGCGCGCCTTCCTGACTACGGTGGCGCAGCGTGTGCTGTTCAGTCACTGGCGCCGCGAAGAGCTGGAACGTGCTTACCTAAATGCACTGGCGCAGCTGCCGGAAGCGTTTGCTCCTTCGCCGGAAGACCGGGCCATCCTGCTGGAAAGCCTGGTCGAGATTGATCGCATGCTCGATGGTTTGCCGATCCCGGTCAAACGCGCCTTCCTCTATGCGCAGCTCGATGATATGAGCCATGCGGAGATTGCCGCCGAACTGAATATTTCCATCACTACCGTCAAACGCTACCTGATACGCGCCGGCGTGCAGTGCTACTTTGCGCTGGAGCAGGCATGAGCGCGCTACCACCGGAATCGACGCTGGATGTGTCGCCACAGATTGCGCGGCGTGCGGTCGAATGGCTGGTGGCCTTGCAATCCGGCGATGTATCGCGTGAAGCCTTGCAAGCGTGGCTGGCGCAACATCCGGATCATGTGCGCGCATGGCAAAGGATAGAAAGTGTTAATAACAAATTGCGTGGTGTCGCGTCACCGCTCACCACCGCACTTGCACATGCAACCTTGACTGCGCCACGTTCCAACAAACGTCGTGCGGCAATCAAAACCCTGGCAACTTTCTTCTTCGTGGGCGCGACTGCTTATATGGCGGAAGAATATTTGCCATGGCGCGCCTGGTCGGCAGACGAGCGCACCGCCCTGGGTGAGCGTCGCACCATCGTACTGGTGGACGGAACCGAGCTGGTCCTCAATACCGATACTGCAGTCAATGTACGCTTTACCGAACAGGAGCGCCGCGTGGTCTTGCTTTGGGGGGAGATCATGATCACGACGGCGAAGGATGCCCTGGAGCTGCCAAGGCCATTCGTGGTGCAGACCGCGCAAGGCGAGCTGCAACCTGTGGGCACGCGCTTTGTTGTGCGCCAGCAAACCGAAGTGAGTCGACTGGATGTATTCGAAGGTGCTGTCGAGATCAGGCCGAAAGACGGGGCCGGACTCAAGCGTGTCATACAGGCCGGCCAGCGCGTGCAGTTTACGCATGATGGCATATCCGACCCGGTGATATTGAAGAGTGACGACGGTGCCTGGACTGAAGGCATGATCGTCGCCAGCGGCATGCGTTTGCAGGACTTCCTGGCCGAACTCTCGCGTTATCGTCGCGGGCGCCTGACTTGCGATCCGGCGATTGCGGATATGCGTGTTTCCGGCAGCTATCCTTTAACTGATACGGATTTGATACTCACCGCACTGGGTTCGACCTTGCCGGTGGAAATCCATTTCATGACACGTTACTGGGTAACGATACGGCCGGCGCAGAGCGTTTAAATTTTTTTCAATCAAGGTGGTCTGTTTTCGATTCTGCTTGGACATACGAGTTAAGCAGCTCATATCTCTAAACCAAAACAGGAATCGAACATGCAGCAAGCACTTAGTATCGAAGGTGGCGACCGCCTTAAGCCGCGCGTCCTTGGCCCGGGCCGACCGGCCATACTCGCCAGCGCCATTTCCCAACTCTTTCTGGTGGCAGGCGTAGTCACTATCCTTGCATTGCCGGAAATCGCACAGGCTGCAGATGCGGCACCGGGCACCCCGGCCAGCTTTGCCGCGCGCAAAACCTACAATATCCCGGCAGGATCGCTGGAAGCCGCGCTCAATCGCTTTGGCCGCGAAGCGGGCATCCTGCTTTCCTTTCCGACCGAGTTGACGAACGGTCTCAAAACCAAAGGCTTGCAAGGCAGTTATAACGTGCAGGAAGCTTTGCCCTTGTTACTGTATGGCACCGACCTGGTCGCCAGCATCGACGGCGCCAGTGCAGTGATCCGTCGCCAAAGCGCAGCGGTGTCGGAAGCGACCTTACCAGCCGTGCATGTGACAGCGGCTGCAACCGCGACCACGGAGGGTAGCCAGTCTTACTCTTCCAGCGTAGTGACGCTGAACCGGGGCGAACAAAAATTGAAGGACATTCCGCAATCGGTCAGTGTACTGACACGACAGCGCATGGATGACCAGGCACTCACCACATTGGCGGATGCCGTTGGCAACACCACCGGCCTGGTGGCAACGCAGGGCGTGGGGCCGGGAACGGTCATCATGTCGCGCGGCTTCCAGATCGACAGCTATCAATACGATGGCGTACCGCTGCCGCGCAACACATACTCTATTGGTAACTGGAGCAGCGAATCGCTGGCCTTCTATGATCGAGTTGAAGTGTTACGCGGTGCGGCGGGTCTGACGCAAGGCACCAATAGTCCTGGTGGTGCGATTAATTTTGTACGCAAACGCGGTCAGGCAAAACCGACGGTGACTGTGACGGGTAAAGCCGGGTCATGGGATCACTATGGCTTGCAACTCGATGCGGGTGGCCCGTTGAATGCAGAAGGTACGCTGCGCGGCCGCGTGGTGGTGGACGAAGATCGGAGCGATTCCTTCATCAACTATGTTTGGGCGAATACACGCACCCTGTATGCCGCACTGGATTACGACATTAGCCCGAACACCACCGTCGGCATTGGCATCAGCAACAAGGAAACACGGTCTCGCCCGTCCTTTATTGGCTTGCCGCGTTATGCAGACAAGAGCGATATAGGCTTGCCACGCTCAACTTATACAGGCTCGAACTGGAACCGGGCATATAACGATCAGACCAGCGTATACGCCGACCTCGAGCATCGCTTCAACGACAACTGGTCGTTCAAGGCATCAGCTGTCGCCATGAGAGAAAAGAACACTTCTGCGCATCAGCGCATATCCGCGGCGGGTACAGGCATTACACCAGGCGGCAATACTGTGCGTTACGGTGACTTTGCAATGAACCTGGAAGGCGAGCAATACGGACTGGATGCTTATGTGCGCGGACGCTTTGAGGCGATGGCGATGAAACATGAAGTCATCTTCGGTGCCAACTACTCCAGATATCATACCGATGATGCGGTAGCTCGCAGATGGACCACAGGTGGGAATATCTTTGCGATAAACAATAATCGTCCATGGCAGGATTTCGCCAGCATAGCGGCAACTCCCGGCTCAACAGGTACCGTTAGTAGCTATGATGTCGAGCAAACCGGTGTCTACGGTACCTGGCGCGCACAACTGACGGATCGCCTGACAGCGATCCTCGGCGGTCGTGTCGGCTGGTTTGAACAGATGTATTCCCAGCCGGCACGCGGCACGGATCCGCGCTATGAAAGTGTGCAAGAGGCTTCCGGTCGCTTCACACCATATGGTGGCCTGGTCTATGCGTTAAGTGATCAATGGTCGGCTTACACCAGCTACTCGGATGTGTTCGAGGTGCAGTCGGCTCCTACGCTTTCCGGTGCCCCTATCAAACCGGTCACCGGCACCAATTATGAGTTCGGCATCAAGGGTGAGCTGGCGGATGGACGTGTGAATACATCGTTCGCCGTATTCCGTTACGATCATAAAAATCGCGCAGTAGTCGATCCGGATGGCTTGGGCATGTGTAGCGGTAACGATTGTTCGCGAGCCGCAGGTAAAGTACGCAGCCAGGGTTTTGAAGCTGAAGTCAGTGGCGAAGTACTGCGTGGTTTACAGCTGTTTGGCGGTTACACCTTCAATACCACCAAGTACCTGATAGATCCTGTAAACGAAGGAAAGGTTTTCAGTACCTGGACTCCGAAACATATGCTGAGATTGTGGGCAGACTATAAATTGCCGGGTAACTTGAGTAAATTCAGTGTGGGTGGTGGTGTGAACACGCAAAGTAAGGCCTTGAGCTTTGATAGCAGCTTCGATGTGCCGGGCTTCACCATCTGGAGTGCACGTGCCGCTTATCAGGTGACGCCTGAATTATCACTGGCACTGAATGTGAATAACCTCTTCGACAAGACTTACTACCTGCCTTCGTACAATAGCACTACCGGCAACAACTATTACGGTACGCCACGCAGTGCCTTGTTGACATTGAAGTACACACCGCGGTTTTGATCTGACTGACTAGTGATGACGCTGGAATACCTGTAACGGTACTCCAGCGTTTTTTATTTATCGCTGCAGATTACTACGCTGTCACCAACACCGAACGTATTTGCTGCAATGCTGCCGGATCTTCTATCACCGACAAATCGCCTGGATCACGTCCTTCACAAATCGCCTGTATCGAGCGACGTAATAGTTTGCCGGAGCGTGTCTTCGGCAGGGCACTGACAAAGTACACATGTGACGGACGGCCTATAGGTCCGAGCCGTTTATCCACCACCTTCATGATTTCAGCTTCCAGCTTGCGCGCTTCGTCGGGATCGGCTGCTGCCGCTGCATTCTTCAGGATGACGAAGGCGACTGCGCATTGGCCCTTGATCGGATTTTCGACGCCGACTACCGCGACTTCCGACACATTGGCATGGCTGGAAATGCTTTCTTCGATCTCGCGTGTACCCAATCTGTGCCCGGCCACATTGATCACATCATCGGTGCGACCGAGGATAAAGTAATAGCCATCGGCATCGCGTATGCCCCAGTCGAAGGTTGAGTAGGCTTCGCGTTTGAAATTGCGCCAGTAGGTACTGACAAAGCGCTGGTCGTCGCCGTACAGGGTTTGCAGGCAACCGGGTGGCAAGGGGCCTTCGATAATGACCACGCCTTTTTCATTGGGCGCGCATTCTTCACCGGTCTCTTCATTGATGACTTTGGCCTTGTAGCCATACATCGGTTGGCCGGGACTGCCGGAGCGGGTGGGTTTGTCACCTACGCCTTTGGCGACCGAGATGATGGGCCAGCCGGTTTCAGTCTGCCAGTAGTTGTCGATCACCGGCACGCCCAGCACACCCGAGATCCAGTCCGAGGTGGTCTGATCGAGTGGTTCGCCGGCCAGGTACAGTGCTTTGAGTGAAGACAGATCGTGCTTCTGCAATAGCTCGAGTGGCTGCTTCTTCAATACCCGGATTGCGGTTGGCGCCGACGACATGCGTGTGACTTTGTATTTTTCAACGATGCTCCACCATATCGATGCATCCGGTCGTATCGGCAAACCTTCGTAGAGGATGGTGGTCATGCCTGCCAACAGGGGGCCATAGATAATGTAGGAATGCCCGACCACCCAGCCTATATCCGACGTACAAAAAAAGGTTTCGCCGGGTTTGCCGCAAAAGATCAGGTCCATCGAAGTTGCCAATGCCACTGCGTAGCCGCCGACATCGCGCAATACACCTTTCGGTTTACCAGTGGTGCCCGAGGTATACAGGATGTAGGACGGTGCATTCGATTCCAGCCATGCTACCGGTACCACAGCATCCATATGTTGCCGGCGCAAAGTAGCGTAATCGACGTCGCGTCCTTCGATAGTTTTCATCGGTGCCAGGCCGCGATCCAGCATCAGCACATGGGCAGGCTTGTGTTCCGCCAATGCAATGGCTTCATCCAGCAGGCATTTATAAGGTGTGACGTGACAGCCGCGGGAACCGGCATCGGCCGAGATGATGAGGACCGGTGTCGCATCATCGATGCGCGTCGCCAGGCTGGTCGACGCAAAGCCGCCGAACACCACCGAATGGATCGCGCCGATGCGGGCGCAGGCCAGCATCGCGAATGCGGCTTCCGCCACCATCGGCATGTAAATCAATACGCGATCGCCTTGCCCGACGCCGAGCGCCTGCATCATGGCGGCGCTGCGGCTTACCTCGGCATGTAATTGCGCATAGGTATAAGTCGTCTCCGTATCGGTTTCGGTAGAGATGGCGACCAGCGCAGGCTGATCAGCCCGAGTCGCGAGGTGGCGATCCACTGCGTTGTAGCAAAGATTGGTTTCACCACCGACAAACCATTTGGCGAAAGGTGGCTTATCGTAATCCAGCGTCTTGCTGAATGGCTTGTGCCAATCAATACGTTTGGCCTGCGTCGCCCAAAAGCTGTGCGGGTCATCAACTGACAGACGATAAAATGCGTCGTATGCTGCGGCATCGAAACTCATAAGTCTCCTCCGGCCAGGCTATCTCTATATTTATAGTGTCGCTGTGCCGATATGCCGGCACAGCTGGTGACGCTTGCTAGATCACATACATATCCACGTATTCATGGACCGGCATCGCTTCCAGTTTCTTTTGATCCAGTGACACATCAAGGATTCTTTGCTGCTGTTTGGCCGGGAACTGCCGTGCCAGGTTGATCCTGAACTTGGCTTCCAGCAGCGGGATGCCTTCCTTGCGACGACGTGCATGACCGACCGGATACTCGACCACGATTTCCTTGAGTTTCTTGCCATCCTTGAATTCAACTGTCAGCGCATTGGCGATCGAGCGCTTCTTCGGATCGTGGTAATCCTTGGTGAAGGAAGTGTCTTCTTCACAAACGATTTTGTCGCGCAGGATATCAATGCGCTTGTCGGCAGCGACATCATCTTCATAATCGGCGGCAGTCAGGCGACCGAAGATAAGCGGTACGGCAACCATGTACTGGATGCAATGATCGCGGTCTGCCGGATTATCCAGTGGGCCTTTTTTATCGATGATGCGGATGCAGGCTTCATGCGTACGTATCGTGATTTTCTTGATGTCTTCGACTTTCTTGCCGACGCGAGCCAGTTCCTTGTGCAAGGTCATGGCTGCCTCGACTGCAGTTTGTGAATGGAATTCGGCCGGGAAGGAAATCTTGAACAGCACGTTTTCCATCACATAGGATTCGTATTTACGCTGGAATTTGAAAGGCTGGCCTTTGAACAGCACATCGTAAAAACCCCAGGTCTTGGCAGTCAGCACCGATGGATAACCCATCTCACCGGTTTTGGCGATCAAGGCCAGGCGCACGGCACGCGAAGTCGCGTCACCGGCCGCCCAGGATTTGCGTGAGCCGGTATTCGGTGCGTGGCGATACGTACGCAGTGATTGACCATCGACCCAGGCCAGCGATACTGCGTTCAGGATTTCATCGCGATCCAGGCCGAGCATTTCCGCCACTACCGCGGTCGATGCGACCTTGACCAACACCACATGATCGAGGCCGACTTTGTTGAAGGAATTTTCCAGCGCGATACAGCCCTGGATTTCATGTGCCTTGATCATGCCGGTCAGCACATCGCGCATCGTCAATGGTTTTTTGCCGGCTGCCACGGCTTCACGTGACAGCCAGTCGGCGGTGGCGAGGATGCCGCCGAGGTTGTCGGATGGATGGCCCCATTCCGCTGCCAGCCAGGTGTCGTTGAAGTCCAGCCAGCGGATCATCATGCCGATATTGAATGCGGCCTGTACCGGATCAAGCTGGAACTGCGTGCCCGGAACCTTGGCACCGTTCGGCACGACGGTGCCGGGGATGATGGGGCCCATCAGTTTTTTGCAGGCTGGATACTCGAGCGCCTCCAGGCCGCAACCCAGCGTATCGATCAGGCAATTGCGTGCAGTATCGTAAGCGAGCTTCGATGAAATCTTGTACTTGGTCACGTAGTCGACGATATCGACCAGGACCTTGTCGTGTTTCGGGCGGACATTTGAAATATGGGCAGACATGGGAATCCTGTAATCGCTAATAAAAAGGGAGGGGTTCTATTTGCGCTTGGCCAGCGGCACGAAGGCAAGGTCTTCCGGACCGACATAGTGGGCGGAAGGGCGGATGATCTTGTTGTCTATCCTTTGCTCGATGATATGCGCGGCCCAGCCGGAAGTACGCGCGATCACGAACAGCGGCGTGAACATCGCGGTTGGCACACCCATCATGTGATAGGACACGGCCGAAAACCAGTCGAGGTTGGGGAACATTTTCTTGATATCCCACATTACCGTTTCAAGTCGCTCGGCGATATCAAACATCTTCAGTGAACCGGCTTCTTCCGATAAGGTGCGCGCGACTTCCTTGATTACTTTGTTGCGCGGGTCAGAGATGGTGTAGACCGGATGGCCGAAACCGATCACGACTTCCTTGTTTTCCACACGACGCTTGATATCGGCTTCGGCCTCATCCGGGCTCTCATAACGTTTTTGGATTTCAAATGCGAATTCATTGGCACCGCCATGCTTGGGTCCGCGCAAGGCGCCGATAGCACCGGTGATCGCGGAATACATATCGGAGCCGGTACCGGCAATCACGCGACCGGTGAAAGTGGATGCATTGAATTCGTGTTCGGCATACAGGATCAGCGAAGTGTGCATTGCTTTTTCCCACAGCGCGGATGGCTTTTCGCCATGCAGCAGGTGCAGGAAGTGTGCGCCTATCGAGTCGTCATCGGTTTCGACTTCGATGCGTTTGCCGTTATGGCTGTAGTGATACCAATAGAGCAGGATGGACCCTAGCGAAGCCATCAGGCGATCTGCGATATCGCGTGCGCCCGGCGCATTGTGGTCGTCTTTCTCCGGGATTACGCAACCGAGGGCCGAGACACCGGTACGCATTACATCCATCGGATGCGATGCCGCAGGCAACCATTCCAGCGCCGCTTTCACGTTGGCCGGCAAGCCGCGCAATTCCTTGAGTTTGATCTTGTACGCCTTCAGTTCGGCGGCGGTAGGCAGTTTGCCGTGCACCAGCAAATGCGCGATTTCCTCGAATTCACAACTGTCAGCAATATCCAGGATGTCGTAACCACGGTAGTGCAAGTCATTGCCGGTCTTGCCGACGGTACAGAGTGCTGTATTGCCGGCGGTGACGCCCGATAGTGCGACGGATTTTTTCGGTTTGAAACCTGTTGCCGGTGTCGCTTGTGATTCGCTCATACCTGTCTCCTGGTGGATTGTTGTATTCGGATTTACTTGTCGGCGTATTTCTTTTCCAATTGATCGAAGAATGGTTTGTTGACCAGGCGCTGCCGTTCGCTGAATGGGCTTACCAGACTTGGGTCTTCATCGAGGCGATGCGTGTCACGCAAGACGGTCAGCGCTTTTTGCATGCCCGCTACCGCACCTTGCAGGGCGGCGTTTGCATACAACACGATGCCGTAGCCAAGTCCGGCCAATTCATTGGCGCTGAAGATAGGTGTCTTGCCGCCGATGACGAGGTTGACCAGTTGTGGTTTATCGAGTGCTTGCGGCAGGCGACGGATTTCATCTGCGGTTTCGGTGGCTTCGACAAACAGGATGTCGGCACCGGCTTCGCTGTAACGCGCGGCACGTTCCAATGCATCTTCAAAACCATGCACGCTGCGCGCATCAGTACGCGCCATGATGAGCATGCCTGCATCGCTGCGGGCATCGACGGCGGCGTGGATTTTGCCGACCATCTCGGCGCAGGAAATGACTTCCTTGCCATTGAAGTGGCCGCAACGTTTGGGGGAAATCTGGTCTTCCAGTTGTACTGCATCAGCACCGGCGCGTTCCAGCGTGCGTATGGTGTGGCGTACATTCAGGGCGTTGCCGAAGCCGGTGTCGGCATCGACGATGATGGGGATATCGACTGCATCGCGGATGCGTGCGGTATGGTCGGCCAGTTCATTCAAGCCGATGAAGCCCTGGTCCGGCATACCGAAGTACATATTGGTCACACCGGCACCGGTGATATACAGCGCCTCGAAACCGAGGTCGGCAATTACGCGGGCTGACAGCGCATTGAAGGCACCCGGAACCAGCAGGCCGCGCCGGGCATACACCTTGTCACGCAACACTTGCTTGCTGCTCTTAGACTGACTGCTCATCGAATATCCCTTTGCCAAGGTGTTTCATGGAGGTGCCTGTTCTCCATAATGGCAATGCGCGTGCCAAGGCGGGGTGGCGGAAGTCGACGCTAGCAAGGGTTAGCGTATTTCCGTAATGAATTCATTGAAAATCAAATGCTTAGGCCGTCTTCCTGCTTTTTGCAGAAACGCCCGGGAATACCTGCATGAGTCCAAAGCCGTGTTACATTTGAAACGTTTGAAACGTTCTGGTGAAACATGAAACGTCCATCCTCCCCGTTCCGCGACAACGCCGACAAGCCGGTCATCTGGACTGTCTCGATTTCGCGTTTATTCGAGCTGTTCCGTGACATCACACTGGAATTCGATGAGCAGGCCGATATCGAGCCGATACACCTGGGCTTTGAAGATGCAGTGCGCCACATCCGCGAACGGCTGGCGACCGAACGTTGTGATGCGGTGATTGCGGCCGGTTCGAACGGCGCTTATTTGAAAAGCCGTTTGTCGGTGCCCGTCATCATTGCCAAAGCCAGCGGCTTTGATGTGATGCAGGCATTGGCACGGGCGCGCAAGATCACACCGGACATCGGCCTGGTCACTTACCAGGAAACCATGCCGGCACTGGCCGAGTTCCAGACCACCTTCGGCCTCAATATTGCGCAGCGTACTTATGTCACGGAGGAAGATGCACGGGCGCAAATCAATGAATTGAAAACCGCCGGTATCAAGGCTATCGTCGGCGCGGGCCTGATCACGGATCTGGCGGAAGAGGCTGGTCTGACCGGAATTTTCGTTTACTCATCCGCCTCGATACGGCAGGCATTCGAAGACGCACTGGAACTGGCGCGCCTGACGCAACTGGAAGCGACACGCGGTCGCAGCTTCCCGGTCGCGGATACCTTGCGCGCCAAGCATCACATCAAGGATTTACGCGGTGAGTCGGCCGCGATGGAAAGCGTGCGGCAATCGATCACGCTGTTTGCGAAGTCGGCTGCCACGGTATTGATCCAGGGTGAAACCGGTACCGGCAAGGAGCTGGTGGCGCAGGCCATGCATCGTGCCCATCCGCTGATGCAGGGCAAGACGCAGGCCGGGCATCCTTTTGTCGCGGTCAATTGCGGCGCCCTGGCCGAGTCCTTGTTGGAATCCGAATTGTTCGGCTATGAAGAGGGCGCATTTACCGGCTCACGGCGTGGCGGACGTGCCGGCCTGTTCGAAGCCGCGCATCGCGGTACCTTATTCCTGGATGAAATCGGCGAGATGCCTTTGTCTTTGCAAACGCGCTTGCTGCGTGTACTGGAAGAGCGCGAAGTGGTGCGTGTCGGCGGCACTCGGCCAATACCGGTCAGTGTCCGCATCATCAGTGCGACCCATTGCGATCTGGATGCGCGCGTGCGGGAAGGGCGCTTCCGCGCGGATTTGTTTTACCGGCTGAGCGTATTGCGTTTGAGCTTGCCACCCTTGCGTGAACGCCAGGAAGATGTGGCTGCGCTCGCCGAATGGTATTTGAAAAATGCATTGGCCTCGCTCGACGTCCGGCCACCCGCCAATTTGCAGGCAGAGTTGCTAACTTGCCTGCCTTTGCTGCTCGCCTATCGCTGGCCGGGGAATGTGCGCGAGTTGCGCAACCTGATGGAGCGCCTCGCCTTGTTTTTGGCTGCCGCACCACTGCAGGCATTGACGCCGGCTTTCCTGAAAAGTATTGCGCCGGAGTTGAGTGGCGTCATCGCCCGGGATGCCGCGGTTTCGCACGAGCCGCCGGTGGAAGCTGAAACCCTGCAACAAGTATTGTTGCGCCATCATGGCAATCGCGAAGCGGCGGCGAATTACCTTGGGATCAGCCGTACTACCTTATGGCGCAGGTTACAGGCCGAGAATAGCGACGAGTAAAACTGCATAAGCATGTCGTATATCGACGACAGGCCATATTCCCTGTTTACATCAAGGGTTTTAGGCATATACAATTGAGAATGATTCTTATCTGCATTTGATGGCAAAGGCCGTCGGCAGGATAAGGGAAGCTCATGCCTACGCCAGAACACACCATGCACCAGGAAGTTGCAACGCTATACGGCGACCATCACGGATGGTTGCAGGGATGGCTATGCAAAAAGCTGGGCAATGCATTTGATGCGGCAGACCTGGCGCAGGATACTTTTATCCGCATCCTCGGCTCGCGTGATCTCTCGGCGATACAGGAACCACGCGCCTATCTGACGACGGTAGCCAAGGGCCTGGTGATTAACTGGTATCAGCGCCAGGCACTCGAACGTGCCTATCTGGAGGCGCTGGCATTGTTGCCGGAGCCGCAAGCGCCTTCCGCCGAACAGCGCTACATCATCCTCGAGACCCTGTATGAAATCGACGCGATGCTTGATGCCTTGCAAGCCAGGGTCAAACGCGTCTTCCTGCTGTCGCAGATTGAAGGCATGAAGTACGAAGAAATCGCGGTGCAAATGGATGTCTCTGTCATCACTGTGAAACGCTATATGAAGCAGGCCTTCCTGCACTGTCTGGAATTCCATGGCTGAGGCGCGCGGCATGCCAAGGCCGCACCGGCCGGAAGCGATAGATCCGCGCATCCTCGATGAAGCCGCGGAATGGCTGATGCAACTCAGCGCAGGTGCACGTGCGGAAGATCATCGCGCATGTGAGCGCTGGAGCCAGAGCAGCCCGGAACATGCGCGCGCCTGGGCGCGTGCGCAATTGCTGCTGAATAAATTGGGTGCCTTGCCGCCTTCACTGGCGATGCCGACGCTGAATCGTGCGCCGGATGCCGGACGGCGTGCAGCGCTTACCAGGCTGGCGGCGATCCTGGCGCTTGCGCCGGCAAGCTGGGGTATATGGAGTGTTTTTCAGGCGCAGGACTGGATGGCAGATTACTGTACCGCTGTCGGCGAACAACGCGTCATACACCTGGCTGATAACACCGAGCTGACCTTGAATACAGCCACTGCCGTCGATGTGCGCTTTAGTTCAACACAGCGCAATGTCCGTTTGCGCAGCGGTGAAATCCTGGTGCAGACGGCGCATGAAGCTGCCGCAGTGTATCGACCGTTTAGCGTCAATACCATACAGGGGCGGATGGAAGCCCTTGGTACGCGTTTCAGTGTGCGCATGGATGGCGATACGACGCACCTGGCCGTACTGGAAGGAGCGGTGCGGATTACGCCGGATCGTACCGGCACCGGAGCGCAGCAAGTACTGCGGGCCGGACAGCAAGTGTCTTTTACGGACAATGTGATCGCCGATGTTGCCGGTGCGGACGACGCAGTGATTGCATGGGCGCGAGGCATGCTGGTCGCCGACAAAATGCGGTTGGCGGATTTCGCCGCTGAACTGAGTCGTTATCGCAGCGGCATTGTGCGTGTTGATCCGGCAGTGGCTGGTGTACGCGTGTCCGGCGCTTATCCGGTCGGTGATACCGACAAGGCGCTGGCCATGCTGGTATCCACCTATCCGGTCGATGCAGTGACGCGCATGCGTGGACGCTGGATCACGCTGGTCGAGCGCTGAGTCCGAATAATTTCTTGCAGGGGGATGATACTTTTTTCCGTTTCAACTGGCAGAGAGAGTGAAGAACACATTCTCCCTCGTTGAAAAGGAATCCAATTTCATGTCCTCCGCAAGTCCGCGCTTGGTTGAGCGCCGTTTGAATCACGCTGTCAGGGTTGCTCTTATCAGTATGGCTCTCCTTAGTGCTTCTACCCTCATTCCTGCAAGCAATGCTGCCGCCAATACCCTGGATGCGGTGGCTGCACGCCATTACAACATTGCGCCCGGCCCGCTTGGCCGCACCCTATCCACCTTTTCCGCGCAGGCAGGTATCGCCTTATCGTTTGATCCGGCCCTGACCGAAGGACTGCTTAGTCCGGCATTGTCCGGCACCTACTCTGCACGCGACGCGATTAGCAGATTGCTGACCGGCAGCGGGCTGGAACTGGTGCAACGGGTGGACGGGACTTATACCTTGGGCAAAGCAGCGGTCGGCGCTGCGGCACCGCGTGAAAGCTCGACCTTGCCGGAGGTGCAGGTAACGGCAGTGCAAAGTGCCACGACCGAAGGCAGTGGTTCATACACCACCGGCTCTGCCAGTACCGCTACACGTCTGAATTTATCCATCCGCGAAACCCCGCAGTCGGTCAGCGTCATTACACGCCAGCGTATGGATGACCAGGGCTTGTCGCAGTTATCCGACGTCGTCACGCAGACCACCGGCCTGGTGATGGCGCAATCCGGTAACGGCGGCTCCGATTCGAGTCCGATTTATTCCCGCGGCTTTACCGTGGAAAACTATCAGGTCGATGGCGTGGGCCAGGTTTTTTCCGGTTACAACTCGCTGTTTCAAACCAATGACATGGCCATCTATGACCGGGTTGAGGTGGTGCGCGGTGCGACCGGCCTGATGAATGGTGTCGGTTCACCGAGTGCAACCATTAACCTGATGCGCAAGCGGCCGACAGCGCAATTCCAGGCTTCCGCAAAAGTGGAGGCGGGCTCGTGGAACTACTACCGTGCGGAGGCGGATCTTTCCGCGCCGCTGAATGAAGCCGGGACATTGAGGGGTCGGGTCGTGGCGGCGTATCAGGAAAATGATTCCTATATAGACCGCCTGCACGAAAAGAAGGAAATCCTGTACGGGATTGTAGAGGCCGATCTCAGCCCGACCACGCTGGCGACGTTTGGTGTGTCGCTGCAAAACCATGATGCAACCGGTCATTCGCGCGGTGCACGGCCTGCGTATTTCTCGGACGGTTCCCGCGCAATCTGGGCGCGCTCGGATTCCGCAGCGGCGGAATGGGCTTACTCCAAACGACACAATCAAGCCATCTTCGCGTCCATTGAGCACCAATTCGACAATGAATGGATGGCGAAGGCGACCCTGAGCCAGGGCAAGAGCAATTACGATGAGTTATTGGGCTATGCGACCGGTGGCAATCCTGATCGCGCAAGTGGTGCCGGTACCATCCTGTATGCCAGCCGCTGGGTGGGGAATCCAACGCAAAACAGCCTGGACCTCTATGCAAGCGGTCCATTCAATTTGCTGGGCCGCAAACATGATTTGGTTGTTGGCGCGACAGTGGCGCGAACCAGGGTGGATGCGCCTACATATGGCAACTGGACTTTGCTGTCCATCCCGAATATTTACACATGGGATGGCAACACTCCCTTGAATCCCAATAAAGCGATACAAGGCAATTACACCGACGAAGAAAATGTAAGCAGTGCATATTCAACGGTGCGCTTCAAACCGACTGATGCGCTTTCGCTGATCCTGGGTTCCCGCATTACGAGCTGGGAGCGTCTCCAGTCGTCCGTGAAGGATGCCCGTTACGAGAACGGCAAGGTGACGCCGTACGCAGGGCTGGTTTATGACTTCAATAAAAACTGGTCCGGATACGCCAGTTATACCGATATCTTCAAACCGCAAAATAACAAGACCGCGAGTGGCGACTATATCGATCCCTTGCTGGGGAAAAGTTACGAGATTGGCGCAAAGGCCGAATTTTTCGATAAGCGCCTGAATCTTGGCATGGCCTTGTACAAAATCGAGCAAGACAATCTCGCTGTCTCTATTCCCAATGTATTTGCACCGGATGGTTCACAGGCATACCGGGCAGTTTCCGGGACATCGACGCGTGGTTTCGAAGCGGAGTTGAGCGGGGAGCTGGCGCGTAACTGGCAGGGCTCTATCGGCTTCTCGCGCGGCATTACCGTGGATCGCAACAAGTTGCGCTTGAATACCAATATCCCGCAAAACACCTTTAAGGTCTTTACGACTTATCGCCTGGCGGGCTTTGGCGATGGTTTGACGGTCGGTGGCGGTGTGCGCTGGCAGAGTGAAATTTATAGCGACAACCAGGGACCGGCCAAAGTACGCTTCACGCAGGCAGCATATTCGGTCGTCGATTTGATGGCGCGTTATGAAATTTCCAAGCAATTGACACTGACAGCCAATCTTTATAACGCTTTCGATAAATCGTATTACACCGCTACCGGCAATTCGTATTACGGCGCACCGCGCAATATGCGGGTGGGATTGGATATGCGCTTCTAGGTTTTTGGTGCTTTTGCAGGATGCGGCAAGCGCCACCCGGCATGCCGGATTGCACGCCGGGTGGCCCTTTTTTTGATCTCGTTGGTCATAGTAGGTAAGGGCGATGTTTTTCCCGTCCTGACAGACGGCTTATTGATGCAAGGTTTCATGCGTTTTCCAGGTTTTTCATGTTTGGCTACCCGGTTTGCTGCTGGTTTCGGCGGCAGGCCGGTTTGCGCGTTTGTTTAGGACATAAGAAAAGTAGCTACTCCCGAGTCGGGATGCTTATTCATTTATTCGCAAAGTTGTTCCATTTTTTTAACTAAAGGAGATTCACATGATCAAGAAAACACTCGCCACCGTGCTGCTGTCATCGTTTGCCATCGCGGCAAGTGCCCACCAGGTATGGGTAGAGCGCGACGGTTCGGGTCCGGCCAAGGTGTATGTAGGTGATGTTGACGGCGAGCGCGATCACGGTGATGACGTTGCCAAACTGGCGGCGACTACCCAGGTCTTCGGCAAGGACAGCAAGCAGCTGGCAAAACTCACAACGACTAATGATTATCTGGAAGCAGCAGTAACAGGTAACGGCGATGTGCGCCTGATCGCTGACCAGGTCTGGAAGCCATGGAAGAACAAGGATGGCCAAATGCAGGCGGCTGTCTTCAATTCACGTGCCGGCCGTACCGAAACCGCAGCAGCGCTGGATTTCGAACTGGTGCCAGTGAAGGCAAACGGTGATGTATTCACGTTGACCTTCAAAGGTGAACCGGTCGCAGGCAAAAAAGTCAGCGTCATCAATCCGGACAAATGGGTCAAGGCTTTCACCACCGATAAAGAAGGCCGCATCAAGGTGCCGGTCCAGGGCAAGGGCCGTTACATCCTGATGAGCGGCCATGAACTGAAGGGTGACCTCGAAGTCGCCGGCGATAAAGTGCAAAAAGTGTCGTACACCACGACCCTGAGTTTCGTCGCCAAGTAAGCGTCATTTGCTGTCAACGTGCGTTATCGCGACCTGATAACGCACGCGTTGTACCGGCAACTTGCCCATCTGAATAATGTTTACCCATGTCGTGAGGTGGCTCACGACATTTTTCCCCGACGATGTTCGGAAAGAATTCATACACGAGGTTTTATGCGCATTTCCTTTTCTCCTTTCGCCTTGCTGGCTACCAGCCTTTTCCTGACCAGTGCTGCCGCGCATGCCGACTATGTCTGGCTGGAACGCGACACAGCCGGGACTGCGCATGCGTATGTCGGCGAGTTTGAAGCGGGCAAGGTAGCGCCAACAACGATTACCGCCGCGCGCGCCTTCATGGCAGACGGCAAGGACCTGCCCCTTTCGGCGGAGGCGGAGCGCCTGAACATCGCAGCACCTGCCGGCGGCGACTTGCGCCTGGCAGCCACGCGCATTAGTGACAAAGGCGTGTTGAATTACTTCCAGGCGAAGAACGGCCGCAGTGAAACCAAGGCGGTGAACGACCTGGAACTGGTGCCGACAGAAGCCAACGGCAATACCTTCAAGCTGGTATGGAAAGGCAATACGGTGGCCGCTTCGCAGGTAAATGTCGAAACTTCCGAAGGCTGGCATCGCGTGCTGAAACCGGCGAAGGACGGCACCGTCACCCTGACGACGCCGTTTCCCGCGCGTTATTTGTTGGAAGTGACTGCACGTGTGAACGGTTCCGTCACGCTGGACGGTAAAAAATATGATGACGTACGCCATACCGCGACGTTGACGTTTGAGGTCAAGAAATAATGAATACGCGCAAGAGCTTCACCCGCAAGCAAAAAACAATTGGCCTCGTCGTACTGGTGGCCGCATTGGCCGCGATCGGCCTGTGGTCCGGCAATCGCAGCGATGCACAGTTTGAAGTCGCGCCGGTGGCACGCGGCAATATCGAAGCCACGGTGACCGCGATCGGTACCTTGCAACCGATGAGTTCGGTGGAAGTCGGCGCGCAGGTCTCCGGCCAGGTCCTGAAGCTGCATGTGCAGCCGGGCGACGTGGTAAAGAAAGGCCAGTTGCTGGCGGAGATTGATGCCAGCGTGTTGCAGGCGACGGTGGATGCCGGCCGCGCACAGCAAAATGAATTGCAGGCGCAGCTGGCGGAACAAAGGGCGCAACATCGCCTGAGCTCGCAGCAGCATGACCGCCAGCAACAGATGCACAAGGATGAATCAACCCGTCTGGAAGATGTACAGACGGCGGAAGCAAACCTCGCTGCAGCCGTCGCCCGCATCGCACAGACCCAGGCCCGCATTGTGCAAACGCAATCCAGCCTGAAGGCGGATGAAGCGCGTCTCGGCTACACCCGGATTTATGCGCCTATGGGCGGCACCGTGATTGGTATCGATGCGAAAGAAGGGCAGACGCTGAATGCAACCTACCAGACGCCTACCCTGATGCGCATTGCCGACTTGTCGGCGATGACGGTGTGGACCACGGTGTCGGAAGCCGACATCCGTCGTGTCAAGGCAGGACAGGCGGCTTACTTCACAACACTGGCAGGTGATCGTCGCCGCTGGACCGGGGAAGTGCGTCAGGTATTGCCGGCACCGCCGGTCGCTGCCGCTACTCAGTCCAGCCCGAACCAGACCCCTGTCAGCAAGGTAGTGCAATACACAGTGCTGTTTGATGTGGATAACAAGGATGCCGAACTATTGCCGCAAATGACGGCGCAGGTTTCCTTCATCACTGCATCGGCACGTGATGTGCTGGTGGCACCTTTGAGTGCCTTGCAGCCGGTGGAACAAAAGCCGCAGGTATATACCGCCCGTATCCTTGGCAGTGACGACAAGCCGCAAGCGCGTGAAGTACGTGCCGGTGTGAATGACAGGTTGGCTGTGCAAGTGCTCGAAGGACTGAAAGAAGGCGAAAAGCTGATTACCGGTGAGGTCGTGGCGCAGAGCAAGACGCGGAGGTTTCAGTGGTAACAGAAGCACCGCTGATTGAACTGCGCGGGATACGCAAGCAATACGGGGGCAATGGTGATGCACCTGCGGTGGAAGTGCTGCATGGTTTATCGCTGAAGATCCACGCGGGCGAGTTCGTCGCGATTGTCGGCGCTTCGGGTTCTGGTAAATCTACGCTGATGCATTTGCTCGGTTGCCTGGACCGGCCGAGCTCCGGCAGCTATCTGTTTAGCGGACGCGACGTTGAAACGCTGGATAGCGATGAGCTGGCATGGTTGCGGCGTGAAGCCTTCGGCTTCGTATTTCAGGGTTATCACCTGATTGCAACCGAATCCGCCCGCGAAAACGTCGAGGTGCCGGCCATTTATGCCGGCATGTCGGAAGCGGATCGTGCCGCACGCGCGTCTGCTTTGCTGACGCGCCTGGGTCTGGGCGACAAGCTGGATAACCGTCCAAGCCAACTCTCAGGTGGCCAGCAACAACGCGTTTCGATTGCACGTGCGTTGATGAATGGCGGTCGCATCATCCTCGCCGATGAACCGACCGGTGCACTGGACAGCAAGAGCGGTGCCGAAGTCATGGCCTTGCTGAATGAATTGGCGGATGCCGGCCACACCATTATTTTGATTACCCATGATCGCGATGTCGCTGACCAGGCGCGTCGTGTCATTGAAATTCGCGACGGTGAAATCGTCGGTGATTCCGGGGTCTCGGCGGTGAAGCAGGCTTTGCCTGCGCCCGATATGACACAGGCCGGCCGCGATGCCGGTGCCTCCTTCTGGGATGATTTGCGGGAAGCGGCGCGTACCGCCTGGCGCGGCATGCGCATGAACCGCACGCGTACCGGCCTGACCTTGCTCGGCATTGTGATCGGTGTCGCTTCGGTGATCGTGATGCTGGCCGTGGGTGAGGGTGCCAAGCAGCGCGTCATTGATGAGATGGGTTCGCTCGGTACCACCATTATGTATCTGGGTAGTGGTCATCCATCTAACGGTGGTCCGCCGGGACGATTGACGATAGAAGACCTCGATGCGGTAGCGGCCTTGCCGCAGATCGGTCATGTCATGCCCATCATCGGTGATCCGGTCACTGTGCGTTATGGCAATGTGGATCGGCAGGTTTATGCCTTCGCCAGTGCTTACGTGATGCCACTGGTGCATCGTTGGCGCGTCGGCAAAGGGCGCTTCTTCACGCCGGCCGAAGATCGCGACCTCGCGCCGGTAGTCGTGATCGGGCATAAAGCCTGGAAAAACTTTTTCCCGGATGGCAGCGATCCTATCGGCAAGCAAATCCTGATCGTCGATGCACCGTTTGAAGTCATAGGTGTGATGGCGGAACGTGGTGCGGACTCGGGTTCGCAGGATTACGATGAGATGGTCTTCATCCCGTACAACTCGGGACGCATGCGGGTCTATGATGCCCGCGCTGAACCTGACTACACGGTGGTGGAAGCTGCATCGGAAGACCAGGTACAGGAAGCCGAAGCCGCAATGAAAAAACTATTGATCGAACGGCGTGGACGCGACGACTTCCGCATCGGTAATGCCGCAGCCAAATTACAGGCGGCGGCGCAAACCAGTAATGCGATGAAGATGATGCTGGGCTTGATCGCCGCCGTTTCGCTGGTGGTCGGCGGTATTGGTGTGATGAATGTGATGCTGATGACGGTTCGGGAACGCACGCGTGAAATCGGTATCCGCATGGCGACCGGTGCACGGGAACGGGATATCTTGCGACAGTTCCTGACGGAAGCCGTGCTGGTTTCTGTCGTCGGCGGCGTGATTGGTGTTGTGTCCGGTTTGACCATAGGCGCGGCGCTGCTGTTCTGGAATGTGGCGGTGATTTTTTCGCTATCGGCGATCATCGGTGCGTTTGCCTGTGCGGTCGCGACCGGTTTGATTTTCGGCTATATGCCGGCGAAGAAGGCGGCCGGGCTGGATCCCGTGATCGCTTTGGCTTCGGAATGAGCGGACAAAGATAATGATGAAGATATTGACTGGATTCTCTGCCGCCCTGTTGCTCGCCGGTTGTGCGACCCAGGCGACGCAGCAGACATTAGTGCCGGAAGTGGCGCCACAGTGGCGCCAGCCACAAGCTAACGTTGATGCAACGGGTACGACATCGGTGCTGACGCGCGATTGGTGGCGCAGTTTTGGCAGCAGCGAATTGGACAGTTTGCTGGAAACGGTGCAAGTGCAAAGCTATGACATTGCCGCAGCAGTTGCACGCGTCACGCAGGCACAAGCGACTGCCACAATTGCCGGCGCAGCCTTGCTACCGGAGTTGAACGGCAACTTTGGTGCGACCCGCAACGGTCGCCTCGGCGGCGATGGTAATGGCACCGCCACCGGCACCGTGTATCAGGCTGGCTTAAGCGCTACATATGAACTGGATTTCTGGGGCCGCAACCGTGCGGTGCGTGATAGTGCGCGGGCTGGTTTGCGTGCGGCGGAATTTGATCGCGATACCGTACATCTGACGGTAACCGCCGGTGTTGCATCGTCCTGGTTGCAGACCGTGGGTTTGCGCGAACGTGTAGCGATTGCGGATCTTAGCGTCGCGAGCGCACAGCGCCTGCTGGACGTGATCGAATCACGTGCACGCGCCGGTGCCGCCAATCCGCTTGAGCTGGCACAACAACGTGGCGTGCTGGCGGCGCAAATGCGTGCGCGTGCCGCGATCCGGCAGCAAGCGGAAGATAGCCTGACCACCCTGGCAGTACTGTTGGGACGCAATCCATCCTTGCTGGTACTGGCCGGCACTGAACTGAACAAACTGCAGGCACCGGCGGTGGTTGCAGGCTTGCCGGCAGATCTGCTGGTACGACGCCCGGATATTGCGCGGGCCGAAGCGCAGTTGAGCGGTGCCGATGCAAATATCATTGCTGCGCGGGCGGCGATGTTGCCGCGTATTTCACTGGGTGGCGATATTACTGCAGGCAGCAATCGTGTCAGCAGCGTATTCGACAATCCTGTCTATAGCCTGGCGGCGGGCCTGGCCGCTCCTATCTTCAATGCCGGTCGCCTGGCAGCAGGGCGTGACTTGGCGCTGGCGCAAAGGGAAGAGCTGTTGGCGAATTATCGCCGCGCCATCGTTGCCGCATTTGGTGATGTGGAAGTCGCATTAAATGCGGTGGCGGGGATAGATGCGCAGCGTATCGCGCAAGAAGAAGAGCTGCGCCAGGCGCAGCGTGCCTTTAACCTGGCCGAATCGCGTTATCGCGCCGGTGCTGAGACATCGCTGACTTTACTGGATGCGCAACGTACCTTGTATGCGGCACAGGATGCGGCCGCACAATTGCGCACGTTGCGTTTGCAGGCTGCAGTGAGCCTGTACAAGGCGCTGGGTGGGGGCTGGCAGCTTACTGCTCAGGAGCAGAAGGAATCGGCACAGCCCGTGTCTTGAACGGCGGACGCAGGTGTTCATCCGGCATTTCCAGTGCTTCCGGTGCGGGTGCTGCCTCATTCGTCAGGTAGCGCTCGACCAATTGGAAGAAGCGGGAATAGAACTTTTCCGATGCAATCGTGGTGCTGGCAACCTTCACCAGCGAATCGTCGCTGGATGAAAAGGGCAGCGACAGCGAGCCCAGTGCACCGACGCCCACGCTGGCCGAGTTATTGATTTTCTTCAAGGCATAGCGGTCTTCCAGCGCATTTGCAAATACCGAAGTCAGATTGCCATCGGCATTATCGGTGGTGCACACCACGCGGAACGCGATCTGTACATGCACATCATTCTCCGGCTGGAAGCTCTTGCGTGCATCGATTTGCGTCGTGGTGGACGCGCTGATCACATAACCCTGGCTCAATAAGGTACGACGCACCGCTTCACACGCGACATCGGACGATACCGTGAAGCGGCGTGCATAAATTTCAGTCGAATCGAATTTTTCCGTTTGATAGGCAACAGGCTTGGGCCCTGCGCAACCGGCTATCGTTGCCAGCGCGAGTGCCGACAACAGGATGCGGGAGCTGAATTGCATAAACTAAATTCTCCAAAATGAGCGCGTATCGGGCGATGCGCTGTTGATTGACTCTCGTTGCCCTGAAAAATTCCGTCTATTTTCGCCAGGAAAGCAGGAGTTTGCTTTCCAAACAGCCATTTTCATCACTTTTTGCGTGCTTGTCTCGACGGTAGACAAGTATTCTCCCTGTTTTTTTGCCCGAATGAAAAATACGCGAGATGCTCCAGCCTTGGCGAATCTCAGTTAATCTTCATGCTTTGTTGCTTCAATATGAGAAAAGTAATGGGTAATCTGGTGATTGTTCGCCATGGCGAGTCACAGTGGAATAGGGAAAACCGCTTTACCGGCTGGGCAGATATCGACCTGACCGCGAATGGTATAGAGCAGGCACGTTGCGCCGGGCGCGCATTGGCCAAGGCCGGTTTCCGCTTCGATCTCGCGATTACCTCCATGCTGAAACGCACCATACGGTCGCAATGGCTGATCCTGGATGAAATGGATGCAATGTTTACACCCATTATCAGTCATTGGCGTCTGAACGAACGGCACTACGGCGCGCTGACCGGCCATAGCCGCGCCGAGATGATAGAGCGCTTCGGTGAAGAACAGGTATGGGCCTGGCGTCGTGGTTTTGATGCCCGTCCGCCGTTGATGGACGTCAACGATGCGCGCGCCCCGCAACAGGAAGCGCGTTACAAGGGCGTAGCGCGGGAGGCTTTGCCACTCGGTGAGTCGCTGCAGGATACGGTGGAACGTGTCAGGGTGGTATGGGACGAAACGATCGCGCCGGTGCTCAAGCAGGGCAAGGATGTGATCATTTCTTCGCACGGCAATAGCCAGCGTGCGCTGGTGAAATTGCTGGAAGATATGCCGGACGAAGAAGTCGCGCGCTTTGATGTGCCTAACAGCGTGCCACTGGTTTATAGGCTGGATACCGATTTGCGTGTGCTGGAAAGAAAATCGATGACGGATATTCCGCATCCGGGCGCATCGGCAATCCTGTAATTCAATAAAATCAGCCGACATCGCGTCGGCTGCATCTAATGCTGCAATCGTGGCGATTATCCGGCAGCGCGCATCATGTCATTAACGTGGGCGATCTTCGAAAAAGTCGCGTTTCAAGAATTCTTCCAGCTCCGCACTATCGCGCATACGCGCCGACAAAACGACGACGCGACCCAGGCGTGGTGAATTCCAGTTGAAGTCTTCTTTTTCATACAGGCGTATCAGGTCTATCATCCGGCGCACGATCGCGGTATCGATATCACCACCCGGGCCGGCGTCGACCTGGATCAACTGGCGCGAATTGGTTTTGCGGCGCAAATCCCAGCCGCGGAACAGGAATTCCGCAGTACGCACACCCTTGAAAGTAATTTGAAACACGCCCCCCGATTCATTGCGGCCGCGTGACTGGCGCTGCACCATCTCGGCAATATTGGCACGTGCAATTGCATTGTCGTCTTCGACCGGGCGTGCATCCGGCTCAATAATCCCTGCTGCGCGGCGGCGCTCGCGTGCCGCCGCCAGCATATCGCTCATGTCGGGTGGCAGGGCTTCCTTGCTGGTGGTCTTGGGAGCAACCGGGGGCGGAGTGCCTTTATCCGCTTGCCGGATCGGTTCGGTTTTTTTCTGAGATGCGGATTTTTGCTGGCGTGGTGCCGGATTCGATTTTTCTACTTTCTTTTGTTCCGGTGCGGGCGGTGTTGCCGCTTTCGGTGCCGGCTTGGGCGCCGGTGCCTGTGTGATCAGGCTGACTTCCAGCGGTGCTGTCGGCGATTCCCCTGATTCCGCTACGCGCACCTTTGCCTGATCCAGCGCAAAGAACAGGATCAGCGCGTGTATCAGCAGTGAGAGCCCTATACCTATCGCAGTACGGGCACGCATATTGGTCAGAATAGAATGGAACTTCATGTTCTACTGCAAATGGAAACTGCCGTCATTATGAACGTGCTGAGGAATTTTGTTCGACTGATCTGCTGTCAATAAATTCGCTATTGGTAATGATTAAGCGTTCCCACTGTAAATAAATATAAAAATTGTGTAATTGATACGTTTGTGTTCGGGCAAATACGCGAATGCCGCGTCCAGAGCGTGGCCGCGCAGCAAGTAAAACTATTTGATATCGAAGGAGACCTCGCATGTATTTCATCCGCAAGTATGCCGCTATGGCTTTACTGTTCTCGCTTACGGCTTGTGCGACGCAAGTACCATTGCAAGCGGAAACGGCAGTTAGCAATACAAAAATGGCCGCAATGGCGGACGCGGATAGCTGGACTTATCTGAGTCCTGCGCAAATAGACAGCACGCGTTTCCTGGGCCCGCCGCCTGATGCTGCGGCTACCCGGCGCGAAATTGAGTTCATGTTGTCGTTACAGGCGCAGCGCACACCTGCGCAGGTAAAGCTGGCTGTGGCGGATCATGAGCAAAGCGTTTTTCGTTTTGCCTCGATAATAGGGGATGGATTCCGGCCAGATCGTTTGCCGCTGACTGCCCGTCTGTTTGAAACCTTGCATGAAACCGGCAATGTGATGGAGAAGCAGGGCAAGAATAAATGGAAGCGTGTGCGCCCACCCCTGGCGGATGCGCGGATACAACCAGTTGCCAAGTACTCGCGCAGCGGCTCCTATCCAAGCGGACACGCGACCTTCAGCTTCCTGTCAGCCATCGTGCTGGCGGATCTGCTACCTGAAAAGAGTGAGCAAATTTTTGCGCGTGCCCGAGAGTTTGGTGAAAACCGCGTCATAGGCGGCGTCCACTATCCGAGTGACGTTGCTGCCGGCCAGCGCCTGGCTACACTGATTGCCGTACTGATACAGCAAAACCCGGCCTTCCAGCAAGACTTTGCCGCGGCGCGTGCAGAGTTGCGCGCCGCCATGAATCTGCCTTAGGCGCAGGCCGGACATTTGCCGGCGCATGGCTTTCCTACCCCCGTAATTGTTGCCGGCATTATCCTTGCCGGCGTTTTTCATTCGTCATAGCCATCCGTATACATTGCTTTCGCCTAATTTCGAACCGCCGTTTCCGGGCAATGATTTAAAACATCATTTTCGATATCAAAAAAGAATTTCAAATTAATAACTTATTGCGAAAAATCGGAAAAATATTTCAATGCTGCGGCGCAGCATATGCATCTGTTTTCAAGCGTCAATTTCCCGAAGAATTTTGATTTACAGAAAAAATCCCCTATTCGATTTCAGCTATAAACGACGGGCTCCGGCAGCCGATTCATCATATAAATTTGGTGAATATCTACTATTCATTGCGACGCAACAGGCAGGCAAAAAACAGGCTTTTTTAAGGGTAACTACGTATTCACGGTAAGTATAACTACGTATTGTTCGCAAAAGTCCGAGTGCGTATCGTCACGAAATCTTAACGTTAGCTTCACCCTATCGTGAGATGAAAAAAACGGCTTTTCCCGCAGTTCCAGCTTGATGTCGCAGCAACATTTCCGGGCAACCGGGCAACGAAATCTGTTTGTCGCGAGGCAAAAAATTCGTTGATCGTGACAAGTTGGAGTCGCTTAGTGAAAACCGCTGGTTTCATCAAAGCAGGGTGGAAATCAGGTTAAGGCGCTGCTTAAGCGATCCCACCCGGATCACCACGGCAAAAGGCGGAACGGCATACGACCGGTTCATTTATGACCGCCTTGCAAATACAACTTGAGGATGTCTTTGCGATCTAGCTGTACGCGAACGCATTAACTATTAATCATGGTTCGTTTTGGCTCCGGCACAAAACAGCGATGAACACGAGGAAGAGAAATGACAACAGCAACACAACAATTATCGGGTGGCGCATCCGGTACATCGAACGCGACGCGCTGGCTTCAGCTCGTAGTTGGCGTCGTATGTATGATCGCTACTGCCAACATCCAGTACGCATGGACATTGTTCGTACCGGAAATCCAGGGCACCTTCGGTTGGGCCCGTGCAGAAATTCAAATCGCATTTACGATTTTCGTCTTGGTTCAAACATGGCTCGCGCCGATTGAAGGTTACTTCATCGATAAGCTCGGCCCACGTCTGATGGTTGCGTTCGGCGCGATCTTCATTGGTTTGGCTTGGTACATCAACTCGCAAGCATCAACTCTGATGGGCTTCTACGTTGGCGCAGCATTGGGTGGCGTTGGTGTAGGCTCGATCTATGCGACATGTATCAACAACGCGTTGAAATGGTTCCCGGACCGTCGCGGTCTGGCAGTTGGCTTGACAGCTGGTGGTTACGGTGCTGGTTCCGCTGCAACGATTTTGCCTATCGCGGCAATGATCGAATCGTCGGGTTTCCAAGAAACTTTCCTGTTCTTCGGTATCTTGCAAGGCTCGCTGGCGTTCGTCGCAGCATGGTTCCTGCGCTCGCCGGCTAAAGGTGAAGTTAAAGCATCCGCCAAACTGGTTCAGGCAACACGTGATTACACATTGAAAGAAGCGCTGAACACCAAACTGTTCTGGCTCATGTTCTTCATGTTCATCTGCGTAGTTACCGGCGGTATGATGGCTGTGGCGCAACTGGGTGTTATCGCACAAGATTTGGGCGTTAAAGAATTTGAAGTCGATTTGCACTTCTTCGTGATGGCAGCGTTGCCACTGGCACTGATGCTCGATCGCATCATGAACGGTATCTCCCGTCCATTGTTCGGCTGGATTTCGGACAACATCGGTCGTGAAAAAACCATGGTGATCGCGTTCACACTCGAAGGCTTCGGTATTATCGCTTTGGGCTACTTCGGTCACAACCCATGGGCATTCTTGATCTTGTCCGGCGTCGTGTTCCTGGCATGGGGTGAAGTCTACTCGTTGTTCTCGGCTCTGGCTGGTGATGCATTCGGTACCAAACACATCGGTAAGATCTACGGCGTGCTGTACACCGCAAAAGGTATTGGTGCTCTGTTCGTACCAGTTGGTAACCTGATGATGGAAGCAACCGGTACATGGTCCACTGTTCTGTACACCGTTGCATGTATGGATTTGACCGCAGCTATCCTCGCGATTGTCGCTCTGCGCCCTCTGCTCAAGAAACACGTGGCATTCTCCGCTGATCTCTTGAGGAAGGAGAACGCAGCTGCCGGGGGCGCTACCGCGCATGCCTAAGCTGTAATTAACGCAAAGATTTGAACTCAACTTTCAGGCTCCTTCGGGAGCCTATTTTTTTAGAACCGCATAAGAGAGCAGCGTCATGACAAATGAACGGCCGAATGCAATGAGTGAAAATTTAACCGGTATGAGTCAGGAATTGCCGCTGGCCATACGTATGCAGATTGAGCAATCGATCCGACAGGCAATGGCGGATGCGGTCAACACGATCAGCAATCGCATTGAAGGTGGCAGGGCGAAAGAAGACAAGAGCTCGGGCAGCGCGAAGAGTGTGCGCTGGTTTATCATCCCGGGAGCGATCATCCTTGCCTTGTGGCTGTATGTACCCAGCCCGTTTTCGCTGCAGCACCTGCGCGAAGAGAAAGCGAAGCTGACCAAAGATATCGCCAAACTGCGGCAAAGCGGCGCCAATGCCGATGTAATCACTTGCGACGTGAATGGCGAGGTGCGCTTTTGCGCCAAGATAGACACCAATGCCCGCGGCAACTGGGATGGATATCAGATCATTCAGAACAAGTAAGCGCTGCTAAGTATCGTCTGATACGCAAGCCCGGCTATACGCAGGCTGAAGTTTTCCTGATAAAAAACAATGAATTCCTGCGCTGATAGCTCTTTCGAATACAACCATCACAGACTAAAACTCATATCGTGCAAGTAGATATCTTTTACTCGATTAGGTACTTTTCTAGGAACATAACAAGTACTTAAATGTCTCGTACTTCCCCTAGTGGATACAAGAATGCGTACTACCTTGAACGAGTCCGCCTTGTGGGCCGTTGTTTTAGATTTTTAAACTTATTCGTGGTGATAGGGGGGGGAGATTCCTCTGACCAAGATGCTGTTCGGAAGACTGCCATACATGCTGCGAGGATAAGCATCAAAGCATAGAGAAACATGAGATACGAAAGTCCCCATCCTGCTATTCGAAGATAAGAAAAAAAGACAACAGGATCAATATGGTTTGCATGTAGCCAATCAATAATGCAAACAGGAGTGGGACTGTAGGTTGCTTGGGCAACTATGGCTGAAAATATTGCGATTGTTTGAACAACTATAAAATGCACGTAACTTGCACTGATTTGAATAAGTATCGATGAGCCATCTTCTTGTTTTTGTGCGAGCTTTGCGCGGAATTTCTCGCTTCCAATACCTAAAAATAGAGTAAAGCCGCCAATAGTAAAGCCAAGAAGATTTGGAAGGATTCCTAGTACCTGTTCCCACCAATCTTCTTTGCTCCAAATGGGAAAAGTGATTGCTGTCAGTACCAGAGAAATATGTAGGTAAAAAGAACTCAGTAGAGCTTTCATACCTCCATAGTTATCCCAGTAACGTTTAAATATTTCGCGTACGCCAAGGTACATGGGTTTCTTCCGTTATTGCTGCTTGTTCGTAGATCTCTCAATCTTCATTTTTCGTATGAAGCCTACAGCTTTCTCGATCAATACTTCAATAACTTGTTGTGCTTTGGGGTCATATTGAGCAGTTTCTATATGTGGATGGGATGCGGTTGATTCAATTCGTTTTTTCCCTGTTTCATCATATCCTTCGGCTCGCACTTTCCCGTTAGATGCCGCTACACGCGCTAGCTGCTTTAAATCTGCATCTGGCTTCACGCCGCTTGCAGTAGCGGCATGAACTATAACTGTCTGTTTATCTATATTTTGATTGTCTAATTTCTTGAAGTGTTTACGTTCGATGGTTGCGAAGTCATCGGGGTTGGGGCGAGTTAGATCAATTGTTAGTGTTTGTAAGCGTTTCAAATTCAGCAGTTCTTCTACTTTTTCTTGTTTGGGGATGGCGGTAACCGAAACTTTGCCAAATTTCTTCAAAATCTTAGGGGCTGAAAACAGCTCTTCGAGGACGAATACCATCCTATTAGCTGAAATGGACGGGGCTGATCGAGGCTTTGTAAGGCTGTTTTCGAAATATTCCCCCTTAAGAGTAAAGATCAATTTATGACTTTCTGGAAAGAAAACGAACTGGAATCTTGACGCATCAGGTTTTAGGTTCTCAGGTATCTCTTTCATCCGACTTGCTTCGCCACGCTTTAAGGCACGGCGTTCGACGACGTCGATCCAAGCACTCTTTTTATCCAAATTAAAAAATCTGTAGAAATCTCCGGCTAGCCCATCCAGTGGTTTGTCATCCACAATCGTTCCGAGCCTGCCTAGAAACATCTTGTGGTTCATGCCTGCATCGGCCATCTTAGAGCCGTCTAAGACAGCTTCTAGCAGCTCAATGTATGTCTCGGGCTTATGTGGGTGAACTGTAATATTAATGGCACCCATGTACAGAGTTTTTAACCTAGGCATTGATTATCCTGAAATAAGAGGGACTTTCCCGAAGGAGGTATCGGTTTTCTAGCTCGTAAGAATGGCTTATCAATCAATTAAGCGCATCCCATGAATATGGGATTAAGTTTTAAATTATGTAAAAAGTTATTCGCTGTTGGTCCATCTAAAAATAATGCTCATCGTAGAAGTATTTTTCCTCTAATTTCAAGCTATTGGTCGATTGCGGCAGCAACAGAGTAAACTTCGTCCATCTTTTCGCACTCCGCGATACGAACATTCTTGTGAGTAACTATGTCTGAACCATCCTTTCCCCTCTTTGCCGACCTGAAACTGAGCGAGCCGCTGCTGCGCGTGCTGCAGGAATTGGGTTATGAATCGCCGTCGCCGATTCAGGCCGCCACTATTCCCCTGTTGCTGAATAATCGCGATGTATTGGGACAGGCGCAAACCGGGACCGGTAAAACAGCGTCGTTTGCCTTGCCTATCCTGGCGCGCATTGATATCAAACAAACCACACCGCAAGCACTGGTGCTGGCTCCGACGCGTGAGCTGGCAATCCAGGTCGCGGAAGCATTCCAGCGTTATGCGACTTACATCCCGGGTTTTCACGTGTTGCCAATTTATGGTGGTCAGAGCTATGGCGCGCAGTTGAGCGCCTTGCGCCGCGGTGTCCATGTGGTAGTGGGTACGCCGGGCCGCGTGATCGACCATCTGGAAAAAGGCTCGCTCGACCTGTCCAGGATCAAGACCATGGTGCTGGATGAAGCCGATGAAATGCTGCGTATGGGGTTCATCGACGATGTCGAAACCATCCTGCAAAAAACACCGGAGTCGCGCCAGACCGCCTTGTTCTCGGCCACCATGCCATCGGCCATCAAACGGATAGCGACCACTTACTTGCGCGATCCTGACCTGATTACGGTCGCAGCCAAGACAGGTACCGCCGACAACATCCGTCAACGTTACTGGCTGGTCAGCGGCATGCAAAAGCTGGATGCATTAACCCGCATCCTGGAAGCGGAAAACTTCGATGGCATGATCATCTTTGCGCGTACCAAGCTCGGTACCGAAGAATTGGCCAGCAAATTGCAGGCGCGCGGTTTCTCCGCCGCTGCCATTAACGGCGATATTCAGCAGCAGCAACGCGAGCGCACCATCCAGCAATTAAAGGATGGAAAAATCGATATCCTGGTTGCGACCGACGTCGCCGCGCGTGGTCTCGATGTGGAGCGTATCAGCCACGTCATTAACTACGACGTACCGCATGATCCGGAAAGCTATACCCACCGTATCGGCCGTACTGGCCGTGCCGGACGCAGCGGCGAAGCGATCCTCTTCATCGCGCCGCGTGAACGCAATCTCTTGAAAGCGATCGAGCGCGCGACGCGCCAGCCGATCTCGGTGCTGGAATTGCCTAGTGTGGAAGCCGTCAATGATGTGCGTATTTCGCGTTTCAAGGAGCAGATTGCAGAAACCATTGCTGCCGGCGGCCTCGAAGTATTCCATTCGCTGATAGAAGATTACGAGCGTGAACACAATGTGCCTGCGGTCGAAATCGCTGCAGCGCTGGCCAAGCTGGCGCGTGGCGATGTACCGCTCTTGCTGGATAAAAAGAATGAAGTGCGTGAACGCTCATGGTCGGATGACAAGCCGGTATCCGGCGGTCGTTTTGAACGTGCGGAACGTTTTGAGCGTGGTGATCGTCCTGAACGTGGAGATCGTTTCGAACGCAGCGAGCGTCCTGCCGCTCCGCGCAAGGAACGCATTCCGCGTGCACCGGATGCCGGCATGCAAAGTTTCCGCATTGAAGTCGGCCATGCGCACGGCGTGAAGCCGGGCAATATCGTCGGCGCGATTGCGAATGAAGCCAGCCTGGATTCCAAATATATAGGCCGCATCGAAATTTACGATGACTACAGTACGCTGGACTTGCCGGAGAACCTGTCGCCGGAACAATTCAATCACCTGAAAACAGTGTGGGTAGCCGGTCAGCAATTGAATATTAGCCGCGAAGGCGATGCGCCTGCAGCCGCACCCGCCCGGTCAGCGAACAAGCCGGCCTTCGAAAAAGCCGTCGCCAGCGAGGCTGCTCCGGCCGCAAAGCCGGCACGCAAGGAAGTGAAAGAACGCAGCGAGCGTGCAGCTGCACCAGCGGCGCCGGTTGAGGTTGCTGCCGCACCGGCCAAGAAAGAGCGTGAACGCAAAGGGAGCGGGGTCGACATGGAACCCTACCGCGTTGAAGTTGGCCATGCGCATGGTGTCAAGCCGGCAAATATCGTCGGTGCGATTGCCAATGAAGCGGGACTGGAGGCAAAATATATCGGTCGTATCGAAATTTTTGACGACTACAGCTTGCTCGACTTGCCGGCCGGGATGCCGACAGAAGTATTTGACCAATTGAAATCGGTCGCCATCGGCACCCACAAGCTACGCCTCAGCCGTTCCAGCGTAGCACCGGCACCGGAAAAAACTTCGGGCAAGAAAATTACCCTGTCAGCGCCCAATAAGGGCGGTGATCGTCGGGTAGCGGAGAAGGGGCGCAGCAGCAAGGCACCATCCAAGCGTGTGGGAACCATGGGCGGCCGTCCTGCTGAAGCGGCCAAACCGAAGTCGCATCGCAAGGGCTAAAGCCGGTGTAGTTTTTTTTACAAAGAGTGCGCCGGAAGTGAGCACTACGGCAAAGCTGCGCTATGATGTCCCATCGGCAATGTTAGCGAGGTAATGATGAACGTCTTACTTTACGCACTCTGTTGTTTGCTTCTGCCACTCTGGATCTTCAGTGGTTTGTATCTGGCGATTGAGATCTTTGTCGATCTCAAGAAGCGCTATATAAAGAGCCAGTCGAATCGGCAGTAGATCGATTGGCTGTTTATGCTGCTATCAGCGATACATGCGCTGCCACGATGCGCCAGCCTTCCGGCAGGCGTAGCCAGGTATGGCTTTGTCGACCGATCCGGGTTTCACCCTGACGGGTAAATTCAGTATTGGCGGTCGCATAGTCACGACCGTAAGTCGTAATCACCGTATTCACCAAATCACGTTCGAGGCCTTTTGACGGTCGCGCCAGCCGGAACGCCTTGATTGCCTCATATCCCACCAAATTTTCGCCAGCACCATAACGCAGCGTGCGTGGATTATTCCAAAACAGTTCATCCAGTACCGCGACATCATTGCCAGTCAGTGCGGCTTCATAGCGCTGGAAAGCAGCCGTGACTTCGGCGACCACATCCGGCAGATTGATTTCATATTCCATTGCTGCTCATCCTCTTCAGGCTTTTTTGGTATTGGCGCTCTTTTGCCTGGCCCTGTGCAGGGTTTGCACCGCGTTCAGCAAATCACCTTTGCTCATTGCATCATCAGCGGCGATGCCACATTGCGCAGCTTCTTTAATATGCTGCGGTTCGGCAGGCTCGTCCTGGTCTTCGCGCACAGTCATCGATTGCCTGATTGCGTATTCGAGGGTGCCTAGGCGTTCGATTAAATTTTGCACGGCTTCTCCGTTCCCAATTTTTCGCTTATTAGCGATTAACAATTCGAACAATAATTGTAGGGGGAAGCACGCAGGACGTGCAAAATTTCAGCGAGAAAGTGTGGGTGAGCTTCAGCCTTGTAAATAACTACGCAAACTATCGCCTTCGTAATCCAGGCGGAACTGCCCGCGTCTTTGTAGTTCCGGCACGACCAGGTCGACGAAGTCATCGAAACCATCCGGCAAATGCGCGGGTGTAATGACAAAGCCATCTGCACCTTGTTGTGCAACGATGTTTCCCATCCAGTCGGCAATGTCGACTGCGGTGCCAGCCACTTGCGGTACCAATACGCCACGCGCGTATAAGCGACCGATGTCTGCCAGCGTCAATTTCCGTTCTTTCGAGAGTTCCTTGACCAGGTTGAACAAGCCCTGCATGCCGGCGACTTGCAAGTCCTCGATAGGGGCATCCAGAGGGTAGGCGGAGAAATCGACATTCATGTGACTGGACAATGTCGATAAACCGACCAGGGGATCGTCTACCAGTGCATTGTGCTGTGCAAGCTTCTCTTCGGCTTCAGCGCGGGTCTTGCCTACGAAGGGCATCAATGCGGTTAGCACCTTGATGTCCTTGGGAGACCGTCCGAACTTTTCTGCGCGCCCTTTCAGGTCCTGATAGAAGCGCTGCATGCGCGGCAGGTCCGGTTGAATCCCGAATACCACTTCCGCCCAACGTGCGGCAAAGTCTTGCCCACGATGCGAAGACCCAGCCTGAATGATGACAGGACCACCCTGCGGCGACGAAGGAATGTTCAAAGGCCCTGTTACATTGAAGTACTTGCCCTCATACGCGATCGGATTTACCAAGTCGGCATTGGCATACTGCCCCTTGGCTGTTTCCAATTGCAAAGCGTCGGGTGCCCAGCTACCCCATAGCTTATGTGCGACTTCGAGGAATTCATCCGCACGGTCATAACGTTCATCGTGTCCCAGGGTTTCACGTAAACCGAAATTATCAGCTTCACCTTGGTTGACAGAGGTCACCACATTCCACGCGGCGCGCCCTGATGACAAATGGTCGAGCGTGGAGAATTCGCGGGCCAGGCTATAAGGTTGGGAATAGGTGGTAGAACGCGTGGCACCCAAACCGATGTGCGATGTGACGGCTGCCAGTGCGCCTAATACCGGTAAGGGATCAAGCCTTGTAGCATCCTGGTCACCATGGCTTACGCCATAGCGATGGTCACCACCGTAGCGGGTTGATACGGCGAGGCGATCTGCGAAGAACAATAAGTCAAACTTTCCGCGCTCCAGGGTTTGAGCAATGCGTGCGTAATAGTCGAGTTTAAGAAAGCCGCCCGCCTGGCTTTGCGGATGACGCCACAACACCTGGCTATGCGCGGCATTGCCGGCAATCAGGAAGGCGGCAAGATGGATCTGCATGGAAGTTTCCAGGAAATGGAATGAATGGAAGGTATGCGATGTGAGTAAGCCTCGGCAGGCCCTGCCTCATCCGCGATTTGGCGAATGAAGCAGAGCCTGGCCTATTGCTGTGTTACAGCAATACTTCGCCGTAGACCTTGTCTTTCACTTGTACCGGGTTTTTGATCAGATTCAATTTATAGAAAGCTTCGACGATCTGTTGCTGTTCCTGGATAATGCCGGCGTCGATAGGCACGGTCGTATAGTTGCGTCGCTCGGTGGCGAGACGCAGTACCTTCACGTCCACACCCAATTGCGGTGCCAATAGTTCTGCGGTTTCCTGCGGGTGCGCCTGGGTCCAGGTATTGGTTTTCTTCAGCTCGGCAAACAAGATCCGAATGATGTTTTTGTTTTGATCGACGAACTTTGGATTGGCCAGATGGAAGGTGCGATTGTTTGAGAGCCCGCTGCCATCGCGCAAGATACGCGGGTTGCTGGTGATTTGCTGGCCTGCGAGGAAGGGATCCCATAAGGCTGCGGCATCGACATTGCCCGACTGGAAGGCAGCGCGTACGTCGGCGGCATTGGTGACGTACGCGGGAACGATGTCGTTATAAGTCAGCCCGACTTCTTCCAGTGCGCGTACCAGCAGGTATTGCACATTCCAGCCGCGTCCCAGCGCGATTTTCTTGCCTTTCAATTCCTTGATCGAGCGGATAGGGGAATCTTGCGCGACGAAAATCGCGATTCCTTTTGGATAAGGCTGCTCCGCTGCCAGATAAACTGCATTCACGCCTGCTGCGTTGGCGAAAGCCGAAGGCGTATCCGCTGCATGACCGAAATCAATTGCATCAAGATTCAAGGCTTCGGTCAGTTGCGGGCCGGCGGCAAACTCGAACCACTTCACCTTCCAGCCCAAAGGCTGTAAGGCTTTCTCCAGATTGCCGGTACCCTTCAGGATATTCAGCGTATTGAATTTTTGGTATCCGATGCGCAAAGTGCGCTCTTCTGCTGCTGTGCCGAGAGTTGCCGTGCCAGCGAGTGCGGCTGCTGCCATGCCTTGTAAAACCAGGCGTCTTTTGTTTGATGTCGTTGTCATTTCTTGATCTGCCTTCAATCCACGTTGAAGTGAATAAGCTTAAGTAGATCAACAAGATAAGAGAACGAATCCTTTCAAGGATACTTAACTGTTTTCCGAATAACAGCAAATAGTGTTTTTAACGGCGCAAAAAAAAGCTGGAACAATGATTGTTCCAGCCTTTAGTATTCAGACCCATTAAAGTCGAAAACAGGGCTGTAGCAATCATGCGGCTTTCTGATCATGCAAATTCAGTCACTTATTGTCCAAAGTCGAAAACACATTAAGTTAAAGGTCGCCGAAGTAGTGCGCGCCCAACAAATAAAGTCGAAAACTAACCGTCTACCTCTGCTAATGTAGGTTTGCGAAGATACTAAAAAAACGGCTCATTGATTTCAAAGACCTTTTTCGATTTCTCATCATAGTGATAGGGCAGAAATTCATCGCATTAAGTGAAAAAATCGCTACGATTTTTCTTTGTATCTGCAAAGACTCAAACGCCACCTGTCATTCCGCCCGGCCGACGGAGCGTTGCTGTTTCATCTCATGTCCAAGCTGTACGCACACACCCCCACAGAAACAATAAGCTTGCTGGGAAACTTGAGAGCTCGCTTGAAATTCTTGATTACGTACTAACCCATTAACGCGGACAGAAGGAATGCGCGCCATTCTAAATGCATTAGACATTTCTGCTTAATATATGAGAAGGCGATTTGCGCAGCCACTCTCCCTGAGTATTGGCAAGGCAACGCCAATTAGGTTCAGTCCTTACCAAATAGGAAGCGGCATAGTCTCGCTATCAAGCTAGGTGGCTTACTGATCGTGCCCGGGGGCAACATAGGCGCACGGCTTGACACCAATGGCGGTGTAAGTGGTACATGCTGCGGCCGCTTCTCGCCAGTTTTCGCCGCATTATTCGATTTGATCAATTTGGCAAGGTCCCCAGCATCTCGTTGCTGCACCGACTTGATCTTGCTTGCGGTCATCGCTTTAGCCCACTTTACCTGGTTACGTTGAATAAAATAGTGCGAGCGGCAAGCATAGTCCCAGTTACCAATTGAGGGCCAGAGAGACACGAGATCTCTTTCGCACGATATGCGCCATTCGGCTGGCGAGAGTGGTGTGACTACTTCTTCGCCACATCCGCAACAGCATTTGTGTGAGCACGTGCGAAAGCGCCCGCTGATATACAAGACGCCATCCTCCAAATGGTCAGGAATGAACTGGACAAATGTTGGACGGATGTTGGTCATCCTCATGCTGTAAGCTTTTCATCTTGCTCACCGCGCGTAAGCGATTGAGTGCCAACCGTGTAGGCCGCATGAAATGACTTGAAGCGATCCTCGTAAAATCCGAATAACTGTTTCCACTTGATGACCGCGAACTGCGCGTTAAGCGCGTTCAAGTCAGCCACTTGGATATTCTGCCGATACAACGTGTCAGAATCATCGTTGTCCATTGGGACGCATCGGGAAATGTGATCGCTTTTGTCGCGTGTTGCGGTGGTAACACGACACGTGCCATCAAGTTCAAGCGTTCCCGCGTTCATTACGACATCCATGCCGACGTCGACGAATGGAATACCTTGGGCGATCAAATATTCGCAAACCGTTTTACGAGCTTTGCCCTTGTCCACACAGACGAAGGCGAAGTCAAAGCCGTCCAGCTCGGTTACATTCTCAGCGTCGAGGTAATAGGGGTGCGAAATAATACCTTTACGCATTGGGTCGTAACGTTGAAGGAAATAATCGACCTTTTTCATCCGTTTCAGCAGATCCTCTTTCGTCGCTGCGCCTGGAGCGCGGAACGCGTTATGCTGCTTGAAGTCATCGCCATCGAACAGGTGGATTTCTAATACCGGTGTTTTTGCGACCTGATCGATCACGTATGCCCCGGTGCCCCCCAATCCGATTATCGCAACCCTTTTGAGCTTTAGTCGTGCCGAGGTTGCTAAAATTTCCGCGCGCACGCTGGCAGTGTCGGCGTATCGGAAAACCGAATCCGGCTCGCGCGGTTCGATAACGCGTTTGGTTCGAGCATTGGCCTCGGCTTTAATTACTTTAGCCTGACTTTCGATGAGGGTGATGTAGTGCGTCACCTTTTCGTAGTGATTAGGGTACTCAGTCCATCCATCTGGCTTGTTCGAAAATTGATGCTGGGCCACGCATCCTTCAAACACTGTATGCGACTGTGGCTGTGTGTCGGCGACAAGGTCCGTTAGAAACGTGCCATCGGCACGGCAGGGAAAGCTCCCAATCCACCAAACTTGATGGTTGTCCCCGGCGGCGGCGTTCGGCGGCAAGACCGTACCCGCGTTCTCCACGTATTTGCAAACTAACGTTCCAACAGCCACCGTGCGTTCGGCTGTGACATATGGCACGGAGTGCACCAGTAAATGCTGCTGGTGCACTTCGGCTTCGAACTCCTCGTCCAGCATCAACTGGAAACCAGAATCAGGATCGGTTGGTTTTGCGGACACGGAATTCCATCCCTTCACGTACCTTGGTATCTTGACCTGGCGCTAGCGTGCCGTCGTGCCCATGCAGGTTGGCATACGCCACGGTGTAGATGATGTCAAAGGGCCCCTCAGGGAATGCCAAACGTACGACTTCGTCGTAGGAGATTGTCTTCCCCTCGAACTCGCGGGGCTTGCCGTTGACGAAAATTTCGTGGGCTTTGGTGTGTTTTGCTTCGTTGGCGTCGACTTCGATGCTCATTACATTCCCCTATTTTTCGCGACGCACGCCCTTGAATGGCGTTATATCGCTGGTTTTCACATCAACAAAGCGACCTGTCGTTGTGTCGCGCTTCACGTAGTGCCCACTAGGGGTTTGTGTTTGGCTGCGTTCGCGTACAGCCCCTACTCGATGCCCGTCGTCAGGCTTTCCGTTCTTTGCCATTTGGTCACCTCACTGTTTAACTAAGATCACTATACATGATCATTTTGATGATGTATGCAGATCTTTAGTGGAATCGGAATAAAGACCTGTGATAGCATCCCGTATGTCTACATCCCTAATTCTGCCCATGCCTCACAATTGCGAGTTGTTGATCGATCTTCCCAAGTCGCAAATTGATCGACTTACCTTTATCGATTTCCGGCTATTCTTCCTTGGCGAGCTACGACGTCCGGACCTTGTGGAACGGTTCTCCACCGGTGCTGCGGGTGCGACCCGCGATATTGCGATGTATCGAGAGATCGCTCCTACAAACTGCGAACTTGATAACGCCAGCAAGGTCTATCGACCAAGCAAATCGTTCACACCTGTATTCGACCACTCCGTCTCACGAGCCCTTACAGCCTTATCACAGGGCTTCGGCGAAGTCGCGGCCCATCGCACCGAGCCTCTGGTGCAGTGCGACTTTCTTAAGCCATTGAGCGTTCCGCAAGTGGATGTGCTCGCCACAATTTCTCGTGCAATTCATCGTGGTCTGGCCGTTCGTCTGGCTTATAGCTCTAATACCAGCGGTGCTAGCGAAAGGGAACTCGTTCCATTTGCCTTAGTACACAACGGTTTGCGATGGCACGCGCGTGCTTACGACCGAAAGAGCAAGTCATTTCGAGACTTCATGCTGACTCGGATGAGCAAGACCACGCTGCTTGAGAACAGCCCCGCACGACCAGAAGAAAAGCCAGAAAACGATGTTCAATGGTCACGCATCATCGAACTAGAGTTGATCGTCCATCCGAACGTTGAGCGTCCTGATGTCGTCGCGAAAGACTACGACATGATTGACGGCGTTATGAATGTGCGTGTGCGTGCAACGAACGCCGGCTACTTGTTGCGATTGTGGAATGTTGACTGTTCACCAGGCCATAGTGCAACGGGTAAGGAGATCACGCTATGTTTGCGCGACCCGCTAGTCTTGCACGCAGCAGAAAGCGCCCCACTCGCGCCAGGATATGTCGACCTTAGACCAAAGGTGTTTGCCCCGGCGTAAGCCTTCAAGCGTGGGCTCTCCGAGTTACTCACGCGGTTCGATCGCTCACTCAAGAACGAATGCGCATAGGTCGTATGCTGACCTTTCCGTTTTCTGACGCGCTGTCGCTGAATATCCGAGCAGAGGACTTTGCCGAAGATGCGAATGCAAAGCGTATACGCGCATCGCATCCGTTGCTTCATACGGGATGCTGCCCAAGCGGCATATCCCGGACGGCGTGAAAAAATTCACGATGATGAATGCGCTAAGTGAAACGCTGGGCGCGAAGGTCAATTGTGCCTGGTGCAGATGAGCCAGTTTTACGAGCCGAACTGGGAAGCAGGCAAGCATGAACGCTGGAAGATCGGCATGGCCGACGGCTCGCCGTTTGCAGTAACAGGAATATGGCGGACATGGAACGAACCGGACGGCACGACGGCACAGTCGTTCAAGTTATTCACGCACGCTTCATACATTCATGTATGGAGAAATTTCATGGAAATCAAGCAGTGCGCAGCGTGCGGCCAGGTTTTTCAACCACGCCCTCAAACTCCGCAACAATCTTACTGCTCAAGGCCGCGCTGCCAGCTCGAACGTCGACGACGCTGGCAACTGCTCAAACGTCAGAGCGATCCAGACTACCAGGACAACCAAACTCGGGCGCAGCATGCCTGGGTCCAGCGCAATCCTGACTATTGGCGCGAATACCGCAGCACGCATCCAGAGTATGCCGAACGAAATCGAGCTCTGCAACGCGAGCGGGACGGCCGACCGCAAAATGGCTCAATTGCAAAGATGGACGTGTCAATTCCAGAAATGCCCCTGCCATCAGGTATCTATCGTCTCAGCAAGGTCGCGGCCGGTGCAATTGCAAAGATGGATGTCTGGACCGTCGAAATTACAGTGCACACCTGCCCGTGCGTGCCACAAGTCAAAATTGCAAAGAGAGGACGTGTTCGGTGATTTCATGCATGAATGCTAACGTACCGCACACATGCACTCTCGACACGCGATGCGCGACTTCGAATTTTGGCCCTCCTGGTTCATGAACAGGAGCGTGCTTTGACGACCATCGCCATATAGGTGAATTCCCGAGGGCCGAAATTCCAATTGACTGGGGCGATCGGGAATCATGGAATATGACGAACCAAGCGATGTTGGGGGAGAGCAGCCATCCCTGCTTAGGGCGGTCGAGTATGTTCGGATGTCGACCGAACACCAGCAATACTCCACCGAAAACCAAGCGGACAAGATCCGCGAATATGCGGCCCACCGCGGCATTGAGATTGTTCGCACCTACACCGACGCCGGCAAAAGTGGTCTGCGCATTGATGGCCGCACGTCGTTGCAGCAACTGATCAAGGACGTTGAAAGCGGCACGGCGGATTTCACGATCATCTTGGTCTATGACGTCAGCCGGTGGGGACGCTTCCAGGATGCTGATGAGAGCGCGTATTACGAATACCGATGCCGACGCGCCGGTATTCAGGTTGCTTATTGCGCCGAGCAATTCGAGAACGATGGGTCCCCGGTATCGACCATCGTTAAGGGCGTCAAACGGGCGATGGCTGGCGAGTACAGCCGGGAACTATCCGCCAAGGTTTTCGCCGGTCAGTGTCGGCTGATCGAACTCGGCTACCGGCAAGGTGGTCCGGCCGGCTACGGTCTGCGCCGGGTATTGATTGACCAGAACGGCTCCATCAAAACCGAACTGCGCCGCGGCGAGCACAAGAGTCTGCAGACTGATCGCGTGATTCTGATGCCTGGCCCGGAGGAAGAAATCCGCATCGTGAGCCAGATCTACCGCTGGTTTATTGATGACGGATTGGTGGAGTCAGAAATAGCCGTGCGCTTGAACGGGATGAACATGCTGACTGATCTGGATCGGGCATGGACCCGTGCCACTGTGCATCAGGTATTGATCAATGAGAAGTACGTCGGCAATAACGTCTACAACCGCATCTCCTTCAAACTCAAAAAACTGCGAGTAATCAACACGCCCGATATGTGGATCAAAAAGGACGGTGCCTTCGAGCCCATCGTGCCGCCCGACATCTTTTACACGGCGCAGGGAATCATCCGCGCCCGGACCAGGCGTTACACCAATGAGGAACTGGTCGACCGACTTCGATCCCTCTACAAAAAACGTGGCCTCCTCTCCGGCCTGATCATTAACGAAACGGATGGGATGCCCTCTTCGTCGGTGTACGCCTTCCGCTTTGGTAGCTTGGTCAAAGCCTATCAAATGGTCGGCTTCACTCCGGACCGGGACTATCGTTATCTGGAAGTGAATCGTTTCTTGCGCAGCCTGCACCCGGGCATCGTGGCACAGACCGAACAACAAATCGCCGAATTGGGAGGGTTGGTTGTGCGCGATCCGGGGACCGACATATTGTGGGTGAATGGCGAATTCAACGTTTCCCTGGTGCTCGCGCGTTGCCAAACTCACGACTCTGGCCGGCACCACTGGAAAATCAGACTCGACACCAGCCTCTTGCCCGACATCACCGTGGCCGTGCGGCTCGACCATGACAACCAAAGCGCTCTCGATTACTACCTTTTGCCGCGACTGGATTTTGGGCAGCCGCGCCTCAGCCTGGCAGAGCAGAACGCCGTTGAACTGGAAAGCTATCGCTTTGACACCCTCGATTACCTCTTCGGAATGGCAGAACGCACTCGGCTAAGGAGAGTGGCATGAACAAGAACCACAAAGCTGGTGAGTTACGCATGATTCCGGTGGACCGCATCGATGTCCATAACCCTCGCGAACGTAACAACAAAATCTTTGACGAAATTGCCGACAATATTCACGCGATCGGACTTAAGAAGCCGATTACCGTGACCCCGCGCGCAGGGGAGGACGGCACCGAACGGTATTTGCTTGTTTGTGGTGAGGGGCGCCTCAAGACGTTTAAATCCGCGGGCGAAACCACTATTCCTGCGCTGGTCGTCGCTGTCAGTGATGAGGACGCGTTCATCATGAGCCTCGCAGAAAATATCGCCCGTCGCCAATGCCGCCCTCTGGAAATTCTCGCCGGCATAGTGGCATTGCGCGACCAGGGCTATGACAAAAAGGCGATTGCCGCCAAAACTGGCCTCACGCCGGAGTACGTATGCGGCATTCTGACGCTGCTTCAAAATGGGGAAGAGCGATTGATTATCGGGGTTGAAAAGGGAAAAATTCCCCTTAACGCGGCCTTGGCAATCGTTGGTGCCGGTGATGATGACAAGGCGGTCCAGGCAGCCTTGCAGGATGCCTATGAATCTGGAAAGCTGCGCGGCAAACATTTAATTGAAGCCAGGCGAGTGATTGAACGTCGCCACACACTGGGGCGCTCGGTGGCGCGTGGTACGCCAAGAAAGCCAGTCGACGTGACGCAGTCCAGCCTAGTTAGAACCTATCGGAAGGAAGTTGAACGGCAGCGACTGATGGTGAAAAAGGCGGAGTTCGCGCAACAGCGCCTGCTTTTTATAGTGGGCGCTTTGCGCGAACTTCTTATCGACGAGAACTTTACCAATCTGCTGCGCGCCGAAGGACTTGATACGCTACCGAAGTATCTGGCTGAACGGGTGTGGCCCGGGAGCATGGCATGACTGGTATCTCCCTCGGTTTTTCGATGGATGCCTTGTCGGTTCCATTGGCGAATATTCTGCCCTCACATAAAGTACCGGAAGGACTCGTGACATCGCGGAAATTCAAACAAATTCGTTCCTCGATCGAGGAGGTCGGATTGATCGAACCTCTTTCAGTCACCCAAGCGGTTAAGAAGTCGGATCAACATATGCTGCTGGATGGGCATATCCGCCTCATTGTCCTGAGTGACCTGGGTTATGTCGATGCGCCGTGTTTGGTGGCCAAGGATGACGAGGGATATACATACAACAGCCGAGTCAATCGCCTGTCGACCATCCAAGAGCATTTCATGATCCGACGCGCGATTGAGCGTGGCGTCTCGACCGAGCGTCTGGCAAGGGCGCTCAGCGTCGATGTCAGTCAAATTATCAAGAAAATGAACTTGCTGGATGGTATTTGCCCCGAGGCTGCAGAAATGCTGAAGGACCGGCAGTTTTCTGCCGAGATTTCCCGCGTGCTGCGCAAGATGAAGACTACCAGGCAGGTGGAATGTGTCGAGTTGATGGTATCTGCGAACACGGTGACGACAGCCTACGCCGAAGCCATGCTGGTGGCGACGCCGGCCGAATTGCTGGTCGAAGGCAAAAAGCCACAGAAAATGACAGGCGTGTCGCAGGAGCAGATAGCGAAAATGGAGCGGGAAATGGCCAACCTTCAAGGACAGTACAAAATGGTCGAGCAAACCTACGGCCAAGACGTATTAAATCTCGTTCTCGCCAAGGGCTATCTGGTCAAGCTGCTGGACAACGAGGCGGTCATCCGTTTCCTCACCCAAAATCAGCCTGACGTGCTGGTCGAATTCGAAAGCATTGTCCAGACGGTATCGCTGGACAAGTAAATGAACAACGATGGAATGACCGCTGACTCGCCTGCACCTGAATCTTCAGCATCGGCCCCGACACGTCAATCTGCTGTCGATGGCGAGCCGATCAGCGAGACGCAGATGGCCACACACCGCAACTCACCGCACGCTGATCCGGCATGTTTATATGGTCTTGTTGGCGATGTTGCGCGAGCAGGCAGTGAAGGCACCGAAACCAATGCTTATGCCATTGCGGCCAATTTCATGGCCTATCTCTCATGTGCAATTGGGCGCGGGGTCTATCTGCCCATTGGCAATACCTGGCATCACGCGCGCATGTTTTGTTTGCACATCGGGCGTTCTGGTCGCGGCCGCAAGGGCGATGCTCTGTCACTGGTATTACGAATGGACCAAGCGTTGCGCGAGCTGAATGATTTCTTCCCGCCGCAGATCCATCGCGGTGGCCTATCCAGCCGCGAGGGCTTGGTGGCTTTGATGCATGACGGCTATCGGCAAGGCAGGCAAGAAATCCCTGCTATCGAGGACAAGCGCTTGTGGGTGGTCGAAACTGAATTTTCCAATGTGTTGCACCAAGGGCGTCGAGAAGGCAACACACTGTCCGCAGCGTTAAGGGATTGCTGGGATGGCGTTTGCCTCAAGCCAGCCACCAAGTCGAATCGGCTGTATGCCAGCCACCCGCACGTCTGCCTGAGCGGAGCAATTTCGCCCAGCGAGCTGACGGTCCTGATGACTACCCGCGAACTGACCAATGGTTTCGCCAACCGATTCCTGATGATCTGGGCTGAGCGATCACAGGTATTGCCCTTTCCAAAGGCGACGCCACAATCAACGGTGGATGCAATAGCGCGCAGGATTTTGGATGTTCTGGAGTTTGTCGGTGCCGACCGGCATGATCAGCGTGACCACTTGCGAATGGATCTGTCGGCGCAGGCTCAGTGGCACTACGCCCAACTTTACCGGGGCGAGCTCAACGAAGATCTCGGCAGCGAACTGATTAGTTCCATGCTGGAACGCCGCGCCCCGATGCTATTGCGTATGGCCATGCTGTTTGCGCTGACCGATCTGCAATTGCGCGTCGACGTTCATCACATTGATGCTGCTATGGCGTGGATGCGGTACAGCACAGCATCGGTCAGGTACGTTTTTGTCAGTGCTGCCGAAGAAGCCAAAATGGTGCAAACCATCGATCTCGCTAATCGGGTACTGGCGTTTTTGCAGGAGCACGGGAAAGCCACGCGCAGTGAAATCAGTGCCGAGTGCTTTCGGGGGCGCGTACCCAAGGCGCAGATGGATGCCAGCCTCGATCATCTACTAGCGGCAACGCCGCCCAAGATCTGTGTGCAATGGCTCCAACGTCCTTTGGATGCACCGGGCACACCAACCCGGATCTATCGATTGGCGTAGTCACATCAAATACGCCAACCATCGGCGGTACCCTCATTTCGCTCAGTTCGCAGGCTGTTTAAGCCGTGCAAGCGCTTGTTATAAAAAACATTTCGCTGATTTCGCACATTTCGAACGAGTTAAACGCGCAATCGAGTTCTAATCCGCCTCTCTATGCTACCGCAACACCATCACACTGCACTACGACATCGTTTCGCTATCGTGAAGATAATCATGTATCCGCATTAAAAGTAGCTGCCTCGCACATTACAACGGCACCACTTCTATTAAATGTCTGTGTAACATATCAATCTGCGATGTCCGCCATTGCCACGAAAAAACGAACCCTATAAAACATGCGCATATTTCTCGACACCGAATTTACCCAGTTGAATTTGAATGATGCCAAGCTTATTTCACTTGGACTTGTCGTCGAAAAGTTCCTAGACGAGCTTTACATCGAAGTGTCGCCTCAGCCGCCAATAGGCGAATGCAGTGCGTTTGTACGCGACACGGTATTGCCCTTATTAGGCCGTTATTCTGGTGCAGAGTGTCCGCAGGAAGAAATACGAAGCCGCATAATTAACTGGTTGCAGTTGGTGCGGCATCCAGATGATGAATTATTCGTTCATTTTGACAGCGAATTCGATGAGCGGATGATTCGCACCGCGCTTGATCCCGTACCGAACTGGCTGCAGATTGCACGTATTTCGAGTCGTGACACAAACGAATTGCTGCGCCATGAATATCACGTAAAAGATAAGATTGGTCGCCCCGAACACCATGCCTTGCACGATGCGCACGCGTTGGCTTACAGCTATCGCCCTCGCTCCACGATTCTAGGCTTTGTCAACCCGCTGGCACTTTAGCTATCTCGGTTACTTTGAAGCGAATAGCCGGTTACTTTATGATGCGATTAAGGTGCATCTCAAGTTGCCAATTAAACGCTTTTGAGTAACTTTGAAATGCGTTTATATGGCAACTTTCAGATACGATTTGGTAGCGGTATTGATGCGAATCTCAGCTATTGCATTTCCATCTCTCCAAAGTGGAGTGAACCCTTCGGACTGGACCAATCAGGGGCAAAAAAAGTGAATTTCTGGAATTAAGTGATTTTCTGTAAGTTTTCCAACCAATTCTTCCGGAATCACCGGCCAAGTTCCGATCGTTTCAATGTAACCATAGCCGCTCAAATTGCGCGCAGACAAATCCAGTCGAGTTTGGCAAAGAGTACCTATGGCTTCCGGGTAGTAATCGAGGTGCAGATCGGGGAAATGATCCTCGAAAAAATGATCCAGGAGCTGGTCAACAATTGCTTCGACGGCAACTCGGAATCTAGCATTGTGCGGAGGTTCAGTTTGTATGTAGACCAGCCAAGCAAGTGCAATTTGCGAAAGCTGGTTCATTCGGTGCAGTGAAAGTCTTAGGCAACGATCGAATAATTCGGGCTCGTCATAACTCGCGAGTGAATGTGAATCCTTTGCTGAAACCCTCTCAGCTGGAACACGAACCAGACCGTTGGTAGCCAAAAGTTTGTCTATTTGATGCTGTACTGTCTCAGGGCTTGGAGTCGTATCCTGGAGGAGGTCCCAAAAGATAGCATCGTAAAATTCTTGCGTTCCTGCAAGCTGCACATTTTTCTCAACAGCAACAACTAGATCAGCCATGCTTCGCCAACGAGGGTCGAGACCCCGCGGAACTCGTGATTTCTTGCGAATCCATTCGAATGTTCTGGGTCTGGTGGCGGATTCACGATCATCACCGTCTGGTTCTGTCCACGCAAATTTTTTGTCTAGCAAGTAGTCCGACCAGTCGCAACGTCGCTTGACCTCACCGTACCAACATTGCACACGCGCCTGCTCGGCCCAGTGTTTTTTTTGCCCGCCGCGCGCTCGTTTCATATTTTGGTGTCACTTGAATCTGGATTCGTGCAGCCTAGATTGTTTCGCGCGAAATTGTCAAGATCAAGTCAAATCAATCCAAATAAAGGGTCTTCATGATCTCAGCACCGAGAAGTCTTGTGGATCAACTAATCACCTTATATGGGCCGACTGTTGGCGGTCGTGATCTTTACTCTGCCTTGGGTTTCAAGACCTATGCAGCGTTTCATCGCAGCAAGCAGAGAAGTGAAATCGGGGTAAACGTTTTTATCTTGCCTGGTCGGCGCGGCTGGTTTGCACTGACGACCGACATTGCAAATTGGCTTGAACAACAGGCTGGAGCAAAATTCCCTGCCGATCCAGATGCAGAAACCGGTAGTAACTTTTTGGGGAGGGCACCATGACTTAGCCTGGAAATAACAATTTCAGAACTACAGTTGGGGCGCTAAAAAGGCCAAAGCCAGAGGGTTCTAGCTCTCTGGCTTTGTATTTGCTGCTTGGATATTGACTGTTCCAGCATCAAGTATCGTCTCTCCCGAATCCACTGTCAATACTTTGACCTTTCCATGGAAAGGCTCGAATGGATTCGCACGCCTCTACGCTGTTCAAACAGTCGTCCACTTTTCTATTCGGATTGTCGTCCGCTTGCCTTCGGCAAGTGGACGACAAAGCTTTGCCGTTTCTATTCACAGGAGTATCGATGCGAACTCAAAAAAGATTTACCCCAAATTTGCTTGACCGCTACACGAGCGTAGGCAGAGGACACGGGGTATATGAAACCTATATTCCTTGGCACCGGGTGGGCCGGAGCGATCCTGCAAGCGAAGGACGTTCTCATTTGCAATTATGGGAAGGACGTCAAAGGGAGCTCTTGAGCGACAAGGAGTGGGTTGGGCTCTTGTTCTCTACCATGCTTCCATCTGTCGTCGATATCAGGGAGCAGATCCCATTGAGCCATGGAAATTCAACCAGCGAACTTTTTGCATACCTATTTAATCCCTTAGCGTCAGAATCTCCAGGGACATTGCAGCTTGCAAAACAATTGGGAATAAAACATCCCAAGGTACATGGAAATGGCCGCTCCGCAGACTGGGTGATGACCACCGATCTGCTGCTAACTTTGAAACTTGTTACTGGTGAGATCGAATTGCTAGCTGTTGCAATTAAGATCAACAAAGAAATTGATAACAATCGCACCCGAGAGTTATTGGCCATTGAACGCCAATATTGGCTTGAGCGCGGCATTCCGTGGTTGCTGATAACGCCATCAATGTATGACGAATTGGTGGCTGATACGCTGCGTAGGTGCATGCCGTGGGTGTTGGGCATACCAGCGGACCCGGTTGTGATCGACTTCGTCATTGCAAATCAAAAGGAGTGGTCGGGACGTTCGTTGACCTATGTGCTCGAACGATTGAGTAATGTGTTTAATGACATCGACTTGGCTCAACGGGCGTTTTGGCAAGCGGTGTGCTCTGGACGATTACCCGTTGATTTGCGCAGAGGATGGCGGCCACATGAACCCATCACACTCTTATCTGATACTGCCTTCTGGAATCTGAATCCAATTGCGTCGCGGAGGTCCGCATGGGTATTCTGATGCACAACCAAGTGATACGCATTTCGTCTGGCAACTACGAAGGTCTTTACCGTGTGATCCTGGTCGAGCCGCGCATCAACAAGGCAGTCTTGATCAATTTTACAGATGCGCCGCATAAGAACAAGCGGCGTGGCGGCAGACCAAAATTGGTGGTAACCAAGTCACCCAGAAAGAAAAAGCCATTGTCGCTGATTGGGGAATTAATTTGGGCCGAATATGCTGAGCTGAAACAGCTTGAAGAAGAAGGTACTCTCGCAGGAATCGAAATTGAAAATATTTTTTCGCCAATAAAGGGAAAGGGTGATCAGGCTCGATATGAAACACGGAAGGCGGCGATGGCTGGTTTCTTTGACTACGATAACCTTAGAACCAGTATCTTGGTTAATGGCGGTATGGGTGGCTTGGTAAAAAGCGCAGTTGATGCAAGTGGATTAAGTCGTGCATTGATCTACAAATGTTGGTCGCAACTGTGTCGCCTTGGTTTTCGTGAGGAGAGCTTAAGACCACGCCGTGATCGGTGTGGTGCGCCTGGTATTGCACGACCCTGTGATACCGATGGCCGCAAAAAGGCTGGCAGAAAAACTGAGAAGCAGAGAGTCGCGCGTGCGTCAGGAAAATTGTTGCCACCCGAGCAGCCTGGGATAAGTACACAGTGGCGTCAATGGATCATGGCAGCCGACAAAAAAATTCCATCTCCGAAGCCAGATTTTCCGGCTCGCTACACACAGATAATGAATAGCGAGTTTGTGAAACGGTACCGACAGGAGAATAATGATCTCATCCCTCTTGAATTAAAAATGGGCGAGTACCCAAACCGAGGACAAGTAAAGCGAGTCTTGCTTACCGAAGTGCCCCGCCTCCAAAAACTGCTAGAGAAAACTACCAAGGGCCATTTTCTTCGAAGTCTTAGAGGAATGACAGGGCGTAACTGGAAAGGCGTCGCAGGGCCAGGGCATACATGGGCCATCGATTCTACTATTGGTGACATTTATCTTCGGTCAAGCGTGAACAGAGCTTGGATCATTGGCCGGCCGGTGGTCTATATCATTGTGGATATATGGTCGACCGCAGTGGTGGGCTTCTATGTGTGTTTGACTGGGCCAAGTTGGGATACGGCTAAAGTAAGCTTATTCAACGCCGCAGCAGACCCTGCCTTGGTCGCAGATTTGTGGCAATACCAGCCAGTATTGTGTCTGCATCCCTTTCCGACGATGCCGGCAGTTCTCATGTGTGACCGCGGTGAATATCTGTCGCGTGCAGCAAGTTTGACTGGTGCCAAACTGATTCCGTGCTTGAGTTATGCGCCGCCGTATCGACCTGACATGAAAGGGTTGGTGGAGGTACTTCACCGCATTGAGAAAGATCGTCAATACCTGTGGGTGCCTGGAGCCATCGATGCACGCAGAGAAGAATATGAACTGCGACGATTTGATCCCAATGAAGCAGTCTTGTCCGTGCGGGAATACACTGAATACCTCCACACGATTTTTGCCGAGTACAACCTGACAGCTAATCGTGTTGCGCGCGTGGATACCCACATGATTGCTGCAGGTGTGATGCCTAGTCCCGCTGGTTTGTGGCGCTGGGGACACGAAGTCGGCATTGGGACACGTCGAGGATTTACTCAGTCGGAGCTTGTGACTTCCCTTTTGCCCAACCAATCTGCAACGGTGTCACGAGCTGGCGTGAGATTTGGTGGTCTGCACTACGAGTCGGAAGTGGTCAATGAAGAGCAATGGACTGCGCATGCACGCAATTTTGGCAGTTGGGAGATTACTGCCAATCATTATCCCGGGTCTGTGTCACGTATATGGGTCCCTAATGTGACAGGGCCTGGGCTTCTGGATCTACGTTTATCCGAGCAGACCCGGGCGTCAAAGGATCAGACCTTTGATGAAGTGCTCGATGCATTTATGATCGGAAAATTGAATCGCGCGGAAGTGGAACACGCTAATGTTCTGGCCGCGTTGAAGTCACGCCAAAGAGTTGAAGCACTTGTAGCTGGAGCCAAGGCGCTTACTGCAGAGGCGATAGAGCGACATCGAGGTGCCCTGCCAACGATGACAGACTCTCGAAAAATGGAGACGCAGACTGACGAGCAGACGATGGTCGAACCGAGAGCATCCGAGCCGCCTTCGATAGATGAAACGGAGGCAGCTTATCTCGATATGATGAAAAGTATGTTCGCAGCTGCTAACGGCGAAGGGGATTGATTTTGCATATGTCAAACCACGATCCGTATAACGGCAATATTTTAACCCGCGGTCTCGGTCCCATTTTGTCACGTGAAGAAGCGCTGGCATCATTACTTCATTTGCCGCCGTTGCCCGGGGAAATGAAGGGCATGCCGGTACACATCCGTTTGCATTATTTGATGAGCCTGCGTGATCTGCACATTCCTTCACTTGAAGGCGCACAATTATTAACAACCATGGATCTGATGACTAGACAAGGATATCGATATCGCGATCCCTTGTTTGCGGAAACCTGGCGCATGGTTGGTGGTGAAGCCGGTGCACGCAAACCATCACGTTCGCCAGCGTGCGCGGCAATAGCTGTGGGGCACTCTGGAAGTGGGAAGACCGAGGCGGTGCTGCGTGGATTGAACACTTATCCTCAGCAAGTAATTTTCCATGAAAATTTTCCGCAGATGGCTAATGGCTTATCGCAGGTCGTTTGGCTATCCACAGACGTGCCAGCCAGTGGCCGCACGGATGATCTGGCGGCAAATTTGATGATGGCTTGGGACAATGTAACCAAAGGGGAGCGATTCGTTAATTCACTTGCCAAAAATCGCCGTGATGGTGTTCAGATGCTTGACGAATGGCGCCAGGTAGCATCGAGTCATTTCCTCGGGATTTTGCATCTTGACGAGGTGCAGAATTTCTTCAAGATCCAAAGCATTGAACGGCGTAGTCGGCGTAAAAATAATGAGGGCGGCCTTGAGTTAAGCATTGTGGAAGATGCTTGCCTTAAGGGGATATTAAATTTTACAAATACATGCCAGATTGCGTTGCTATTTTCGGGGACCCCTGACGGCGTTGGTGCTTTAACTAAACGCATGAGTACGACGCAGAGACTCGTCACGGCGGGCTATCATCCACTACCTCACTTTGAAGCAGCTCTGGATCATCGCTTTCGTCATGTATTTTTCCCCAAGTTATGCGAGTACCAATATGTAAAAAAGAAGCTGCCTGTGAGTGATGGATTCGCGGAGTTGATCATTCAACTCACGGGAGGTATTCAACGAATAATCATCGCACTTTGGATTGCTGCCCATCGCGTGGCGTTTGAACGCACCACTGATGATTTGAGATTTGAAGATTTCAAAAAAGCGGCAGATACTTATCTCGCGCCTGTTGCGCCTGCTATTGCTGCTATGCGTTCAAATGATCCGCAACGCATGGCGCAGTACGAAGACTTGGCACCGCGCGACGATGGTTTCTGGGCCCTGTTTTGGAACTCCATGAATCGAAGTTAGGCATAATTTCCAATACTTGTGCATGCGTAGTAAGTCTTGAATCTGTTACCGCGCTGTGTTCAGATGATCCATGACGTATGGACCGATTCAAATACTTGATGCCGCTCGACGATGGCTTTTCAGCCACATTTTGGCGTTCGACGAATGCAATTTAGTTCGAGTTTTCCAATTCGGAAATGCGATGACAGGAAGATTGCTCTATGGCTTGAGTGATCGTAGCGCCGGCTTCGGCCGGCGTTTTCGGTTTTACACGTAAGACGCCGGTTCCTGGACCAGTAGGCGGTGCCGAGATATCCTTAAGCGCGGCGGCCAAGTGGGCACCCCCTTGTCGGATGATGTGCTCTAAAGCGTCCAATTCGATGCCGCCCAGTGCCGCACTGTCAGCCAATGATCGCTTTTTCACAAAAAATGCAGTTGCTGCGGCGAGTAGCGATTGACCATCTCTGACGGATAGATTCGGTAGTCCGATGGCTTCAAGGCTATTAAAGATAGCTCTTCTGCTACCAGAAAAATCGGGAAGAATCAGAGCGTATTGACCCTTGGCAGCAATATAAGCAGCACGAAGTTCACCCGTATCGATCGGCGTGATTGCCTGACGCCGTCGAGGTGCCACTGTTATTGACCGGGGTGTCGTCAATGCATTTAGCGCTTCGTCGGCTGATTCAAACAAGACACAGCACGCCAAAATGTAAGGCGTAACGGAAGATGCTGAGGTGGATAGGTAGAGCACCCCGTCCATTTGATTTAATGTAATGCTTGGCTTTTTATCCGCCAGCACTGGAAATATCGTCGATAGCCAATCACGAGGAAAATTCGCCAATACTTGATCGCTTAACAAAGGTTTCGTGGATTTGGCGGCATGAGTGCACCAACCTCGCTTGCTGGCACGCTCGTGGAGCACAAAACGGGCCGTTTTCACATCAATTGGTTTATCGCGATCCAACAGCTCACGCGAGATTGCGAGAAAACGTTGAATTCCAGAGTGGTGTTGATTCAACCTCGCCCATGCTTCGCCAACTTCATGACTATTATCGACAAAGCGTGATGGCGGTTCTAAGAAAACGTCGTTATTGTCGACATAGCGTAACGGCCTCAGATGCTTCGTACACAAGACCACTCCCGGCAACTGGTGGTCGCGCCGCCAATAGCTCATACCGTAGGTCGCAAGATCTGATTTAACACAGTCAACACAAAGATAGGCGCCGGGCCGCGCTGATCGCATGCCGGTCATTCGTAACATTGATTGACCCTCGAGGCTACCATGAGCCAAATCAGGGAAGTATGAGGTGAATGATCTGCGCAGCGGAAGCGTTGTATGTCGACAAACAAATTGCGTCAGTTCCATATGCGCAGCCCGGCAGAGGAGTTCTAGGCAGCACACACCATGGCGAGAAGGAGGCGGGACGTTTGCCCATTGCGCCAATAGATTTACGATTTCTATTTCGGACCGTAAGCCGTTCATTCGCATTAGGCGGCCCAAATAGGCGCGATCTAACTCGTCTGGTAAAGGCGAGAGCGCAATCATGACGATTTGTCTCTTTTCGCGGTAGATAAAATTTTAATTTCAGGTGGGGCAAGAAGAGCCAAGGAACGGATTACAGCAGCAAGCGCTTTCGAATGAGCAGCCGTCCCATCCCACGTATCCGCTAATGCGCCGACCAATTCCTGATTGGAAAGAATTGCTTCAATGGATGTTTTATTATTTAAATTTTCTGCATAAATGCATAATTCTTCAAACAATCGCGATTGACGAAGTCCGCGCCCATTTAAGATCCTGCTCACCTGGGATTGACTGGCGCCAATAAAGGAAGCCACTTCAGATTGAGTGAGTCCAATGGATTTGTATATATTTGCAGCGCGAAGTGCGCGTGCTTGTAGGCCGTTAATTTTCACGGTTTAAGCATAACAAAATACATATATGCATGCAACAGATTGCTTTGCAGCGACGGCTATTGCGACTTAAAGCGGTAAGTCTGTTTGCATTTTGGTCGGAGAGCGGCGTTGTAGTGCGATATCAATGGCGCGTGCCGTAAGTGGTAAGCGATCGAGAGCCGACAATTTCGCTTTTAGTTCGGGGATGGCTTGATAGAGGTGCCAGAGCATTATTTTTTGCTTTCCCAACGTTGATCGTAATGTCAACGTTACCTGTTTGACTTCGTCGCTCAAGTGTAAATCTCTGTTGTCCCATAGCGCATTGCGATTACGCTGAGGTACGATTCTAGGTGGAGTTTGCTCTGATAGCCATGCACGGTCATTCCGGTATAGCCATGCATAAGCGGCCGGATTTAGTCCGCGTAAGAGTTTGACACCCAAGTTCGCGTACTCGGTCGTCAATGCTGCCCAGGATTCACGAGCATCATTCTGCGCGGCCTGGAGCCTTGCTCGTTGCCATTGTTCGTGCAGGCCAATCTCGGTGCGGAGTACCTGCGTGACAGTGACAACGGATATTTGGAAATCCTTGGCGGCATTTAGTTTATCCATACCCTGCCGAAGTTGTGCCACCAAGGCTTGGCGGCGCTCGTACTTTAGCTTCTTCGGCCGACGCGCAACAGCAACGCCCATTTGTGCCGCCCACACCATTGCGGTAGCGGTATCGATACCGATTTCTACCGCTGCAGCCCGCACGGATTTACCGTCGTCCTGAATTATCTTCACCAGTTCAAGTTTTCTGCTGTCTTGAACTATCGCTGGATGCGGTGTGTGGTTCAGAGTAGAAGGCGCAAAAAGGTTGGTCGTTGGAAATGAGGATAAGGTTTGTGCATACTGTTTTTGAAAATTTTCGCTGTCACCGAGCAGCCAATCGATCAGCACTATGTGACGAAGCGGGTGCGTTCCAGTGCGTGGTGCACGAAGATAACGTGATAGTTGGGAATATGCTTCGTCGTAGGTCGCGGGTAGGGCCGAAAATTCCGGCAGTAATCGTAGCGTTTGAACATGATTGACGAACTCGGCGGCAATTTCCGCTAGCCGAAATCCTCCATGAGCCGTTAACAAATTTCGTCGATCGAGTTCTGCGTGATACAACCGATGCAGTTGCGTCAGATTGATTCGATAAGGTGACTGACAGCGTACAAGGCTCACCGTTAGATTCGATATGCGTGAAAAGATATCGAAGGATGTACGTTCAATTTCGTGGAGTGCTGATGGCCAAAGACGAAAGTTAGCTTTGTCTGGGAGATGCCAAAGAAATCTCTCTACACCACTAGCCTTGATGTCAGATTCCTGTAGTGCTACGCCGTGCGTCGGGCATACCCACACGCCGGGGTATTGGTGCTGTAAATGCCAATAGGCCCAGCCCGATGTTTCCAAGTCACTTGCCATGCAAGCAGTGCATGCTTTGAGAGGGTGATGTGCACGAAATCGACTGGTCAACAACCCAAGCCGGAATTTGAGGTTCGCGACCGTCGGACTACGAAGGGTCGCGACAACATTGTCTTCTTCACTGGCATCCATGAATTTACGATAATAATTGAGCAATGTGTGCTCAGTGCATATCTCGATGGCAGTGCCGTGGCATTGATCGGTACGTTTTACAAATTCATCAATACAACTTGGAAAGTCATGTTGGCTGCCGCCGAGAGGTCGACCAAAAAGCAGGACATTCGTGTGTTTCGCCAGGCGATGGCCCCAAAAGCGGTGATGGCGGCTGACGAGACTGAATAGTATTTCGTCAGGAAGCCAGGACAGAAGTGCAACGCCGTCAAATAGATCTTGCGTGATGTTCAAGTGATTGGATTTGAGTTCAAGCATTTTTGAATATGCCAACCTTGTTAACTGCCGGTATCGAAAGACGATGCAGTCACAATCTGCAAAGGATTTTTGCTAATTTCGGCGATCGCACGCGCGTCGTATTTTCAACAAATGGACGTAGGGCAGATTCGTGAACGTTTTGACAGTAGCGCATCGCGTGAGTATTCGCATCAACATTGCCGCTAAATCGCATTTAAAAGTTGCCACCTATTCGCATCCAACGTTTCCACTAAAACGCTTATTTTAATTTTCTAGTCTTAGCTGCGACTGTCTTCTACAGTCATCAGGAATATCCAGCTAGTCAAAGACAAAGGGGAGATCGCGGCGGAGCAGAGCCGCTAGCTCGTGATCGGGAAATCTGCCCACAGCTGCCTTCCACACCCGGCTCGCCTCTTCCGATTCTCTAGCGTTCCAATACACGCCGCCCATGTTGAACCACGCTAATTCGTAAGTGGGATTCAACGCAATTACTTTTTTATAGGCGTCGATCGATTCGCGCGCGCGCCCCAATTTCTCGTAGGCTACCGCCACCTGAAACCAGCTCATATCGTCAGGCTGAATATCCTCGGCTTGAGGCAGCAAAATCGGAAGACTCTCCTTGGGTCGATCAAGAAAGTTCAGCGCCGTGCCGAGACAATAACCATAATGGCCACCCGCAAGATCATACGCAACGCGAAAGCAACGCTCGGCTTCTTCCCAGTTATCGTCTTCCTGCGCCCAATGCCCAAGACGATCCCATAGGTAAGCGGCGGCTTCACCTTGAACATACTGGATATTTGCCTCAAATTCAGCCTTGAATTCGAGATAGATCAAATCTGCGGCCTGACCTTCGGACCGCAAGTACAGTTTGTTCAGCAGCCGTTCTCGTACGCCGCTGGGACAGCTCTCACACACCTTCAAATACCGATTCCAGAACGGAATGCTCAGCCTCGCATTGTCTGGTGAAATGCGCCCGAAGTTGGCAACTTGTTGAGCACACCATGGCCAAATCCAAGCTTCTTCTCCCGCATCGTTCAATAACGTATTTATTTCGCGAAACGCCGCCTTGCCATCGCCTAGATTGAAAAGTAGGTTTATTCGCCATCCTGAGACTGAAGATCTTTTTCCTAGGGTAGGCTCGGCAAAAACCACCTGATCGAAATGTTCTAGCGCCTTTTCGTACTTCCCTGTTCGGTGACAATCGAGGCCCAAGGCGAAGTGCGCTTCTGCGAGTAGGGGATTGTGCCGCAGCGCTTCGCGGAAACACTCAGTTGCGCGCTCTCCATTGCCTAGCTTCTCATAGCTAGAGCCGAGGTTCTTGTAGCACTCTGCCAGCGGAGTATTACCGCTATCCCCAGGCAAGTGCTGAAGAGCAAGCTCGTATGCCTTAACAGCTTCAACTTCGCGTCCTAATGCCGAGAACCCGTTACCAATCGAGTAATGAAGGTTTCCCACATCGAGGCGACCGGTTCCGAGCTTAGACCGGAGATGAGTAATGCCATCCGTGATGCGTTCGATCTTACTACTCAGCCCTGCCATGCCTAGATTGATCTCCGCCATATAGCAAAAAATCATTGCATCATCGTCTTGAGATAGAACGGATGAAAATTTCTCAAACGCCGCACTAATTATGTCGTCTGCGCCACTGTCAAATAAGCTGGAGAGCATCGCTGCAGCCTGGGCTCTATCTTCTGGAACATGCAGGTCTAAGCAGGTAGCTTTGACGACGCCAGGCAGATCTTCAGGGCGAGCTATTGTTTGTGCGACCCGTCTGTCTCGCAAAGATGCTGAACTAGATCTGGCCAAAGCCGCCAACGACTTAAGGCGCCTGACAGTAAGGAGCTCAGAGAAAATCACAGTGAGAGTTTGCTGCTGGGTCCAACTCTGCCCGCTATGCTCGTACCGCCGTGCCACAGCGTCAGCCGAGCAAAACCTCAGCGTGTTAGTTTGAGCGTGATAGCAAGCAAAGAAAGAATATGGCTGCATCAGCAGGTAATTAAGATTGGAGCGCCTTATCTCAACACTGATGGTTCCATCCGCATTTTCATCTCTTTCCGTTCCTTTCAATTGGACATGAATTCTGACATTTGTCACGCTTTCGCGATCGACAACTTCGATCTGGTAGTCGGTTCCATAATCCTTGCGATCCGATGCCTGCAGAACAAAATCTTCAGAACTCGATAGCAAGTTCTGGAAAGCCGATTCTGCCTTGTTTTCAGTTATATGGGTTTTGTGACGCTTTGGCAGCTGATCGAAGTGATTCATACTCTTTTCCTAAGTTTTGATACAAGCTCTGGGGCCGCTTATAGCCGGTATGAATTTTGAAAGATCCCACATCTATGGATTAGTCATAGGATGGCTTTTTTTCTGCAAGTTCAGGAAAAATAAAATTAAACAACTCTGAATGCGTGTCGTCGCTATTCCATTTAAGATTGTTTTGGGCCATCTCAAGACGATACTGCTTTGCCTTCCGCTGCCAACTTCCATTGTTATCTTCCTTGCGAATCACATCAGCTCTATCGTAATGAATAAGGGCGTGTCGAAACCTTCGGAGTTGCCCTGGATACTTGACGTAAACGTGATGGGCTAGGTCGACTAGTGTTTTATAGTTCCAACCAATTGGTTTCCCCGCCTTGGCAGAATACAGAATATCGAGCTCGCGTCGGGGTAAGTGATTTGGCCATTCTGGTAGCTTTACACCATGCTTCAAAAACTCAGCGCGTAACTTCGCCCATCTTTGACCACCTTCACCTCGCGTTTCCATAGACCCATGCACATAATCAAAAAAATCAGCGTGAAGCGCTTTCAATGCTGAATCAGCAGCGAGAGTCATTTCTTGGTTAGACACATCTTTGCTGATAGCCTCCACATCAACAAAGAACACGCGCTGCCTATCTAAATCAATAGTAAGTTCGCTAAACTCGACCTGTTTCTTGTTCAGATGCGGATCGGCACTGCCTATCATAGGCGTTGCCCACGCACACTCAAATATGAGCTTATGATTTTCTTTGGATTCCTGGGTGGTTTCTTCAGTAACGAGAAATGCATTCTGATTATTATTAAAGAAGACATCGTCCTGCATCAAACGCCTGCCTGTTTCATTGAAATCGGCAAACACCCAAAATAACAATGCTCCTTCATCCTGATAGAAGACTCGGCGTTCAGCTATTACATCGAGAAAGGTCGTGGAAAGCTGTATTTCGAAGACGACAGGCATTGGCATGGCATTGGGATGAGCGCGATACTGCGCTTGAACATCCGGCTGTCGCCAGTTGCCGTTAATGCCACGCCAGCGTTTTTCTGACTTCAAATCTGTAAATCGTTTATCCGCACGGAGTGATTGAAGCATCAGTGCTTTCATTCGGCGATGTCTATCGCTTTCCTTGGCACCGTTGTATTGCCGGGCAGTGATTTCCTCCTGAGAAGAATCGCCCTTGGTTTGATAACGACAACGCCCATCTTCATACTGATGCCGGAAAAAGAAGCGTTTTGTTTCATGGTGCTGTAGAAGTGAGACCGGCACATGACATTCACTACAAACGTAAATCGGCTTACCGCGAATTATCGCTTCCTTGATTTCCATGCGTCTTTGCATCAATGACGCCTTAGAGTTGCCTCCAACGCCATTCAGTGATTCATGTGCGCCGGTTGCCATATTCAGAACCACGGGAATAGTAGGCTTGATAACAGACTCAGATACCATCACTCATATCCATAATACAAGAACAAGATTCGAGTCTAATACTTCTACTCCCGAACAGCAAAAAGCCCGGCTTCACCGGGCTGTTGTGGTTCAGTAAATTCCTGTCTGCTCACACTTACGCAGCACTTGGCACGGCACGGGGTTCAAATCGTGTGGAATCCTTAACCAATATATCTAAGCAAATGAAAATGTCTTTTAAAACATTAATAACCAACAAATATGTATTCCTGAACGGTATTTTTATTGTTGTCGATTTTATCTCTTTGATTCCCGATCGAATACTTATAGTCAACAGGGACAACCTCAACGTGTTTTTTATGGCGGGCAAGAATAGCTACCATCTCATCTAAAGTCGGTTGGCTATTAGAGGAGTACGAGACAATCAAAACGTTGTTATGAAATTTTTTAAAGAGCAGATCAAATGCTTCTGCTGCGCCTTTTCTTGATGAGAATGGAGTTGGATAAGATTTAAATTTTTTGGTAATAGTATGTTCCTGTATTTCTACACCTTTCCAATCTCGAGCTAGACCTTCGACGAAATGATATCTGCGAACATATTCGTTGTCAGAGAGGGGGGAGTAATAAGGAGGGTCAATATAAACTAGACCACCCTCAATCGGATGCATTGTCATTGCATCGCCATTTCTCGACTTGTTCGTCTTCCCATTGTTGAACACCGCCGCATTTATCGTCTGGACTGCATCGAGAAACTGGGAACTAAACGACATCTGCAAATCTTTTCTACCATCATCGTAACGCTGACCAACGTATGTAAAAATACCTCGCGGTCTTTTTTTAAAGCATGCACGAATTAATGCTGACATAGCGATTGCTCGCTTATATGGATTTCTTATAGCTTTGATATTCGCTCGGAGAATGTCGATCAGGTGATTCTCTTCGTCACTAAAATAGAGATCTTTAAAGCGTGTGCTTACAAAATTATCTATCGATAGAATAGGCAATAAAAGCTCTGCAGCTTCTGAGGGCTCTAAGATTACATCGTTATTCTCGATCATCGCCTTTGTGAAGGTCGAAGATAGCGACATATAATCATTTGAAATTACTTCCTTCCCATGCGCCTTAAGCATATAGCCGACAATTCCGGACCCAGAAAAAAGATCTACAGCGGAATCAAATTTGAATTGAGAAGCTACGGACCAAATTTCGCTCAGAAGTTTATTCTTTGAGCCCATGAAGCGAGTAGATGGATACATCGTGGCTTGCACAGGCAAAGGCGAAGGCAATAACCTTAAATTAAAGCGTTGTTTGGGCTTTACTGTTACAACGACATCCTCACCCGTCCTGTTCTTACCATTTGAAGAGATATAACGTTTAGTTGGAATCACTTCCACTTCGTACTTCCCATATATTTCGTGGACAAGAGGATGATTCGAGTTTGTCAGTACGACGTGACATCCAAGATCTTGTAGACGAGCGACTTCATTTCCCAGTTCTATATGGTCTTCTTCGTAGAATTGTTCTTTCGTGTATCTTTTAAAATCGGCGTACGCTGAAATTGGTAGGTAGGGTGGGTCTAGAAAAATGAAATCTCCAGTTCGTGCATGCGTTTGAAGTACCGTTTTGTAATCCCCGCACACTATTTCGGTATCACGCAATAACCTGGATGTCGCCTCTAGTGTAGTTTCGTCTATTAGTTTCGGATTTTTATACCTGCCGAATGGCACGTTAAATTGCCCTTTTTTGTTGACCCTATAAAGTCCGTTGAAACAAGTGCGATTCAGGAAAATGGTTCTTGCCGCTGCTTGTGCCGGCGTGAGCGTGGTCCAATCCAGTGCCCTCAAAATATAAAAATCTTCCTCAGTATTTTTGAGAGTCGCAAGGTGTTCTCGAACCCCTAGAAGGTCGTTGCCGACCGTGCGATAGAGATTAACCAATTCCGGATTGCTGTCTGCAATCACCGCTCCGCTGGGCGCCAGCGAGAAAAATAGGGCGCCGCCACCAATAAAAGGTTCTATATAGCGGCCGTACGATTTCGGCACTTTGGGCAAAAGCTGATTTAGTAGTTGAGTTTTCCCCCCCGCCCATTTTAATAAGGGGCGGCAAACGGTGCTCTCTAGAGCCTCAAATTTTTCATTAATTTTTAACAACTTAAATCTCCGCTAACTACAACAAGATCAACGATCGTGTCGTTCATCTATTTTTTACTATTCGAGGTACGACCACGTGGTTTTTTTTCAGTAATCTCGATAGCGCTCAGAAGCTGCTCAAACTCGACTTTTCGCTCCGTCATTTCACCCATGAGTGTTGCGATAACAGCAAGATGAGTGGGAACCAATCCCTTTTTTCGACAATTCGAAATTGAATTGGGATTCATTTTTATCAACTTGGAAAATTGGCCGATTGTTAGGCCTGCCTTACCAAGTTGGCGCTGAAATTCGTCATATAGCATTAAGTAATTAAATCACAAATTAATGTAATAATCAATCAATTTAATTAATAAAACTCATTAATTAGTGAATATGACGGTTTTTGATTTTAATAAATGAAGCGTTAGGATCCTTTAGAATAATTGCACGCAACACAACAATGACTACGACGAGCGGATATGGCATACGAAGAGCTTTATACAACGTACGAAAAGCAGGGCTTAAGATTTAGTAGAAGCATTATTACTTCATATTGCTTATCGCTTTTTACAAAGCCATTTGTAATTCTTTCTGGCATTTCCGGTACCGGGAAGACCAAAATCGCACAGCTATTCACTTCGCCGGCGACCTTAGCCTTGATTAAAACGGATGAGATTGCTATTCCGGATCACCGAGATCTTCCAGGCCAGTGGATTCTTATGACTGTGGGGGACGGGATACTAGGTGGTGATGGGCGTGCCAATCTTCGTTACTCTGATTTAAGTGCGATTCTCAATCCGGGGGAAATAGCTGCACTTCAGCCCGAAATAGATAGACTTAAACGTTTGGGGCAGGACGATAATATTGGAGAGCCATTTACGTTCACTATTGTCGGAGAAAACGACGAAGAGCTCATGGTGCAAGGCTATCTGCAACGAGCTCACAATCCTCTCCTACGCCTACGCTTTAAATCCAAAAGAGGCGCAGTTCCAAAGTATGATTCGACGACCTATTTTAAAAATAAATACAAAGTTAAGGATGTACTTAAACTTGAAAAGATCGGTGAAAAAAAATTAAAAATAGTGGAAGTCAATGGTGCGGCGATAACGCAAAAAGCTAAACAAATAGCAGTTTCTGACTCGCAACATGTCAATAACACATGCTTTATCTCTGTACGTAGTGACTGGGCAGACTCTTCGGCAATGCTCGGCTATTACAATTTGATAGACCAGAAGTATCATCTTACTCCTCTGGTTAATTTCATGTTAACTGCCCAAGAAAATCCCGATACGCCCTTTTTCTTGATCCTTGATGAGATGAATCTCGCAAAAGTCGAACATTACTTCAGCGATTTTCTTAGCTGTTTGGAGAGTCGTTATGAAAAAGACGGCGTTCATTTTCAAGAAAAGATTCGCCTGCATTCAGGAGCGAGTTCATTAGATACCAACAATGACTATTTCGATGTGATAGCAACTGAAATCGAAATACCGAAAAATTTATTTGTCACCGGAACGGTCAACGTTGACGAGTCGACCTACATGTTCAGTGCAAAAGTACTGGATCGAGCAAACGTAATCGAATTCAATGAGGTCGATCTCGATAATTATGATCAAGAGTTAAGACCAGATGTTTCCACAAAATTTGTTCTGGATAAATTTCCCCCTCTTACGTCGTATCAGCTACCGCATAGGTCAGACTATGCGTTATTGCCGCCCGAAGCTAAAGATTTCATAAAGCAAATTCATCACGTACTTGCTAAATATCACTTACATTTTGGTTATCGGGTTATCAATGAAATATCCCGATATATTTTGAATGCACAAGAATACTGCTCACAAGATCCTGAAATTCTCACACTGGCGCTTGACCTGCAGCTTCTTCAAAAAGTTTTGCCTAAATTAAGCGGTGCTCAGAGCAAGCTGGATCTCCCGATTCGAGAATTATTATTTTACTTAACGTCCCACAGCGGTTCTTTTGAGACATTCGATTTTGACCAAATAAAATTGATCAAAGTTAGCGATGCGAAATATCCGCAATCTGTTAAAAAATTGCAGCGGATGTATTTCAATCTCTCCTTGAATGGCTTTACAAATTTCATAGAGTGAGCGAACTCAACATATATGAAGACTCAGGATTAACTCTTCCTGTAGATCGAATCCTCTACGAAGGAAGGACGTATTACGTACGACTACCGGACGTAACCAACCAAATTATAAAAGCAGAAATATCTAAAGCGGAGTTGAATAGCCATATTGATTGGCTGGAAGGTAATCGTATTGCCTCAATTCAAATTATTAACCGTGTTGGATTTATCAGATTTTTCGGCTATGTCTTCGATGTACGCAGCGAGAAACTATCTGTTAATGCCACAGGCAAGCAGCAGTTTGAACAGCTTCTTACAGATTTAGTGCGTCTATCAAGACAGATAATTTTTGATTATTCCTCACCAACAAGCTCCCATCGAGAAGCTGATAATGAAATCTTCTTTCCAGAAATTTTGGAACGCTTTGGATATTATCGCCAGTTGATTTTGGATTTTCCCTCGGAGTCGAATCTCGACTCGTTAATCGAGGCAGTTTTGAGAAATCCCCACAGCCGCTTGGCGACTGTTCAAACCAAAGAGGCGATTTGGAATATAAAGAGACCCTCTTCAAAACTTGCCAAAGCGTTTTCTGAAAATCCTAGATACCTTTGGCGAGTGAACGTCACTAATTCTTTCGCCGCTAACGAACCCTATAAAACGCAGTTGGCTGAGGGAAAAGCGGTTTACCTTCCAAGTCGTGCGTGGACGAGTCGTGGAACGACATCGTTCGATACACCTGAGAATCGGTTTGTAAAACACGTATTGCTAGACATAGAGAATGTCTGCGTTTCAATCAATTCAATTGTGATGCCCGAGAATATCCAGCGAGCATCACAAGAAATGTTGATAAAGAGTAGACGTTGGTTAAGAAACGATTTTTTTAAAATATTAGGCACGCTGCAATTTCTGCCGACTACTTCTCCAGCATTAACTTCAAGATTTGGTTACAAGGAGATTTTTGGCCACTTTCTAAAAAGTCGTGTAGCGGCGAAGCAGATCTTCAATGACCTGAAACGCCAGTCACTTTACGTCGAGCTAAAGGACGTGGCTCAATTATATGAGTACTGGGTGTTCTATAAAATCGCAACAAGCTTGTTAGGTGAAAAAGCTATAGTTACAGCGAGAGGCCTTGTTACCAAAAACGGACGGATAGCAAATTCAATCTCACTGGAGAACGGAAACATATCTGTGGCGTTTAATGAGTCATTTGTTCGAAGTAACAGAGGTTCTTACTCCCTAACTCTACGTCCAGACGTAGTAGTCAGAATCCGTACAAAAGCCGGAACGTTGGTCATTTTGTTTGATGCAAAGTATCGGAGCAGGGTTGCTGGCAGTTTTGAAGATGAGCTTTTAGAGGAAGTCGTTCATAGAAGATCAGTCAAACCAGACGATCTGTATAAGATGCATTGCTATGTCGATGCCATCGGCGATGCAGTATCAGCTATGGCAGTGTATCCAGGTAACGATTTTCTGTTTTTTCACAGAGATGATGCAGTTGGATTGATAAACGACGCTTCAAAACTTCACTCTCTTAATGGCGTTGGAGCAGTTCCACTATTGCCGGACAATGCAGCATCAAGTCCCTTCGAGAAAGTTATGGGTATGCTCAAGACTTTAGCCGCTGCTGGGGACTGACCACCCTACGTCTGCAAGTCTTAAGTTAACGCGTTCTTGGAAGGGCCAAAATTTTTTCTCTTAGCAGAATTAAAAGCTTTGGATCTGATCGGGGGGAGCATGCTCACCGTGGACTTGCCGGTGTGAAGAAAATTGACGATCCATTTTCTTCAATGGTGAGAATGAAGCGAGTAATTGATGGTACTCCCGGCGCTACAGCATCAATGGGAAGGATTTATTCCTTGAGGTCGCTAGACGTTTTTCTGCTTCCTTAACTATTACGGTAATTACTTAACAGTCCTCCAGCGGAATTTATTGTTTGCAATAATCAGCGGGCGATGCCGATCCTATGTTTTCGACTTTATTGATACGGAATAACATCTCATTCATTTGTTCTGTATGGTCATATCTCATAATTTTCCTATCCCTGTCGCAGTTGCCGCAGACGCTGCATTTCAGCATCGCGAGTGGCTTTAATTTTCAACCGTTTCAGCCACCAACCATAATCTGCAAGATGGTTCATTGCTTTGCTCCGTAGATTCTGCGCATTTGCAGAGTCTGCTGTAAGAGAACATTGCGGCGGGTCTATGCTTTGAGACGCACAATAGGCCAAGGCGTCCTTCAGGTTCCCCGCGTCAAGTAATGCAATACATGCGCTTGAGTGCTTTAACGCCTCGTGGTTTAAATTCACTGTACGTTTCCTTGGATTCAGCTCTTCGTAAACTTCCTGTTGGTAGTTGCGTAGACGGGCCAACGGCGGAATTTATTGTTTGCAATAATCAGCGGGCGATGCCGATCCTATGTTTTCGACTTTAATATCCCGTATACGACTTTAATGACCTGTTTTCGACTTTATTGATACGGAATATTTAGCCAGCCGAACTTCCCTGCTTATTCCACCGTCACCGATTTCGCCAGGTTACGCGGTTTGTCGACATCAGTGCCGCGTGCAAGCGCCGTGTGATAGGCCAGCAATTGCAATGGCACCACGTGCAGGATAGGCGACAGCAAGCCATAGTGTTCCGGCAGGCGGATGACGTGTATCCCTTCGCTTGATGTGATGCGCGAATCGGCATCAGCGAAGACGTAAAGCTCACCACCGCGTGCGCGAACTTCCTGCATGTTGGACTTCAGCTTCTCGATCATCGGATCGTTAGGCGCAACCGTAACGACCGGCATTTCTTCAGTCACCAGTGCGAGCGGGCCATGCTTCAGTTCGCCCGCCGGATACGCTTCGGCATGGATATATGAAATTTCCTTCAGTTTCAATGCGCCTTCCAGTGCAATCGGATAGTGCAGGCCGCGGCCGAGGAAGAGCGCGTTTTCCTTACGGGCGAAGGCTTCCGCCCACGCGATGATTTGCGGTTCCAGTGCGAGTACGGCGGTGATCGCCGATGGCAGATGGCGCATTGCTTTCAGTTGCGCGGCTTCCTGCTCGTCGTTCAGGCGGCCTTTGACTTGTGCCAGCGATAGCGTCAACAGGAACAGCGCTGCCAGTTGTGTGGTGAAGGCTTTGGTCGAGGCGACGCCGACTTCGACGCCGGCGCGTGTGATGTAGGCCAGTTCGCATTCACGCACCATCGCGCTGGTGGCTGCATTGCAGATGGTCAGCGTGTGACGCATGTTTTGCGCTTGCGCGTGGCGCAATGCAGCCAGCGTATCGGCGGTTTCGCCACTTTGCGAGATGGTGACGACCAGTGAATTCGGGTTCGGTACGCTGTCGCGATAACGGTACTCGCTGGCGATTTCCACATTGCAGGTGACGCCGGCTACCGCTTCTATCCAGTACTTGGCTGTCATGCCCGAGTAGTAGCTGGTGCCGCAGGCGAGGATCAGTACGGAATCTATCTTCTTGAAGATGCCATATGCCTTGTCGCCGAAAATATCCGGTGTGATCGCGGTGATGCCTTCCAGCGTGTCGGAGATCGCGCGCGGTTGCTCGAAGATTTCCTTTTGCATGTAGTGGCGATATGGGCCGAGTTCGACCGCGCCGGTATGTGCGTGTACGGTTTTGACTTCGCGTTCTACCCGCTTGCCATTTTCATCCACGATCCATACGCGTTGCAATTGCAGGTCGACTACATCACCTTCTTCCAGATAGATGATCTGGTCGGTGGTGCCGGCCAGTGCCAGTGCATCGGAAGCGAGGAAGTTTTCACCATCACCGACACCGACGATCAGTGGCGAGCCGCGGCGTGCGCCGACGACGCGATGCGGTTCATCGCGGCTGAAGACGGCAATCGCAAAAGCACCGGTCAGGCGCTTGGTCGCGGTTTGCACGGTTTCGAACAAGTCGCCGGTATACAGATGATCAACCAGGTGGGCAATGACTTCGGTATCGGTCTGGCTTTCAAACACATAGCCCAGGGTTTTTAGTTCATCGCGTAGCTCATCATGGTTTTCGATGATGCCGTTGTGGACGAGCGCGATGCGTTCACGCGAAAAATGCGGATGCGCATTGTGCGAAGCGGGTGCACCGTGGGTTGCCCAACGGGTGTGTGCAATGCCGGTAAAGCCGGACAGGTGTTCCTTGGCGATTTGCTTTTCCAGTTCCGCCACGCGCGCGGTGCTGCGGGCACGTTCCAGCTTGCCATCCACATGCAGCGCGATGCCGCAGGAGTCATAACCGCGGTATTCAAGGCGTTTCAGGCCTTCGACCAGGATGGGGGTGATATTGCGTTGAGCGACTGCGCCGACGATACCGCACATAGGAACCTCGTTGTGTTTGGATGAATTGCACAATACTAGCGAAAGCCAATTGAAATAAGATTCCGAAATATTGAAATAATTGGCTTATTATTTCGCGATTGATATATAGTGAAATATAAATTCAAATAAATGAAATATTTTATATAAATGGTCAACAAACAATTGGATTTGGACGAATTGGATAGACGCATCCTGAATGCCTTGCAGATGGATGCTTCGCAGACCAATAACGACCTGGCGGCGGCCGTGCACGCGTCGCCCCCGACTTGCCTGCGTCGTGTCAAACGCCTGATCGATGCGGGAGTGATAGAACGTCAGGTCGCGATCGTGGCGCCGCAGATGGTGGGGGCGGGACTGACTTCGATCGTGGAAATCACGCTGGACAAGCAGGCCGATGAACAGCAAGTCGAGTTTGAAGCACTGGTGGCGCAGGAGAGCGCAGTGCTGCAATGTTATCGGGTGTCGCCGGGGCCGGACTTTGTATTGGTGGTGCAGGTGGCGGATATGCCGGCTTACCACGTGCTGGCACATCGCCTGTTTGCCACGCATGCGAATGTGCGTAATGTGCGCAGCTTCTTTTCTATCAATCGCAGCAAATTCGAGACGCGCATCGCGGTGTAAGCCTGCCGCGATGGCGTTGTGCTGATATCACTTCTTGATTTTGACCGGACGTTGCCAGTTGTCGACAGTGATTTGCTTGGCGCGTGAGACGGTCAGCTTGTCAGCCGGTGCATCCTTGGTCAGGGTGGTTCCCGCACCTAGCGTTGCACCCTTGCCGACGCGTATCGGTGCAATCAATTGCGTCGCGCTGCCGACGAAGACATCGTCTTCGATGATAGTGCGCGATTTATTGACGCCATCGTAGTTGCAGGTAATCGTACCGGCACCGATGTTGACGCGTGAGCCTACCGTCGAGTCGCCGACATAGGTCAGATGATTGGCCTTGCTGTGCGCGGCGATGTCGCTGTTTTTTACTTCGACGAAATTGCCGATGTGTACGTCTTCTGCCAATACTGTGCCGGGACGCAGGCGGGCATAAGGACCGATGATGCATTCCGCGCCGACCACCGCATTTTCAAAATGGCTGTAAGGCCGCACATGGCTGCGCGCACCGATGGTGGAATTGTGAATCACGCAGTTGGCGTCGATGCGCACACCGTCAGCCAGGCTGACATCACCTTCGAATACACAACCGACATCGATAGTCACATCGCGCCCGCAAGTCAGGGTGCCGCGTACGTCGATGCGGGCCGGATCGGCCAGGGTCACGCCTTGCTCCAGCAAGGCATGCGCGATATTGCGCTGATGTATGCGTTCCAGTTCGGCCAGTTGCACCTTGCTGTTGACGCCATGGGTTTCCCATTCGTGATCGGGTTGCGCCGAAACGACGGCTACGCCATCGGCGACTGCGCTGGCGACAATATCCGTCAGGTAATACTCGCCTTGCGCATTGTTATTGGACAACTTGGCCAGCCAGCGTTTGAGTGCAGCGGTAGGTGCCACCATGATGCCGGTATTGATTTCATTAATTTCGAGTTCGGCCGGCTTGGCGTCTTTTTGCTCGACTATGCGCGTAATAGCGCCGTTTTCGCGGACGATGCGGCCATAGCCGGTCGGGTTGCCGAGGTTGACGGTCAATATTCCCAACTTATCGTTACCGGCGCTGTCCAACAGGCGTTGCAGCGAAGCAGCGGTGGTCAGCGGCACGTCGCCATACAAAATCAGTGTCGGCGTATGATCATCTAACTGCGGCACCGCCTGCATCACTGCATGGCCGGTGCCCAGTTGCGGTTCCTGCTTGGCAAATGACAGATCCTTGGCTTGCAGCAATTGCGGCACTTGTTCGCCGCCATGGCCATAGATGACACACAAGCGCGATGGCGACAATTGCCGCGCAGTATCAATCACGTGGGACAGCAGTGGTTTGCCCGCCAACGGATGTAGCACTTTCGGCAGCGCAGATTGCATGCGCTTTCCCATACCTGCAGCAAGAATGACGATATTCATAGGAAGCCAGTTAAAAGAATGCAAAATTTTATCACGCGTCCCTTTCGACATTTTGCAAAAAAAGCAGCAATTTGCGGCATAGCCTTGTTGTTGCTCGGTTGCAGCGCCGCTCGCCTTGGTTACAGCAATGGTGAGACGATTTCCTATTGGTGGCTGGATAGCTACGTCGACTTTGATGGTTCGCAGAAACAATGGGTCAAGCAACGCATCGACACAGTCTTTGCCTGGCATCGCAAGACCCAGCTAAAAGAATATGTGCAGCTCATCAATCGCATGCAACATCGTGATTTCGGTGCGGTGACACAAGTTGATTTACTGGGTGATTACCGGGATGCGACCAGCAGGGTATTGGAAATCACGGATAAGGCAGCGCCTGATTTTGCCGACCTGGCACTGTCGCTGACGACGGAACAGGTCGCGAATATTGAAAAGAAATTCGCAAAAAACAATGACAAGTTCCGCAAGGAATACCTGGTTGGTAGTACCGAAGAGCGACAGGAGTTCCGTTACCGCAAAGCGCTGCAGCAGGCGCAGTACTGGTTCGGCGGTTTCAGCCGTGAACAGGAAGCCGGCATCCGCAGCTTGTCCGATGCACGCCCCTTGAATAATGAATTACTAATGGCGGAGCGTATGCACCGGCAACAGGCACTGATTGATTTGTTGAAAAAAATACAGGTGGAAAAGCCGACCAGGGAAGCCGCCATTGTCATGGTGAAGAAGTATGTGAATGCCACGATAGATCGTTTTGGTAATCCGCAACATAAAGCTTTTTTCGAGCAATCGAATACCTCGAATGCCCACATGGTGGCGGGCATTATGCGTATGGCGACACCCAAGCAAAAAAGTTATTTTGTACACACCTTGCAGGATTGGGTGAATGACTTCAGCAAGCTGGCAGCCAAGGCGGCTTGAATGCCGGCATTTTTGTTATCTGTTTAAATATGGAGAATCAAAATGGGTGCGAAAAACACAATTTGTCTCTGGTATGACGGCACCGCCCTCGATGCCGCAAAGTTCTATGCACTGACTTTTCCTGATACGACCGTCGGCGCTGTCTATCGCGCACCTGGCGATTTTCCGTCCGGCAAGGAAGGTGATGTCTTGACGGTTGAATTCAATGTGATGGGTATTCCCTGCCTGGGCTTGAATGGCGGACCGACGTTCAAACACAATGAAGCTTTTTCCTTCCAGGTCGCCACTGACGATCAGGCGGAAACAGACCGCTTATGGAATGCAATTGTCGGCAATGGTGGGCAGGAAAGTGCCTGCGGCTGGTGCAAGGATAAGTGGGGCTTGTCGTGGCAGATCACGCCACGCGCGCTGACGGCAGCCATTGCCGATCCTGATCGCGCCGCAGCCGGACGCGCTTTCGAAGCCATGATGCAAATGACCAAGATCGATATCGCTGTAATCGAAGCTGCGCGTCGCGGCTGATGGATTAATGCCGCTTAGTCGTCCGCGCGCAACGGGATGATGCCGGGAATGCTGGTGCTGCCGGTCGAGCATGGCTCTTCGTCAAACGCGATGTCGCCATTTGCCATTGCTTCACCGGTGGCCTTCAAATCCGCAAAGCCAAACAATTCCTTGTCCATCAAATGCGATGGGACCACAGTCGAGAGTGACGAGAAAATATTGTCGACACGGCCGGGGAATTTCTTTTCCCATTCACGCAGCATGCCCTTGATTTGTTTGCGTTGCAGGTTTTCCTGGCTGCCGCACAAATCGCAAGGGATGATTGGGAAGTTTTTGACCTCTGCATAGCGCTCGGTATCAGCTTCTTTCACGTAGGCCAGCGGGCGGATCACGATGTGCTTGCCGTCATCGGATTGCAGCTTCGGCGGCATGCCCTTGATCTTCGCGCCGAAGAACATATTCAGGAAAAAGGTTTCCATGATGTCGTCGCGGTGATGGCCGAGTGCGATTTTGTTCGCACCGAGTTCATCGGCGACCCGGTACAGGATGCCGCGGCGCAGGCGCGAGCATAGCGAGCAAGTGGTCTTGCCTTCCGGGATCAGGCGCTTGACGATGCTATAGGTATCCTGGTTTTCAATGTGGAAAGGGATATCCAGTTGTTTCAGGTAAGCCGGCAGGATGTGGTCCGGGAAGTTCGGTTGCTTTTGGTCGAGGTTGACCGCGACGATGTCGAACTTGATCGGTGCGCGTTCGCGCAGCGTCATCAGGATATCCAGCAGTGCATAACTATCCTTGCCGCCGGACAGGCAGACCATGACCTTGTCGCCGTCTTCAATCATATTGAAGTCGCCGATGGCCTGGCCGACCTGGCGGCACAGGCGTTTGTGCAGCTTGTTGTTTTCGTAAACGATCTTTTCGTTTTGCTTGAAGCTCATTGCGGCATCTGTTTCCGCAGTGGCAGCAGCCGTATTCATAAGGGCTTGTGACACTTTAGTTCCCCTTGATCTGGAAGACCTCGACGCCTACCGATTCACAATCAGGATAGACGTCAGGCTTTTCGGTTGAAACGCGTGCGGCGCGGACTTTCGGGTGCGCCAGCATGGCTTTGACCACGTCGTCGCACAGGGTTTCCTGCAAATGGATATGACCTTCCGCCATGCGCTTGGCGATGGTGCTGCGCATGTAATCGTAGTCGACGACTTCATCCAGGTTGTCTGCGGTCGGTGTCGATTCCTTCAGCGGGATGAACAGGTCGACATTGATCAGGACGCGCTGTTCCCCTTTTTTTTCAAACTCGTGCACGCCGATATTGATTTGTACTTCGTAGTTACGCAGGAAGAGGCGGCGGCAGTCGGCGAGTTGTGGATGGAACAGAAACGAATTCATATAAGTAAACCGGTTGTCTTGCAGGTGAAAAATCGGGATTGGTCAGGATGCGACAAACATCACGTCGCGTTGTAATGGAATCAGGTGCTGGCCGCCATCGACCAGCAAGGTGGTGCCGGTCATCGCTTGCGCTTCGACGACGAAGCGCACTGCATGGGCGATATCGTCGGGTGTGCTGGAACGACCGAGGGGCGTGACCTTGTGCGCACGTTCAAACTCGGCTTCGCTCTGGTCGCCGGAAACCAGCGTAATGCCGGGCGCCACGCCGACGACCCTTACCTTGGGCGCGAGTGCCTGCGCCAGCATGGTAGTGGCGGTGTGCAGCGCGGCTTTCGACAAGGTGTAAGACAGGAAATCGGGATTCAGGTTAAACAGCTTTTGATCCAGCAGATTAACTACGACCGCTTGCGCGCCTTCCGGTGTGGCCTGGTGTAGTGCTTGCGCCAGCAGGATGGGAGCGGCCAGGTTGGTGTGCATATGCGCATCCAGCGTGGCGACGGAAAAATCGGCGGCGCTGTCGTAATCAAATAGCGAAGCGTTATTGACGACGCAGGAAATCGGTCCTAGCTGTGTAGCGGCGCGGCGCAATAAGGTTTTCACCGCCGCTTCATCCGCCAGGTCACATTGCAGGGCAATCGCGCGTTGGCCGAGCGCGATGATATCGGCGACGGTTGCTTGCGCTTCGCTTTCCGAGCGCGAGTAGTGCACCACCACATCCCAGCCGCCTTGCGCCAGCGCGAGCGCAATCGTGCGGCCGATGCGCCTGGCGGCACCGGTCACGAGGGCGGTCTTTTTCAATGACGTTTGCTTATCTGTGGACATGAATGGTTGTGTGTTTCGCTGATTTCTCTACAATACCGCCATGCAACTGCAACTCCCAGAACCTTCTTCAGACGCATTATCTGCGTCCAATACGCTCCAGAACCTGATTGCTGACGAAATTAACCGTCGTGCGGGCTGGATTTCTTTCGCCCGTTATATGGAGCTGGCGCTGTATGCGCCGGATGTCGGTTATTACAGCGGCGGTGCTGCAAAACTTGGCAAAGACGGTGATTTTACAACCGCGCCCGAAATTACGTCGCTTTTTGGTGAAACACTGGCGCATGCCGCCGGTGAACTGATGGCACAAAGTGCGCCGCAAATCCTCGAATTCGGTGCCGGCACCGGCAAACTGGCGCTGGATATCCTGACCGAATGCGCGGCAGCCGGTATTCCGCTTGAGCGTTACTCGATCGTCGAACTGTCCGGCGAATTGCGCGCGCGCCAGCAACAAACCCTGGCCGGTTTCCCGCAAGTGAGCTGGCTGGATGACTTCCCGCCGGCATTTTCCGGCGTTGTGCTGGGCAATGAAGTGCTGGATGCGATGCCGGTGTCACTGGTTGTCAAAGGTGAAGCGGAATGGCTGGAACGCGGCGTCAGTATTGCCGATGGCCGCTTTATCTTCGTCGATCGTCCCTGCGACCAGGAGCTGATCACGCAAATACCGGATGCGGCTGAATTGCCGGTCGGCTACCTGACCGAGGTGCATCCGATCGCTGCCGGCTTCATGCATACGCTGGCGACCATGTTGACGGCCGGTTTCGAGCAATCCGGCAAGGGCGGGGCGGCGATATTGATCGATTACGGCTTCCCGGCCAGCGAATACTATCTGGACCAGCGCGCCGAAGGCACGCTGATGTGCCACTATCGTCATCATTCCCATCCGGATCCGTTTTACTTGCCGGGTTTGCAAGACATCACCGCCCATGTCGATTTCACCAGCATGGCCTATGCAGCGGTGCGCAACGGACTGGAGATGGTTGGCTATATGAGCCAGGCCGGATTCCTGCTGACCGCCGGCCTGGGTGATCGCTTGCTGGCGACTGCACCGGAAGACCATATGGCTTACCTGCCAAAGGCGAACGCGGTGCAAAAACTGACGTCGCCGGCGGAAATGGGTGAATTGTTCAAAGTGCTGGTGGTGGGCAAGGCGGTACAGCTGCCTGACCAGTTCGACCGTGCGGATCAAAGCCGCCGACTTTAAAAGCCAGACGCCGGATGTATTGCCGGTGTGTCATGAAGGTTGCCCATGCTCCGCTGGTTTATTACGATTTTCATTGCCGTCATCGTGTTTTCCGCCGCCTTGCCGTGGCTGGAAAAATTCGGCATAGGCCGCTTGCCCGGTGATATACGTTTCAAGTTGTTTGGCAAAACCATCTTTTTGCCATTCGCCTCTACCGTTTTGTTATCTACCGCCATCTTTTTACTGGCGCGCCTGTTTTGAGTGGCCCCGGGCATTGTTTAGCGAGGGATAAGTAATGATTCGTTGGGTTGCAGTGATTTTTATCGGTCTGACCGTGTTTTACGCCCTGATACCGTGGATTATCGAAAAGCTGGGCGTGGGACGCTTGCCTGCCGATGTGCGCTTCCAGCTGTTTGGCCGGATTTTTGTCCTGCCCTTCGGTTCTACCGTGCTGTGGTCGGCTATTGCCTTCCTGATCGCCGAAATCGTGAAACGCACCTGCCTGTTTTGTTAAAACGCCTGGAACCGCGCGGTTTGTGCAGCTAATTTAGCGATTTTTCTGCCGTTTGGCGCGCTAATGATATTATTCACGACTTATCAACAGTAGGGCTGGCGGGTAGAAACTGCGAGTTCCCTTAGTAGTGGACATATTTATTATCCTGGGTTTGATCCTGGTCAATGGCGTTTTTGCCATGTCTGAAATTGCGATCGTTACCTCCAAACGTATTCGTCTCCAAAAATTATCTGAAAACGGCAGCCGGGGTGCACAAGCGGCACTTGATCTGTCCGATAGTCCTAGTCGCTTCCTCTCCACCATCCAGGTCGGCATTACGCTGATCGGTATTTTCAATGGTGCGTTCGGTGAAGCTTCGCTGGTCGAACGCCTCACGCCTGAAGTCGCCCTGATTCCCGTCCTGAACGTCTATGCGCGCGAAATCGCACTGGGTGTGGTGGTGGTCGGCATTACCTTCGCTTCGCTGATCCTGGGTGAACTGGTGCCCAAGCGCATCGCGATGCAATATCCGGAAGTTGTTGCTTCAGTAGTGGCTGCACCCATGTTGTGGCTGTCGCGCCTGATGGGGCCTTTCGTCAAAGTCCTGACCGGCACCACCGAATTCATCTTGCGCGTGCTGGGCATGCATCACAAGAAAGATGATGCGGTGACCGAAGAAGAAATCGCCGGTTTGTTCCGCGAAGGTACCGATGCCGGCCTGTTTGAAAAAACCGAGCACGATATCGTCTCACGCGCCTTGCGCCTGGACGACCAGCGTGTGGCCGGCCTGATGACGCCGCGCCTGGACGTGCACTTTATCGACCTGGAAGATCCGATTGAAGTGAACCTGGCCAAGATTGCCGATAGCTCCTACAACCGTTTCCCGGTTTGCAAGGGCGATATCTCGCATGTGATCGGTATCGTCCACGCCGGCAGCCTGTTTGAACAGGCGATCCGTGGCAAGGCGATCAATACCGTCGATATTGCCGCCGCGACCCGTCCGCCATTGTTCGTGCCGGAAACCATCAGCGCGATGCAATTGCTGGAAACGCTGAAGAAAAACCGTGCCGAACTGGCGCTGGTCATCGATGAATACGGTGAAATCGAAGGTATCGTCACCTTGAGTGACGTGCTGGGTGCCCTGGTCGGTGATGTGTCGGTGATCGATGAACACCATGAAGTCGACGGCGTGCGCCGCGACGATGGTTCATGGCTGATCGATGGCGGTGTTTCCTTTGACCGTTTCCGCGAATTGCTGGAAACCGATGTGCGCTTTCCGGAAGAAGCATCCGGTACCTACCATACGCTGGCTGGTTTCGTGATGACCTTCCTCGGCCATATCCCGCAAATGTCTGATTCCTTCGAATGGGAAGGCTATCGTATCGAAGTAGTGGATATGGATCGCAACCGTATCGACCGCTTGCTGATTACCAAACTGGATCCCGGTCCGGACGATGTATTGCCGGATGAAGCGGGTTAAGTTTGAACTGATGCAATAACAAAGGGTCGGATTTTTATCCGGCCCTTTTTGTTTGCACCTGGCAATTCACCGGCGATTTTGCCGGGGACGGGCAATCGCAGCTATATACTCGTCTTTCCTGCTTCCAACGACTTCCACTATGCGAGCACTCACTCTGGAAGAATTGCGCGACCGTTATGGTGCGCGCTATAAATGGCTGGTCTTGCTGACTTGCATGATAGGCAGCGTGGCAGCCATCCTTTCATCGACCATCGTCAACGTCGCCATCCCTGACCTGAGCCGTTACTTCGTCTTGGGACAGGAACGGGCGCAGTGGGTCTCCACCGGTTTCATGCTGGCCATGACTTTGTCGATGTTGCTGACGCCGTGGTTATTGCTGCGCTTTGGCTTGCGTCGTACTTACGGCGGCGCGATTTGCCTGTTGTTGATAGGGGGCGTGGTCGGCGGCTTCAGTATTAATTACCCGATGTTGCTGAGCATGCGTGTGCTGGAAGGGCTGGCATCCGGCGTGATGCAGCCGATACCGGCGATTGTCATCCTGCGTGCCTTTGACCAGCATGAGCAGGGCAAGGCGATGGGTATTTTTGGCTTTGGTGTGGTGTTGGCGCCGGCAGTCGGCCCCAGCGTGGGTGGTTTCCTGGTTGAACTGTTCGGCTGGCGCTCGATCTTTTTCGTCGTGGTGCCGCCTTGCCTGGTGGTCCTGGTCCTGATCCAGCGCTTCCTGGCTTCTTATACCCCGGTGCCGGATAGCGACAAGCCGCTGGACTGGAAGGGTTTGTTATTGATAGGCGTAAGTATCGTCAGCCTCTTGAATGGTGTGGTCGAGTTGCGTGGCGATATGCCGCAAGCGGTCGTCCTGCTGGTTATCGGCGTTGCTACCTTAATCGGCTTCATCCTGTACCAGACCCGCACCTCAGCCGAACCTTTGATGAATATGCAATTGTTCCGCCATCGCCAGTTTGCGATGGGCGCGCTGGTGGCTTTCATTTATGGCATGGGCTTGTTCGGTTCGACTTATCTGCTACCTATCTATATGCAGATGGGGATGAACTACGCGCCGTCGCAAGCCGGCCTGGTACTGCTGCCGGCCGGCATCGTGCTTGCGGTGACGATACCGCTGGCCGGTCGGCTGGCAGATCGCTATCCGCCGAATGTATTGGTGGCGATAGGCTTATTCCTGTTGGCCGCTTCCTTTGCGCTGATGGCGAACGGTTCACCGGCGACCAGCTACCTGGCGCTGATGGCGTGGGCGGTGATCGGGCGTATCGGCCTCGGTTTCGTTTTGCCGGCGCTTAGCCTGGGCGCTATGCGCGGATTGGATATCGGGCTGGTGGCGCAAGGCGCGAGTGCGATCAACTTTGTGCGGCAATTGGGTGGAGCGATAGGCGTCAGCCTGGTTGGCGTGGTACTGGAATGGCGCATCGCCCTGCATCAGGCGCAATCGGCTTTGGGTACTGATAGTCATCGCAATGCTTTTAATGAAACATTCTTCCTGGTGGCGGTGCTGTGCGCAATCGCTGTCGTCGCGGCCTGGTATATGCGCGAAAAACCCATGACGAAAGATCAAGAAGCAGCAGAAAAATGAATGTGACTTATGGTTAAAAGGCAATAAAAGTACGTGTCTTTTGACGGTGGGTATGTTGTAGTTAGGGGTACAAGATATTCGCAGTAAATAAATCGCAGTAGTAAATCACGGCAGTAAATTGTTTCAGTCGGACGGTGTGCTCAACTAGCTTGGCAGGACTTTCTCAGACGGATTTACATGCAACAGATTGGCGAACACAACACTGTGCCCGCGACGGATGATGCTCCGCTGCGTACTGCCGCGCCCGACGCGCCTTCGCAGGGTTCCGCCAAGTCCAAGTCCGCAAAAATCCACGTGGTGCGCGCGCGCCGCCAAACCATACTCAATCACCGCAATCGTCAAAACGCCCGCCTGCAGCGCTTGCTGCTGATCGGCTTATTCGGCCTGTTTTACCTGATCGGCGTCGCGGTGTTTTACATGCATGGCCTGGTTGACCAAGTGGCCTTGACGACGTCGATGATCCTGATCACGAGTACGGTGTCCTTTTTCTATGTGTGTTTCCTGGTCGGTTGGAATAATCGCGCGCGTGAAAAGAATTTGCGCGTTCCAATCAGCCTGTGTGCGATTGGCATCATGTTGCTGATGTCGTATATGGCACCGGCAACCCAAATCCTGTTCACCCCGTTCCTGTTCCTGACGATGACTTTTGTCCTGCATCGCGTCTCGCCGAAGATGATGCTGCTGCTGACGATAGCAACCTTGTGCGGCTATTTATTGGTCATCGTCGTCCACTATCGGCAGTACCAGGACTGGGCGATGCTGCAACTGGAAGGTGCCTTGCTGCTGAGCCTGTTGCTGACCTTGCCGGGTTTCGTTGTGTTGGCGAGCCGTATGCAGCAATTGCATAACGCCCTGTTCAAGGCGACACGGAAGATTAAGGATATTGAAGAAGATGCGCGTCGCGATGTCTTGCTCGGCTGTTTCAACCGCCGCTATATCGTTGCGGCCCTGGAGCAGCAAAAGCGGATGGCGGATGAAAGCGGTGCGCCTTTGTGCCTGGCCGTGATCGATCTGGATCACTTCAAGCGCGTCAACGACGAGGCGGGCCATCTGGGTGGCGATGAAGTCTTGCGCACTTTTGCCCGTGTGGCCGAGAGTAATGTGCGCAAGCACGACATCTTCGGCCGTTATGGCGGCGAAGAATTCTTGCTGGTCTTGCCGGAGACGCCACTTTCGGCGGCGCTGAATATCTCCGAACGCATACGCACGCAAATCGAACAGCATGACTGGCAGGGCAAATTGCGCAACCGTGTCACGGTCTCCATCGGACTGACGCAATACATTGCCGGCGAATCAGTGCTCGATTTGTTTTCGCGTACCGATACCGCGATGTATATGGCCAAGCAGAGTGGCCGCAATCAGGTCGTGGTCGAAGCCGCCGCCGCGGATGGCGTAACTGCCTGAGGACTTGGGACGAGGCTTCTATTCCTTGCATGTTTGGCATCTTGAGTTGGAATTGTGTCTTTTACGCGGCCTTATTGAAGGGAGAGATGATTAAATTGCGATGACACCGTTTAACAAATGTAATATTGTTCTACGGAAAGATTCCTTTTGTACTCGCGCCTTCGGCCAGGTGCACCATCTCATTGGCGTTGAAATACCATGCAAGAACTTGCCGGACTTACCGCATTGATCATTGAGCCGCATGCCGGTATGCGTGCCAGCATCCACAATATGCTGAGCATAGGCGGCATAGGCAAAATCGAGTACGCCGCCGGTTCCGGTAGCGCAATCCGCCCCTTGAAGCACAAGCAGTTCGATCTGGTGATTTGTGAATATGATTTGGGCGAAGGGCAGGATGGCCAGCAATTGCTGGAAGACCTGCGTCATCACAAGATCATGCCGCCATCGACCGTCTTCATCATGGTGACCGCCGAGCGTAATCACGAAAAAGTCGTCAGTGCGGCCGAACTGGCGCTTAACGATTACGTGCTCAAGCCCTTCACCGCAGAAACCCTGATGGACCGGATCGCGCGCGCGATCGACAAGCGCAATGCGCTCAGTCCCATTTATCAATTGATAGAGCAGGGCAATCTGAGCGATGCGATCAATGGTTGCGTCCTCGCTGAACGCACACAGCCGCGGTATCAGGCCGAATTCATGCGTTTGCGGGCCGAGCTGCATATGACTTTGGGCGAGTTGCCCGAAGCCGAAGCGATTTATGCCGAAATTTTTGCCAAGCGTTCAATTGCCTGGGCCCGCCTCGGCCTCGCAACCAGCCTGTTCATGCAGGACCGCCTGGAAGAAGCGGAAGAAATGCTGAGTTCGCTGGTCTCCGAGAAAAAACAATTCCTTGAAGCCTATGACTGGCTGGCGAAAACGCAGGAAGCCCGGGGTTTGATGCCGAAGGCGCAAGCGACGCTGGAACATGCGGTCATCCGCTCACCGCATGCTTTACAGCGCTTGCGCAAGCTGGGTAATGTGGCACTGGAAACCGGCGATATTGATACCGCGCACAAGGTATTCCAGCAAGTGATCAACAAGGCGAAGTTTTCGGAATTCCGCGAGCCGGAAGACCATGTGCATCTGGTCCGGACGTCGATCGCGAAGGGCGAATTGCAATTGGTGCCGCCTATCATTCGCGATCTCGCGAAGTCACTGGCGAACGTGAAGAAAACCCCGGCTTGCCGTGCACTGGCGACTGCCATGCTGCATAAACACAATGGCGAAGATGAGCAGGCGGTCGAAGAGCTGGAAGCGGCGGTGCTGGCATGCAAGGAAGCGATAGGCTTGTCCAGTGACACCAAACTGGCTTTGGCGCAGAATTGCCTGGACAGCGGGTTGGAGCAGGGCGCGGTTGAAGTGATGACTTCGGTCGTCGGCAATGCGTCTACCAATGTTGCAATGACGCGCGCGATGCGCCTGTTCCGCGAAGCGGGGCGCGAAGACCTGGCCAAACGCGTGACACGTGAAAGCAAAAGCCAGGTGGTGGATTTGGTGTCGGCCGGCGCCGAAAAAGCGCGCCTGGGTGATTACCACGGCGCAGTGGCGCTGATGTCGGAAGCGGCGGAACGATTGCCGGAAAATCCGCAAGTCGTTTTCAATGCGGCGGTCGCGGTATTGAAATGCCTCGATAGCCTGGGATGGGATGTGCAACTGGGCGAGCAGGCGCGCAGCTACATCGCGAATGCGCGTCGCCTCGATCCGCGCAACCCGCGCCTGTCGCTACTGGCCAGCATGTATCGCGACATCCTGAAAAAATATGCGATGGAACGCGTCTACGGCGTTCCGATCAAGGCCCTCAATACGGCGCCACAAACTGAAAAGCAATAAAGCCGATGCTGGTCGCCGCGACTTACGGTGCGACCAGGATGGCCTTTACCAATTCCGGCGGACGGCCGATTGCGGCGCGCTGATTGAAGCGCACGATAGGTCTTTGCAATAACTTCGGATGGCTGGCGAGGGCGTCCAGCAGTTGCGCGTCATTCGCATTGCTTAACTGCAGGGCGCTGAATTCATCTTCATTGTCGCGCACCATCGCCGTTACGCTGACAGCACCTTCGGATTGCAGTACTTGATGCAATTCGGCGAGTTGCTGGCGGTTCAATGGCGTCTTTTGATAATCGACCACATTTAATTCCAGGCCGTGTTGCGCAGCAAATGCTTCGGTCAGGGCCAGGGTTTCGCGGGATTTCGAGCAGCGGGGATTGTGATAAATGGTCAGCATGATGTGATTCGAATGATTCGGCTAGGGATGCGACATTATGCCGTTTTCAGCCGGCAGCGTTGGCATCGCAGGCCGGAAGGTTGCCGAAGTTGAAAGGGCGCGCCTATAATCAAGGCAAGATCCGGTGAAATGATGTTGGTTTGCGCGACATTCAGTGAATTTATGTATTTTTAAACAATTCGGGTTAACTGTGGATAGTTCGACGATAACTGTTGTCTACCCATACTCGATTTAAAAGTGATGCCATGTCTGACAACTCCGATAGCAATTTGCCGCCAGTATCAAAGTCCGTACCTCCTGAAGCCGTCTCGTCCAGTGAATCTGTTCCTCCGCCAGCCTCAACACCCAGCGTAGAGCCGCAAGTCGGGGCAGTGCCGTCGCCGGCTTCTTTCAAAACCAAGCCGGATTTCGGCAAGCACAGTGTGCCGGCCTACCAGATGCCGGACGATACGCCATGGAAGCAAACCTGGCGCATCTTCCAGGCGCGCCTGCAAAGCCTGTCCGAACAAGTCGGCCGACGCCTGACGCAACGCACCTTAAAGATTGGTGTTTCGGCACGTATATTCCATCCTGAAAGCGGTGCAAAGGGTTTGCAGGCGAAAACGCTGCAATATCTGGAAGAATCGATTGCGCAGTGGGTGATGTCGCGTGACGTGCTGGTCCTGATGATCCCGACCGTCAATACGAATGGTTTGCTGCATCCAAGCAAGATCCGTTTGCGCGATTACGCGAAGCATCTGGATGGACTCGTGCTGCAAGGCGGTGCCGACGTCGCGCCGCAGACCTATTCGCAGACGGCAACCCGTCCGGAGTGGAGCGGTGACAGTTCACGCGATATGTACGAACTCGAGCTCTTGCATGAGTTTATTGAAGCAGGCAAACCGGTGCTGGGCATATGTCGCGGTTGCCAGTTGATCAATGTTGCCTTTGGCGGCACCTTGTACCAGGACATTGCGACTGATGTGCCGTCGGCAATGCTGCACGTCAATGACTTGTACGATAGCCATCGCCACGAAATTGCGTTCCCACCTGGTTCTTCGCTGGCTTCGCTGTTCCCGGGCCATACTTCGCCACTGGTCAATTCCATTCACCATCAGGCGGTGCGCGATCTCGGCCGCGACTTGACCATAGAAGCGATATCGCAAACTGACAATATTGTCGAAGCGGTACGTTATACCAAGGCGCGTTTTGTCATGGGTTTGCAATGGCATCCGGAATTCCATCGTGCCGGCGGCTCCGAACTGCTGGACTGCACGCCCATCCTCGATAATTTCCTGCGCGCAGCAAGGGAAACGCGTTTCTGATCCTCCCTTTGACTCCACCCTTGTCGAAGCATCTATAAAAATATTTTAAAAAAATAGGTGTAGAAGCGTAGCAAATTGTTGACAAGGGTGACCGACTCCCATATAGTTTGGGGTTCCCCGCGGAGGGGTGGCCGAGTGGTTAATGGCAGCAGACTGTAAATCTGCCCTCTTACGAGTACGCTGGTTCGAATCCAGCCCCCTCCACCAAGGTTTTCGCAGTAAATCAGTTAAGCAACAAGAATTAAGCAGTAAATAAAAGAGATGTGCAGTGGTGACCCTCGCGGGTGTAGCTCAATGGTAGAGCTGAAGCCTTCCAAGCTTATGACGAGGGTTCGATTCCCTTCACCCGCTCCAGTTTTTTAAAGGTTGGACGTGCCGCAGTTGTTGGTATCGGACGGCTAGTTTGCCCTTTTAGCTCAGTGGTAGAGCACTCCCTTGGTAAGGGAGAGGCCACGTGTTCAATCCACGTAAAGGGCACCATAGAATTCAGTAGTTCATTTTTTATCGGTAAGTCGGTCGGGCGTGTGCCTGAACATTCTCATCAAAATTGTTAGGAGTCTAAGATGGCAAAAGGCAAATTCGAGCGGACCAAGCCGCACGTGAATGTGGGCACAATTGGTCACGTCGATCATGGTAAAACCACACTGACAGCTGCGATCGCGACTGTTCTGTCGAAGAAATTCGGCGGCGAAGCAAAAGGCTACGATCAAATCGATAACGCGCCAGAAGAAAAAGCACGCGGTATCACGATCAACACCTCGCACGTTGAATACGAAACCGAAAGCCGTCACTACGCTCACGTTGACTGCCCAGGCCACGCCGATTACGTTAAAAACATGATCACCGGTGCTGCGCAGATGGACGGCGCGATCCTGGTTTGCTCCGCAGCAGACGGCCCAATGCCACAAACCCGCGAACACATCCTGTTGTCGCGTCAAGTTGGTGTTCCATACATCATCGTGTTCCTGAACAAAGCGGACATGGTTGATGATGCAGAACTGCTGGAACTGGTTGAAATGGAAGTGCGTGAGCTGCTTTCGAAATACGAATTCCCAGGCGACGACTTGCCTATCGTTAAAGGTTCGGCAAAATTGGCGCTGGAAGGCGACACCGGTCCATTGGGCGAACAAGCAATCCTGGCCCTGGCTAACGCACTCGACACCTACATCCCAACACCAGAACGCGCAGTTGACGGCGCCTTCCTGTTGCCAGTAGAAGACGTGTTCTCGATCTCGGGTCGCGGTACAGTTGTTACCGGTCGTATCGAACGCGGCATCATCAAAGTCGGCGAAGAGATCGAAATCGTTGGTATCCGTGATACCCAAAAAACCACCTGTACCGGTGTTGAAATGTTCCGCAAATTGCTGGATCAAGGTCAAGCTGGTGACAACGTTGGTGTATTGCTGCGCGGTACCAAGCGTGAAGACGTGGAACGTGGTCAAGTTCTGGCAAAACCAGGTTCGATCAAGCCACACAAACACTTCACAGGCGAAATCTACGTTCTGTCGAAAGATGAAGGCGGTCGTCATACACCATTCTTCAACAACTACCGTCCACAGTTCTACTTCCGTACAACGGACGTGACTGGTTCGATCGAGTTGCCGAAAGACAAAGAAATGGTGATGCCAGGCGATAACGTGTCGATCACAGTGATGTTGATCAACCCGATCGCGATGGAAGAAGGTCTGCGTTTCGCGATCCGCGAAGGCGGCCGTACCGTCGGCGCTGGTGTTGTCGCTAAAATTATTGAGTAATAAATGAATACTGCGGCGATCTCGATGTTGAGATCGCCGCAAGTGGTTCAGGTAGTGGTAGTGTAAAAACCGTAGGGGCGTAGCTCAATTGGCAGAGTGTCGGTCTCCAAAACCGAAGGTTGGGGGTTCGAGGCCCTCCGCCCCTGCCACCGATTCAGGTGCAGGGCATCGAAAGTAAAGTGTATGGCTAATCAACCCGTAGAAACTGTTGGCGCGTCAGGCGATAAGATTAAGATCGTTTTGGCGATTCTTGCCGCAATCGCGGGCGTAGTCGGATTCTATTTTTTGTCGGATAAAGCGACGGCTGTCCGCGCCGCTGCATTGGTTGGTGGTTTGGTAGTGGCGATTGCGATTGCGTGGACTTCCGCGGCAGGTCGCGATTTCCTCAATTTTTCAAAAGAAGCAGTTCGCGAAACCAAGAAAGTAGTTTGGCCAACACGTAAAGAAGCATTGCAGATGACCGCAATCGTTTTCGGTTTCGTCTTGGTCATGGCGCTTTTCCTGTGGGGTACGGATAAGTTACTCGAAGTTGTGCTGTACGACCTGATTTTGGGCTGGAAAAGATAATGAGCGACAATATTCAGGATGACGCGCAAGGCGGTGCCCAAGGCGCCGCTGCAGCAGCTTCCACAAGTAAAAAACGTTGGTACGTCGTGCACGCCTATTCCGGTATGGAAAAGAGCGTGCAACGTGCGTTGATAGAGCGCGCAGCACGTGCCGGCATGGAAGATAAATTTGGGCAGATTCTGGTGCCTACCGAAGAAGTGATCGAAGTCAAGAATGGTCACAAATCGGTCAGTGAGCGCCGCTTCTTCCCTGGTTATGTTCTCGTCGAAATGGAAATGACCGACGAAACATGGCATCTGGTTAAGAATACAAACAAAGTAACCGGTTTTATCGGTGGCAAGTCCAACAAGCCAACCCCGATTCCACCGCACGAAGTCGACAAGATCATGCAGCAAATGCAGGATGGCGTCGAAAAGCCGCGTCCAAAAGTGTTGTACGAAGTGGGCGAGCTGGTACGTATCAAGGATGGTCCGTTCACCGATTTCAACGGCAATGTCGAAGAAGTCAATTACGAGAAATCCAAGGTTCGTGTTTCAGTCACGATTTTTGGCCGCGCTACCCCGGTAGAGCTGGAATTCGGTCAAGTCGAAAAAGTCTGATTCAATAAGTATTAACGCAGGCCGGAGCGTCTGGAACGTCAAGTTTCAAAAATCCGGAAGCAGTAAAAAGAGGAGCCCCAGTAATAAGCCGTACGGCAAGTGAACAGGCGCTACCACTCAATCAATGTAGGAGCCATCATGGCAAAGAAAATCATTGGTTTTATCAAGCTGCAAGTTCCAGCTGGTAAAGCAAACCCATCCCCACCAATCGGACCTGCACTGGGTCAACGTGGCCTGAACATCATGGAATTCTGCAAAGCGTTCAACGCACAGACCCAAGGTGTTGAGCCAGGTATGCCAATTCCGGTTGTAATTACAGCGTTCGCGGACAAATCATTCACGTTTGTGATGAAAACCCCGCCGGCAACGTACCTGATCAAGAAACATTCGGGCGTAACCAAAGGTTCGCCGAAGCCACATACCGACAAAGTCGGTAAGTTGACACGTGCGCAAGCTGAAGAAATCGCTAAATTGAAAGCCCCAGATCTGACCGCTGCTGACTTGGATGCTGCTGTACGCACCATCGCTGGTTCGGCACGTTCCATGGGCATCACGGTGGAGGGTCTGTAATGGCTAAGTTATCGAAACGCGTAAAAGCATTTAAAGCAAAAGTTGACCGTACCAAAGCGTACCCGTTCGACAATGCAGTTGCTTTGATCAAAGAATGCGCATCGGCAAAATTCGATGAATCGATCGATATTTCGGTTCAATTGGGTGTTGATGCCAAGAAATCCGACCAAGTTGTTCGTGGTTCCGTTGTTTTGCCAGCAGGTACCGGTAAATCGGTCCGCGTTGCGGTTTTTGCAACTGGCGAAAAAGCAGGGCAAGCGAAAGCAGCTGGTGCAGATATCGTTGGTATGGACGACCTGGCTGAGCAAATCAAAGCTGGCAACATGCCTTTCGACATCGTTATCGCATCGCCAGATACCATGCGTATCGTTGGTACCCTGGGTCAAATCCTGGGCCCACGCGGCATGATGCCTAACCCGAAAGTCGGTACTGTTACTCCTGACGTCGCTACTGCAGTTAAAAATGCAAAAGCTGGTCAAGTTCAATACCGTACTGACAAGGCTGGCATTATCCACGCCACCATCGGTCGTAAATCGTTCTCCGACGAAGCGCTCAAATCCAACTTGTTGGCTTTGATCGATGCGTTGAATAAAGCTAAGCCAGCAACCAGCAAAGGTGTTTACCTGCGCAAGGTTTCGCTGTCGTCGACGATGGGCGCTGGTGTACGCGTCGATCAATCGACCCTGGCTGCTTAAGTATTGAATTAAGTCCCGTTGCCGGTTTGGCAGCGGGCGCATCTTTGGGCTGGACCTGATTCGTAATATTGGAGAGGGTTCAGGCAATCAAAGACCGTTGGGCGGCGTGCATGTAGTCAGTGTGCAAAGTTAAATGTGGATTCGGCAACGATGCCATACCCAACGCAGATGGTGAACCCGAACAAGTTTTGTAGTCTCTTCGCTGGCTTTGCCAGTACTGAACTCCTAACTTCGGACGCCGTGTTCGAACCGATGTGAGGCAAGCAATCAATGACGATTGTGTATCCGCTGAACATCATTTTTGGAGGTTGATCTTGAGTCTCAATCTGAATGACAAAAAGGCCGTAGTCGCCGAAATCTCTGCCAAAGTTGCATCGGCACAGACCATCGTCGTGGCCGAATACCGTGGCATCCAGGTTGGTCACTTGACACAACTGCGCGCCAAAGCGCGGGACCAAGGTGTGTACTTGCGCGTATTGAAAAATACGCTCGCACGTCGCGCTGTTGAAGGTACCGCATTTGCCAGCCTCGCTTCCGAAATGACCGGTCCGTTGATCTATTCGATCTCGGATGATGCCGTTGCAGCAGCAAAAGTCATCAGTGACTTTTCTAAAACCAACGACAAACTGGTCGTCAAAGCAGGTAACTACGCAGGTAAGCCGCTTGATAAAGCAGCTGTTACAGCGTTGGCAAATATCCCTAGCCGTGAAGTCCTGCTGGCCCAAGTTTTGGGCATGATGCTGGTTCCGGTTGCGAGCTTTACGCGTGGTCTGGCTGCTCTTGCTGCTAAAAAAGCTGAAGGCGCTGAGCCTGTCGCTGCAGCAGCACCAGCCGCCGAATCGACCGAAGCAGCAGCGGAATAAGGGATGCCGCATTAAGCGGCGCCCTCGCTCTTGTTTCGACGCATTCGCGTCAGTACCAATCAGATGTAATTATTGAAAAAATTTAGGAGTTTCAAATGGCAATTAGCAAAGACGACATCCTGGAAGCCGTAGGCAACCTGACAGTTCTGGAACTGAATGACTTGGTAAAAGCATTCGAAGAAAAATTCGGCGTATCCGCTGCTGCAATGGCTGCTCCAGCAGCTGGCGGCGCAGCTGGTGGTGCCGCTGCTGAAGAACAAACCGAGTTCACCGTTGTTCTGGCCGATTTCGGCGCGAACAAAGTTGGCGTGATTAAAGCAGTTCGCGAAATCACCGGCTTGGGCTTGAAAGAAGCGAAAGACCTGGTTGATGCAGCACCAAAACCACTGAAAGAAGGCGTTTCGAAAGCAGACGCAGAAGCAGCGAAGAAAAAACTGGAAGAAGCTGGCGCAAAAGCCGAGATCAAGTAATCTCGATTTGCCCGCGCGACTTTACAGCGCCCGAGTCAAAGTTCGAAACCTCCCGAAAGGGCGGTTCGGCTTTGGCTCCTTTGTCGTTCTTGATTCTATGTGGCCAAGGGCAGACTTGATGGACTTCATGTAATCTTGTCAGCATTTGGTTGTTAAAGGGCAGAGACTTGAGGTTTCAATGTTTCGAATTGTGCAATGTTTGCAATTCGGCAATGCAGCCTGAATCCTGAATTCTCTATCCTTCCCTGTCACTCACGGAGTGTCCATGCACTACTCATTTACTGAGAAAAAGCGCATTCGCAAATCATTCGCGAAACGTGCTAACGTTCACAACGTTCCGTTCCTGCTGGCGACCCAGCTCGAGTCTTACCACGGCTTTTTGCAAGAAGACAAGATACCGTCCCAACGCAAAAACGAAGGTTTGCAGTCCGCCTTCACGTCTATTTTCCCTATCGTTTCGCACAATGGTTTTGCGCGTCTCGAATTCTTGTCATATGTGCTCGGCGATCCGCCGTTCAACATTAAAGAATGCCAACAACGTGGATTGACCTACGCGTCACCTCTGCGTGCCAAAGTTCGTCTGGTGATCCTGGATAAGGAATCGCCAACCAAGCCTGTCGTTAAAGAAATGAAAGAACAGGAAGTCTACATGGGCGAATTGCCTTTGATGACTTCGACCGGTTCCTTCGTGATTAACGGTACAGAGCGCGTTATCGTGTCGCAGTTGCATCGTTCGCCAGGCGTGTTCTTTGAACATGATCGCGGCAAGACGCACTCGTCCGGTAAATTGCTGTTCTCCGCACGTATCATTCCTTACCGCGGTTCATGGCTGGACTACGAATTCGATCCGAAAGACATCCTGTTCTTCCGCGTTGATCGTCGCCGCAAGATGCCAGTCACGATCCTGTTGAAGGCAATCGGCATGACGCCGGAACAAATCCTCGAAAACTTCTTCGTTTTCGACGATTTCGCATTGCATGCCGATGGCGCCGAAATGGCTTTCGTCGCAGAACGCCTGCGCGGTGAAGTTGCACGTTTCGACATTACCGACAAAGCCGGCAAAGTGCTGGTGGCAAAAGACAAGCGTATCAACAGCAAGCACGTCCGTGACGTGGAAGCTGCCGGCATCAAGAACATCTCGGTACCGGAAGACTACCTGCTCGGCCGTATCCTGGCGAAAAACATCGTTGATAAAGAAACCGGCGAAGTCATTGCCAATGCCAACGATGAATTGACCGAAGACCTGCTGGCACGCCTGCGCGAAGGTAAAGTAACCCACATCCAGACCCTGTACACCAACGATCTGGATCAAGGCGGCTACATCTCGCAAACACTGCGTATGGATGACACCACCGATCAGATGGCAGCGAAAGTCGCTATCTATCGCATGATGCGTCCAGGCGAACCGCCAACCGAAGATTCGGTTGAAGCATTGTTCAACGGCTTGTTCTACAACGCAGATCGTTACGACCTGTCGGCTGTCGGCCGTATGAAATTCAACCGTCGTATCGGTCGCGATGAGCTGACCGGCGACATGACCTTGTCGAACGACGACGTACTGGCCGTGATCAAGATCCTGGTTGAGCTGCGCAATGGTCGCGGCGAAGTCGATGATATCGATCACTTGGGTAACCGTCGCGTACGTTGCGTCGGCGAATTGGCTGAGAACCAATTCCGTGCCGGTCTGGTGCGTGTTGAGCGTGCTGTCAAGGAACGCCTCGGCCAAGCCGAAGCCGACAACCTGATGCCGCATGACCTGATCAACTCGAAGCCGATCTCGGCAGCGATCCGTGAATTCTTCGGTTCGTCGCAGTTGTCGCAATTTATGGATCAAACCAATCCATTGTCGGAAATCACGCACAAACGTCGCGTCTCCGCTCTCGGACCTGGCGGCTTGACCCGTGAACGCGCAGGCTTTGAAGTACGTGACGTGCATCCGACCCACTACGGCCGTGTATGCCCGATCGAAACACCAGAGGGCCCGAACATTGGTCTGATCAACTCGCTGGCTCTGTATGCCCGCCTGAACGAATACGGTTTCCTGGAAACCCCATATCGTAAAGTCGAAGGCAGCAAAATCACCGACCAGATCGATTACCTGTCCGCGATTGAAGAAGGCCGTTACATCATCGCTCAGGCGAATGCGACCATCGACAAATCGGGCGCGCTGTCAGATGAATTGGTTTCCGCACGTGAAGCTGGCGAAACGATTCTGGTATCGCCAGAACGCGTCCAGTACATGGACGTTGCGCCAGGCCAGGTTGTATCAGTTGCTGCTTCGCTGATTCCGTTCCTCGAACACGATGACGCGAACCGCGCATTGATGGGTGCCAACATGCAACGTCAGGCTGTTCCTTGCCTGCGTCCAGAAAAAGCATTCGTTGGTACCGGTATCGAACGTACGGTTGCAGTTGACTCGGGTACCACAGTGCAGGCATTGCGCGGCGGTATCGTTGATTACATCGATGCAGGCCGTGTCGTGATTCGCGTCAATGATGACGAAGCACAAGCCGGTGAAGTCGGTGTAGATATCTACAACCTGATCAAGTACACCCGTTCGAACCAGAACACCAATATTAACCAACGCCCTATCGTGCAAGTCGGCGATCGCGTTGCAAAACATGACGTCATCGCTGACGGCGCATCGACAGATCTGGGCGAATTGGCCCTGGGTCAAAACATGCTGGTCGCGTTTATGCCATGGAACGGTTACAACTTCGAAGATTCGATTCTGATCTCCGAAAAAGTTGTGGCTGATGACCGTTACACCTCGATTCATATCGAAGAGTTGTCGGTTGTTGCACGTGACACCAAGCTGGGTGCGGAAGAAATCACACGTGATATCTCCAATCTGGCTGAGAACCAACTGGCACGCCTGGATGAATCCGGTATCGTCTACATCGGTGCAGAAGTGACCGCTGGCGACACCCTGGTCGGTAAAGTAACGCCTAAAGGCGAAACCCAACTGACACCGGAAGAAAAATTGCTGCGCGCGATTTTCGGCGAAAAAGCATCCGACGTAAAAGATACATCGTTGCGCGTACCGTCCGGCATGGTCGGCACCGTAATCGACGTGCAAGTGTTTACACGTGAAGGCATTCCACGCGACAAACGTGCACAACAGATTATCGACGACGAACTGCAACGCTATCGTTTGGATTTGAACGATCAGCTGCGTATCGTTGAAGGCGATGCATTCCAGCGTCTGGAAAAAATGTTGATCGGTAAAGTCGTCAACGGCGGTCCTAAGAAAATCGCTAAAGGCGCGAAAATCACTAAAGAGTATTTGGACGATCTGGACAAATACCACTGGTTCGATATTCGCCCGGCAGATGACACATCGGCCAATGCTTTGGAAGCTATTAAAGAATCCATCGCTGAAAAACGCCACCAGTTCGATCTGGCATTCGAAGAAAAACGCAAGAAACTGACGCAAGGCGACGAATTGCCGCCAGGCGTACAGAAGATGGTCAAAGTGTATCTGGCAGTCAAACGTCGCCTGCAACCTGGCGACAAAATGGCGGGTCGTCACGGTAACAAAGGTGTCGTATCACGCATCTTGCCTATCGAAGACATGCCGCACATGGCTGACGGTACACCAGCAGACGTCGTGCTGAACCCATTGGGTGTTCCATCGCGTATGAACGTTGGTCAGGTTCTGGAAGTTCACTTGGGCTGGGCCGCTAAAGGTCTGGGCTTGCGTATCGGCGAAATGCTGAATGCACAAGTACAAATCGCTGAACTGCGTAAATTCCTGGCTGCGATTTATAACGAATCTGGCAAAACGGAAGATCTGGACAGCTTCAGCGATGCAGAAATCCTGGAACTGGCTGGCAACCTGAAAAACGGCGTGCCGTTCGCAACACCGGTGTTTGACGGTGCTGATGAAGGTGAAACCCGTCGCATGCTGGATCTGGCTTACCCGGATCACATTGCGAAGCAATTGGGTATGACCGCTTCCAAGAACCAGGTCACGATGTATGACGGTCGTACCGGTGAAGCGTTTGAACGTACAGTAACCGTCGGTTACATGCACTACCTCAAACTGCATCACTTGGTTGATGACAAGATGCATGCTCGTTCGACCGGTCCTTACTCGCTGGTTACGCAGCAACCACTGGGCGGTAAAGCTCAGTTCGGTGGCCAGCGCTTCGGTGAGATGGAAGTCTGGGCACTGGAAGCATACGGCGCGTCCTACGTCTTGCAAGAGATGTTGACCGTCAAGTCCGATGACGTGAATGGCCGTACCAAAGTGTACGAAAATCTCGTCAAGGGCGACCACGTCATCGACGCCGGCATGCCGGAATCCTTCAACGTTCTCGTTAAGGAAATCCGCTCGCTGGGTATCGACATCGACCTGGAACGCGACTGATGTAAGGCAGGGGAGGAGCGAGTCGCTTCTCCCTTCGCTGTTTGGAATTTGAAGTAAATGTAGTCAGTAAAAAATAGTAGTAGCGAAATAGTAAGAACGAAATAGCAGTTTTTGGTAGTGTCGTCTGTCCCGGTATGCGCGGAACTCAGCTCGTGAAGAATGCTTCAGGCTCAGCTCTCCCGCCCATGCGAACAGGGTATAAAGCAGCGCCGCCTCTACCGTCTCATCATCAAGCGTTTTTTCACGCCAACTGGAGTGATACATGAAAGCACTGCTCGATCTATTCAAGCAAGTTCAGCAAAATGAACAATTCGACGCGATCAAAATTGGTCTGGCGTCACCTGAAAAAATCCGTTCGTGGTCCTACGGCGAAGTTAAAAAGCCGGAAACCATCAACTATCGTACGTTCAAGCCAGAACGCGACGGCCTGTTCTGCGCAAAAATCTTTGGCCCTATCAAAGATTACGAATGCCTTTGCGGCAAATACAAGCGCCTGAAACACCGCGGCGTTATCTGCGAAAAATGCGGCGTTGAAGTTACGCTGGCCAAAGTGCGTCGTGAACGCATGGGCCACATCGAACTGGCATCGCCAACCGCGCACATCTGGTTCCTGAAATCGCTGCCATCCCGTTTGGGTATGGTGCTGGACATGACCCTGCGGGATATCGAACGCGTCCTGTATTTCGAAGCCTACGTTGTGACCGATCCAGGCATGACCCCGCTGAAAAAATGCCAGATCATGTCGGAAGACGACTACGCTGCCAAATACGAAGAATTCGGCGACGACTTCACCGCTTTCATGGGCGCTGAAGGTATCCGCGAATTGCTGCGCGCTATCGACATCGATCGCGATGCTGAAATGCTGCGTCAGGAATTGAAAGATTCCAAATCCGAAGCCAAGATCAAAAAATACGCGAAGCGCCTGAAAGTGCTGGAAGCGTTCCAACGTTCGGGTATCAAACCTGACTGGATGATCATGGAAGTGTTGCCGGTCTTGCCGCCAGAACTGCGCCCATTGGTGCCGCTGGATGGTGGTCGTTTCGCAACTTCCGATCTGAACGATCTGTATCGCCGCGTTATCAACCGTAACAACCGTTTGAAGCGTCTGATGGAACTCCGCGCGCCGGAAATCATCACCCGTAACGAAAAACGTATGTTGCAGGAAGCAGTTGACTCACTGCTGGACAACGGCCGTCGTGGCAAAGCGATGACCGGCGCCAACAAGCGTCCACTGAAATCGCTGGCCGAAATGATCAAAGGCAAGGGCGGTCGTTTCCGTCAAAACTTGCTGGGCAAACGCGTCGATTACTCGGGTCGTTCCGTTATCGTCGTGGGCCCACAACTGAAATTGCATCAATGCGGTTTGCCGAAACTGATGGCGCTGGAACTGTTCAAGCCATTCATTTTCAACAAGCTCGAATTGATGGGCCTGGCTACCACCATCAAGGCAGCTAAAAAGCTGGTTGAGATCCAGGAACCAGTCGTTTGGGACATCCTGGAAGACGTGATCCGTGAACATCCGGTCATGTTGAACCGTGCACCTACCTTGCACCGTCTGGGCATCCAGGCGTTTGAGCCGGTCCTGATCGAAGGTAAAGCAATTCAATTGCACCCACTGGTCTGCGCTGCATTTAACGCCGACTTTGACGGCGATCAAATGGCGGTCCACGTTCCACTGTCGATCGAAGCACAGATGGAAGCACGCACATTGATGCTGGCTTCGAACAACATCCTGTTCCCATCGAACGGTGAACCATCGATCGTTCCTTCGCAAGATATCGTGTTGGGTCTGTACTACGCGAGCCGCGAAGCGATCAACGCCAAGGGCGAAGGCATGATGTTCCCGGACGTGTCCGAAGTCATCCGTGCTTACGACAACAAAATGGTTGAACTGGCGACCCGTATCACTGTTCGTATCACCGAGTATCCAAAAAATGTGGAAACCGGCGAATTCGAAAAAACAGTTACCCGTTACGAAACCACAGTCGGTCGTGCGATCCTGTCCGAAATTCTGCCTAAAGGCTTGCCGTTCTCAGTTCTGAACCGCGCGCTGAAAAAGAAAGAAATTTCGCGTCTGATCAACTTGTCCTTCCGTAAGTGCGGTCTGCGCGCAACGGTTGTGTTCGCTGATCAACTGCTGCAATCGGGCTTCCGCCTGGCAACCCGTGCCGGTATCTCGATCTGCGTCGACGACATGCTGGTGCCTAAACAAAAAGTTGACATCATTGCGACCGCTGAAAGCGAAGTTAAACAAATCGAACAGCAGTACTCGTCCGGTCTGGTTACCGCTGGCGAACGTTACAACAAAGTGGTTGATATCTGGGGCAAGGCAGGCGATGACGTCGGCAAGGCCATGATGGATCAACTCAAGGTTGAAGACGTCACCAAACGTGATGGCACCAAAACAACACAAGAATCGTTCAACGCGATTTACATGATGGCCGACTCCGGTGCGCGCGGTTCCGCAGCACAGATTCGTCAGCTGGCCGGTATGCGTGGCCTGATGGCGAAACCGGATGGTTCCATTATTGAAACGCCGATCACCGCGAACTTCCGCGAAGGTCTGAACGTTTTGCAGTACTTCATCTCGACTCACGGTGCACGTAAAGGCCTGGCCGATACTGCTCTGAAAACAGCGAACTCGGGTTACCTGACACGTCGTCTGGTTGACGTGACGCAAGATCTGGTTGTGATCGAAGATGATTGCGGCACCTCGAACGGCGCGTCGATGAAGGCGCTGGTTGAAGGCGGTGAAGTTATTGAAGCATTGCGTGACCGTATCCTGGGTCGCGTTGCTGCGAACGACATCGTCAATCCTGAAACACAGGCAACCCTGTACGCGGCCGGCACCTTGCTGGACGAAGACATGGTTGAAGAAATCGAACGCCTCGGCATCGATGAAGTAAAAGTACGTACACCGCTGACTTGCGACACCCGCTTCGGCCTGTGTGCACAATGTTACGGTCGTGACCTCGGCCGCGGCACACTGGTTAATGCCGGTGAAGCAGTTGGTGTGGTTGCAGCGCAATCGATTGGTGAGCCAGGTACACAGCTGACCATGCGTACCTTCCACATTGGTGGTGCGGCTTCGCGTGCAGCAGTGGCATCGTCGGTCGAAGCGAAATCGAACGGTACCGTTCGTTTCACCGCGACCATGCGTTATGTTACCAACGGCAAAGGCGGCCAGATCGTCATTTCCCGTTCCGGTGAAGTGTTGATTACCGACGACCACGGCCGTGAACGTGAACGTCATAAAGTACCGTACGGCGCAACCCTGATCGTCAAGGACGGCATGGTTATCAAGGCCGGTACCGCATTGGCAACATGGGATCCATTGACCCGTCCTATCATTACCGAATACACCGGTACGGTGAAATTCGAGAACGTAGAAGAAGGTTCGACCGTTGCTCGTCAAATCGACGAAGTAACCGGTTTGTCGACCCTGGTTGTTATCGATGCGAAACGTCGCGGTTCGGTTACCAAAACTGTACGTCCACAGGTCAAACTGTTGAACGAACAAGGCGAAGAAGTGAAGATCGCCGGTACCGAGCACGCAGTGACCATCGGCTTCCAGGTTGGCGCGCTGATTACTGTTAAAGACGGCCAGCAAGTTACCGTCGGTGAAGTATTAGCTCGTATCCCGACCGAATCGCAGAAAACACGTGACATCACCGGTGGTCTGCCGCGTGTTGCCGAGTTGTTCGAAGCGCGTTCGCCGAAAGATGCCGGTATGCTGGCTGAAGTCACAGGTACTGTGGCATTCGGTAAGGAAACCAAAGGTAAGCAACGTCTGGAAATCACAGACATGGACGGCAACAAGCACGAGTTCCTGATTACCAAGGACAAACAAGTGCTGGTACATGACGGCCAGGTTGTGAACAAGGGTGAGATGATTGTTGACGGCCCAGCCGATCCGCAAGACATCCTGCGCCTGTTGGGTATCGAAGCGCTGGCACGTTACATCGTTGACGAAGTTCAGGACGTGTACCGTTTGCAAGGCGTGAAGATCAACGACAAGCACATTGAAGTGATCGTGCGTCAGATGTTGCGTCGCGTTCAAGTGGTTGATGCCGGCGATGCGAACTACATCGTTGGTGAACAGGTTGAACGTTCCGAATTGCTGGATGAAAACGATCGCGTCATTGCTCTGGGCAAAATCCCTGCAACCTACGAAAACGTATTGCTAGGTATTACCAAAGCATCGCTGTCGACCGACTCCTTCATCTCGGCTGCTTCGTTCCAGGAAACAACACGTGTCCTGACCGAAGCTGCGATCATGGGCAAAAAAGACGGCTTGCGCGGTCTGAAAGAAAACGTGATCGTCGGTCGTTTGATCCCGGCTGGTACAGGCCTGGCATTCCACCGTGCTCGCAAGGAAAAAGATTCGTGGGAAGCAGAAGAACGTGCAGCACTGTTGCAATCGGAAAAAGCTGCCCGTGCAGCAGAAGCCGAAGCGCAATTTGCGGACGTTTCCAGCACCCCGGATAGCGATACCGACGCGTCCTAAGCACTACGCGCAGTACGTATCTAAAGCGGCATCAGGAGCAATCCTGGTGCCGTTTTTTTATGTCTGCCGACTTCCTGTTTCGACGAAACCCCGGGCCCGGAAGATGTATAGGAATCATCGGTAAAGGATGCCCTTGTTGCAAGAATGCGTCATTTTTCCCGTCGCCAACAAGATATCTTTAATAATAATGATTATCATTTAATAGATCGGCTATGATCTCCATCCTGATACGTGCTAACAGGCGTGATCACTGATCTCATCGCGCGCTTTGCAAGAAAAAGCGCCGCACACAAATACTAAAACTACGGCAGCCAGCATTACTTTCGCTAGCAACCTATCCACAAATACAAGGAAGGGTTGTTATGAAGTTATGCAAGAAAAAACTCGCCCTGGCGACCGTGCTGGTACTCCAGCAGTGGCCGGTGCATCAGGCTGGCGCACAACAGATCGCCAAACTCGACGAAATTACCGTTACCTCGACGCGCGGACTCGGCGGTGATATCAACCGCGCCGCGGCGACGGTATCGGTGGTTACGGCAGAAGAAATCGAGCAGCAAAACGCCAAGGATATAAAGGATGCATTGCGTTATGAGCCGGGCGTAGAAGTGAGGCGCTCCGTTGCGCGGACCAGTGGTATCAGTGGCGCCGGTGCAACCGCCGGGCGTGGTGGAAATGAAGGGATTACCATCCGCGGACTGGATGGCAATCGCGTGCTGCTATTGGAAGACGGTGTGCCGGTCCCGCGCGCGTTCAGTGTGGGCACTCTCAGTGCCGGGCGTGGAAGTTACCTGAACACGGATCTGTATCAGCGTATCGAAGTTTTGCGTGGCCCGGCTTCTTCAATGTATGGCAGTGACGGTCTGACGGGTGCGGTCAATTTCGTGATGAAGGATCCGCAGGATTATCTGAATATCTTCAATAAGAGTACCTACTTCTCGGTTCGTCCTTCTTACGATTCAGTTGATAACAGTTTCGGGACCAGCGGTACTTTTGCTGTCGGCGGTGAGCGTTGGCAGGGTATGGTGTTGTTGAATGCGCGCCATGGCAAAGAGACCGATAACAAAGGTGATCGTGATATCACAGGCACCAACCGTACTGCGCCGGATCCGCTTACCTACGACACGCAGTCCGCCCTGGGTCGCGTGGTATTCCGTGCGACGGCAAATGACGTCTTCAAGTGGACATTGGCAACGACTGAAAACAAGACCGCGGGTAGTAGTCCTTCAGCTATTGGCCCGGCAGCAGGTGGGACTTTTGTTACCGGATATCAAACCACGAGTAAGGTACAAAGCGATCGCTTCACCTTTGCCTACGAACGTGACGATGCAGATAACCCGGTGGTGCAAAAAATCCGTGCCAATGTGTTCTACCGCGATGCCAACACAAATCAATATACGTTTGAAAGCGGTACCGGTCCCACGCGTCCGCGCTTCCGTGATGTGACTTACAAAGACCAGGCTGTTGGCGGTGGTGTGATGGCCGAAAGCAGTTTCAATGTTGGTGGTATCAAAAATCAATTGGTGTACGGATTTGATGTCAGCAAAAGCCAGTTAAGCCAACAAGCGACGGGCACGGGCTGGAGCAGCTGTACCGGCACGCAATATTGTGAACTCTTCCCTAAAACGAACTATTCAATTTTTGGCGCTTACGTACAGGACGATATACGCATAGGGAAACTGAGTGTTATTCCTGGTTTGCGTTATGACTCGTATGAGCTCGATCCCAAGGCAAGTGCGCGCTATGACGCACAAGCGAACGCCAACGGGCAGCCGGCAGCGCGGAGCAAAGACAATGCGATCTCGCCACGTCTGGCATTTCTCTATGAAGTAACGCCGGCGTTTGTGCCATATGCGCAATATGCTCGGGGTTTCCGTGCACCGTCGCCACACGAAGTGAACTCTTACTTCAATAACGTTGGTGTGCCTGGCGGTTCGTATATGCAGATTGCTAATCCGGACCTCAAAGCGGAAACCAGCAACTCGTATGAGATCGGTTTGCGCGGCAAGGTTGATCTGGCGGATAGTCGTGTGCGCTATAGCGCGGCTGCATTTGCCGGGCGGTATAAAAACTTTATCGAACTGGTCCAGATTGGTGGCAACTTCCAGGTTGCGACCCCGGCAATCAACCAATACATCAACTCTTCGCGGGCCAATATTCACGGCGTGGAAGCGCGGGTCGATTGGCGCTGGAATGACGGTTGGACGCTGCGTGGTGGCTTTGCTTATACGCAAGGTGACAGCATTAACCGCAACGGTGTCAAAACCGGACTGGACTCCGTTGCCCCGCTGTCGGTGGTGACCGGTTTGCGCTATGAGCCAAATCAAACCTGGTTCGTACAAGGAGACCTCATATACGCAGCTGCCAAAAAACGTGGCGATCTCGCAAATCCCAATGTTGGTACGCAGCCAGCGTTCACGCCGTCGTCATTTGCAATCCTTGATATTTTCAGTGGCTATCGCGTGAACAAAAACGTCAGTTTCAACGCCGGCGTGCGCAACTTGTTCGATCGCAAATACTGGGTATGGAATGACATACGTGGTTTGGGTCTGGCGAGTACGGCAACCAATCTGGATGCCTATACATCACCTGGTCGTAGTTTCAATGTGAGTATGAAAATAGAGTATTAAGCGCGTCGTTGCGGTGATTCGTATTGCAGCGAGTCGCCGCTTATTTTTATAGAGAGAGAAAATAAATGAGATATACAAAATTGATGGGTGCACTGCTGGCAGCTTTGGCGCTGTCTGGAAACGCAATGGCTGATGCGGATGCCGACGCCCTCAAAGCAAAGCAAACCGCCTTGCAGGCTGAACAACCAGGTTTGTTTGCAAGGGACATTGCGCAAAAACTCGGTGTCAGCGAAGCGAAACTGCTGGCGGCAGATATCGGTCGTGGCGCAACACTGCTACGTTCGGATGTCGCCACCTATAAAGCCTTGTTCAATCGCATGCATGAGCTGGGCCGAATCAAGGCAATTACGCGTAATGAAAATGGTGTCATCGAGCGTACTGCAGTGGCGTTGCCGCCAAAGCTGGACGAGCAGGGGCGCGTGAAGCCAGGTAGTGGCTTCGTCGGTACCGAAATCGACTTGCGCTTCAAGATGGATAGCTGGGGTTATGCATTTGCAGTGGTTGCCCCCCGCGCCGGCGGCCGAACCAGTCGCAGTCTGCAGTTCTTTGACAAAAATGGCGAGGCCATCCATAAGGTTTACCTGAACGATGAAAAAGGTGTGCCGGCGTTTGAAAAGCTGGTTGCCGAGTACAAGGCGGCAGATCAAAAGCCGGACTGGACCGTCGCCGTCGCCAAGCCAGCCAAGCCCCTGACCGACATGAATATCAAGGAATTGCGCAGCGCCTGGTATGAAATGACCGATGTGCATGAATTCCAGCGACTGATCAATGACTTCGGTATTTCGCGTGAACGTGCGTTTGAACTGATCGGCACCGATGCGGCATACAAAATCACCGGAAAATCAGTGGAAACCCTGCTGGAAACGGCATCCAAGCGCGAGCAGCCGATTATGGTGTTCGTGAGCAACCCGGGTATGGTCCAGATTTACAGCGGCCTGATCGAGAAAACCGAAGCCAAGAACGGCTGGTTCAATGTGCTGGATCCGGACTTTGACCTGCACTTGCGTCAGTCGGGTGTCGATCATGGTTGGGTGGTACGCCGCCCGGCCAGGAGTGGAACTATTACTTCGGTGGAATTTTATGACACCAAAGGTGAGCAAGTTGTTAACTTTTTCTCCCGCCGTGACCAAGGCAAGGAAGAAACCAAAGTCTGGCGCGATATTGTTGGCAGTCTGACACGTTTGCCTTAAAAGTTCGGTACCCGATGCGTAGCAATTACGCATCGGGCGGGGCTCGCGTATGAAAACTGTCCTTGACCCTTGATAATTTGGGGAATATACTCGCGAGTTCTCGATTTTAAGCTCTGCTGGGCTTAAGCGTTCTTTGATCTGCCGTGTTGTATTTCCTTCCTGGCAATTCCTGCGCGCTTTTTCCTTCATGGTTAATCGAGCCGCGCGTTGATTTAATTCTTCCGCAATGATTCTTTAGTCCCCGGACAACCGTTTTCGGGTTCGTATTATTAATGTTGTACTAGCTGGATAGAGAGCGATGCCAACCATCAATCAACTGATTCGCCAGCCGCGTGTTTCTGCACGCGTCAAGAGCAAATCGCCGGCGCTGGAAAACAGCCCGCAAAAACGCGGCGTATGTACCCGCGTTTACACCACAACTCCAAAAAAGCCTAACTCGGCTTTGCGTAAAGTTGCCAAAGTGCGTTTGACCAACGGTTTCGAAGTTATTTCGTATATCGGCGGTGAAGGCCATAACCTGCAAGAACATAGCGTCGTGCTGTTGCGCGGCGGTCGTGTAAAAGATTTGCCGGGTGTGCGTTATCACATGGTTCGCGGCGCGTTGGATACCCAAGGTGTTAAAGACCGTAAGCAAGCACGTTCGAAGTACGGTACCAAGCGTGCAAAAGCTGGCAAGAAGTAATTAAAGTTTTTCGCAGTCTCTGCGAAATGAGTGTCGGTCCCCAATGGGCCGAGTAAGTGGATGGTTATGATGACCTCCGCGAGTGTGCGACAAATTTGTTGTTGCGCCTCAACTGAAGATTGAAAGGAATCGAAATGCCACGTCGTCGTGAAGTTCCCAAGCGGGAAATCCTGCCAGATCCGAAGTTCGGTAATGTTGATGTTGCCAAATTCGTTAACGTTTTGATGTTGTCCGGTAAAAAATCGGTCGCAGAAAACATCATTTACGGTGCGTTTGAGCACATTCAAACAAAATCCGGCAAAGATCCGCTGGAAGTGTTTACAGCTGCTATCGCAAACTGCAAACCACTGGTCGAAGTTAAATCCCGTCGCGTTGGTGGTGCAAACTACCAGGTGCCGGTTGAAGTGCGCCCAGTTCGTCGTATGGCTTTGTCCATGCGTTGGTTGCGTGAAGCTGCAAACAAGCGCAGCGAAAAATCGATGCCACAACGTCTTGCTGGTGAATTGCTCGAAGCGGCTGAAAGCCGTGGCGGTGCAATGAAAAAGCGCGATGAAGTTCACCGTATGGCAGAAGCGAACAAAGCGTTCTCGCACTTCCGCTTCTAATAAAAGTAGCGTCAACGTTCACGCGTTGACGTTTGTCTGCTTATACAAATTGTTCGGAGCCGGGCACCTCATTTAAAAAAATGATGCTCGGTTTTGTTCGTTAAAGAGATATTGGATTAATCATGGCTCGCAAGACCCCCATTGAGCGTTACCGCAATATCGGTATTTCGGCTCACATTGATGCTGGTAAAACCACCACGACCGAGCGCGTCCTGTTCTACACAGGCGTAAACCACAAGCTGGGTGAAGTGCATGATGGCGCAGCCACCATGGACTGGATGGAGCAAGAGCAAGAGCGCGGTATCACGATTACTTCCGCTGCTACCACTTGCTTCTGGAAGGGTATGGCAGGTAACTTCCCGGCGCATCACATCAACATCATTGATACACCAGGCCACGTTGACTTCACAATTGAAGTTGAGCGTTCAATGCGCGTATTGGATGGCGCATGCATGGTTTATTGTGCAGTGGGTGGCGTGCAGCCGCAATCTGAAACAGTATGGCGTCAAGCTAACAAGTACAAAGTCCCACGTTTGGCATTCGTCAACAAGATGGATCGTACCGGCGCTAACTTCTTCAAAGTTTACGATCAAATGCGTGCGCGTTTGAAAGCTAACCCTGTGCCTATGCAAGTGCCTATCGGTGCTGAAGATTCGTTCGAAGGCGTAATCGATCTGGTCAAGATGAAAGCGATCATCTGGGACGACGCTTCGCAAGGTATGAAATTCGAATACGGCGATATCCCAGAGCATCTGTTGGCTGACGCGAAAAAATGGCGTGAAAACATGGTTGAAGCCGCCGCTGAAGCATCAGAAGAACTGATGAACAAGTACCTGGAAGAAGGCGACTTGTCAGAAGCTGATATCAAGGCTGCGATTCGTCAACGTACCATCGCCAGCGAAATTGTGCCAATGATGTGCGGTACCGCCTTTAAAAACAAAGGCGTACAAGCTATGTTGGACGGCGTTGTTGAGTACTTGCCATCGCCAGTGGATATTCCACCGGTGCCAGGCCTGAACGAAGATGACGAACCAGTTGTGCGTAAAGCAGAAGACACCGAAAAATTTTCGGCGCTGGCATTCAAAATCGCAACCGATCCGTTTGTTGGTCAATTGTGCTTCATCCGTTGCTACTCGGGTACTTTGAACTCGGGCGATACCGTTTTCAACTCTGTTAAAGAGAAGAAAGAACGTATCGGCCGTATCGTTCAGATGCACGCGAACCAACGCGAAGAAATCAAGGAAATGCTGGCAGGCGACATCGCTGCGATCGTTGGTTTGAAAGATACAACGACAGGTGACACCCTGTGCGACGACAAAGCGATTGTTGTTCTGGAACGCATGATTTTCCCTGAGCCGGTTATTTCGCAAGCTGTTGAGCCAAAAACCAAAGCTGACCAGGAAAAAATGGGTCTGGCCTTGAATCGTCTGGCTGCTGAAGATCCATCGTTCCGCGTGCGTACCGATGAAGAATCCGGTCAAACCATCATCGCCGGTATGGGCGAGTTGCATCTGGATATTATCGTTGATCGTATGAAGCGCGAATTCGGCGTGGAAGCGACTGTTGGTAAGCCACAGGTTGCATACCGTGAAACCATCCGTAAAGTTTGCGAAGAAATCGAAGGTAAATTCGTTAAGCAATCCGGGGGTCGTGGTCAGTACGGTCACGTGGTTCTGAAAATCGAACCGCAAGAACCAGGTAAGGGCTTCGAATTCATCGACGCAATCAAAGGCGGTACCGTTCCTCGCGAATACATCCCTGCAGTTGAAAAAGGTGTGCGCGAAACATTGACCTCGGGCGTCCTCGCGGGCTACCCAGTGGTTGACGTTAAAGTCACCCTGTTCTTCGGTTCGTACCATGACGTCGATTCGAATGAAAACGCGTTCCGTATGGCAGCATCGATGGCATTCAAGGACGGCTGCCGTAAAGCAAGCCCGGTTATCCTTGAGCCTATGATGGCTGTGGAAGTTGAAACACCTGAAGACTACGCTGGTACCGTGATGGGCGATCTGTCCTCACGTCGCGGCATGGTTCAAGGTATGGATGAAATCGCGGGCGGCGGCGGCAAGATCATTAAAGCTGAAGTGCCTTTGTCCGAAATGTTTGGTTACTCGACATCGTTGCGTTCCGCAACACAAGGTCGCGCAACCTACTCGATGGAATTCAAGCACTACTCTGAAGCACCTAAGAACGTGATCGATGCAATCGTCACATCGAAGGCGCCTAAGTAATAGCAAGCGTTAAAGATCGGGGAGTTGGGCGTGTGCACGGCTCCCCGATCTGCAGTAAATCAATTAAACGATGTCCGATGACGGACATCCTAATGTAAATAAATCGTTCTTTTTGAAGGAAGAATAAAATGGCAAAAGGTAAATTCGAACGGACTAAGCCGCACGTGAATGTGGGCACAATTGGTCACGTCGATCATGGTAAAACCACACTGACAGCTGCGATCGCGACTGTTCTGTCGAAGAAATTCGGCGGCGAAGCAAAAGGCTACGATCAAATCGATAACGCGCCAGAAGAAAAAGCACGCGGTATCACGATCAACACCTCGCACGTTGAATACGAAACCGAAAGCCGTCACTACGCTCACGTTGACTGCCCAGGCCACGCCGATTACGTTAAAAACATGATCACCGGTGCTGCGCAGATGGACGGCGCGATCCTGGTTTGCTCCGCAGCAGACGGCCCAATGCCACAAACCCGCGAACACATCCTGTTGTCGCGTCAAGTTGGTGTTCCATACATCATCGTGTTCCTGAACAAAGCGGACATGGTTGATGATGCAGAACTGCTGGAACTGGTTGAAATGGAAGTGCGTGAGCTGCTTTCGAAATACGAATTCCCAGGCGACGACTTGCCTATCGTTAAAGGTTCGGCAAAATTGGCGCTGGAAGGCGACACCGGTCCATTGGGCGAACAAGCAATCCTGGCCCTGGCTAACGCACTCGACACCTACATCCCAACACCAGAACGCGCAGTTGACGGCGCCTTCCTGTTGCCAGTAGAAGACGTGTTCTCGATCTCGGGTCGCGGTACAGTTGTTACCGGTCGTATCGAACGCGGCATCATCAAAGTCGGCGAAGAGATCGAAATCGTTGGTATCCGTGATACCCAAAAAACCACCTGTACCGGTGTTGAAATGTTCCGCAAATTGCTGGATCAAGGTCAAGCTGGTGACAACGTTGGTGTATTGCTGCGCGGTACCAAGCGTGAAGACGTGGAACGTGGTCAAGTTCTGGCAAAACCAGGTTCGATCAAGCCACACAAACACTTCACAGGCGAAATCTACGTTCTGTCGAAAGATGAAGGCGGTCGTCATACACCATTCTTCAACAACTACCGTCCACAGTTCTACTTCCGTACAACGGACGTGACTGGTTCGATCGAGTTGCCGAAAGACAAAGAAATGGTGATGCCAGGCGATAACGTGTCGATCACAGTGATGTTGATCAACCCGATCGCGATGGAAGAAGGTCTGCGTTTCGCGATCCGCGAAGGCGGCCGTACCGTCGGCGCTGGTGTTGTAGCTAAAATTATTGAGTAATAAACCCGATTAAATGGCAGGCAACCCTGCCGTTTAAATATCGCCGCGAGTGCTAACCCGCTCGCGGCTCGCTCTTTTAAGGAATCAAAATGTCAACAGCACCGAAATCAGCTCCAAATCAAAAGATCCGTATTCGCCTGAAAGCATTCGACTACCGTCTGATCGACCAATCGGCACTCGAAATCGTTGATACAGCGAAACGTACCGGCGCAGTTGTCAAGGGCCCAGTGCCACTGCCAACCCGCATCCAGCGTTTTGACGTTCTGCGTTCGCCGCACGTCAACAAGACTTCGCGCGACCAATTCGAAATTCGTACGCACGTTCGTCTGATGGACATCGTTGACCCAACCGACAAAACGGTTGATGCATTGATGAAACTGGATTTGCCAGCTGGCGTTGATGTAGAAATCAAGTTGCAATAATTTTATGTATTACGGGGATGGGCTCGGTTTGCTGATGCCAAATCCCCGGAAATGCAGGCTGGGCACAACAATTCACACATTTATGTGTTGTGGAAGCGCTGTTTGCCAGTTATAATCTCGGGCTTCGCTGTGGATTCCCATTTTGGAGTCTCAGTGGTACTCGTAGTTTTTGAAGTTTCAAATACATCAGCCCCGCCCAATCGTAGGTGGGAATGGAGAAAAAATGAACCAAAACCAAGATAAAGGCCAAGGCCTGCTTGGTCGCAAGGTTGGTATGATGCGCATCTTCACAGATGACGGGGATTCGATTCCTGTCACTGTGTTGGACGTGTCTAACAATCGTGTGACGCAAATCAAAACGTCTGAAGTCGATGGTTATTCGGCTGTTCAGGTCGCCTTCGGCAGCCGTCGTGCTTCCCGTGTCAACAAAGCCTCCGCTGGTCATTTTGCCAAGGCGGGTGTTGAGGCCGGCACAGTGCTCAAAGAATTCCGCGTTGCCGCTACTGCTGCTTCCGAACTGAAAGTCGGCGATGTTATCGCTGCCAGCCTGTTCGAAGTCGGTCAAAAAGTAGACGTGCAAGGTGTGACGATCGGTAAGGGTTACGCTGGTGTTATCAAGCGTTACAACTTCGGTTCCGGTCGCGCAACCCACGGTAACTCCCGTTCGCATAATGTTCCAGGTTCCATCGGTATGGCGCAGGATCCAGGTCGCGTTTTCCCTGGTAAGCGCATGACTGGTCACTTGGGTGACGTTACTCGCACCACACAAAACCTCGAGATCGCTCGTATCGACGCTGATCGCCAACTGTTGTTGGTTAAGGGTGCTGTTCCTGGTGCAAAAAACGGTCAGGTGATTGTATCGCCGGCTGTTAAAGTCAAAGCAAAGAAGGGGGCTTAATCCATGGAACTCAAGCTCCTGAATGACCAAGGTCAAGCTGCTTCGAACGTTGCTGCTCCGGATACTATTTTCGGCCGCGACTACAACGAAGCGCTGATTCACCAAGTCGTCGTTGCCTACCAAGCCAACGCACGCAGCGGTAATCGCAAGCAAAAAGATCGTGAAGAAGTTCATCACACGACCAAAAAGCCATGGCGTCAAAAAGGTACGGGCCGTGCTCGTGCTGGTATGTCGTCTTCGCCTTTGTGGCGCGGCGGCGGTCGGATTTTCCCGAACTCGCCTGATGAAAACTTCTCGCACAAAGTTAACAAGAAGATGTATCGCGCAGGTGTTTGCTCGATTCTCTCCCAGTTGGCTCGCGAAGGTCGTCTCTCCGTAATCGAAAACCTGTCAGTTGAAGCGCCAAAGACCAAGCTCTTGTCGCAAAAATTGAAAGGTATGGGTCTGGATTCCGTGCTCGTCATCACTGACAGCCTGGATGAAAACCTGTTGTTGGCATCGCGCAATCTGCCTAACGTGCTGATTTGCGAGCCACGTCATGCTGATCCAGTTTCGTTGGTGTTCTATAAAAAGATCCTGATCACGAAATTGGCATTGGCCAAGATTGAGGAGATGCTGGCATGAGCGCGATTCTGAAACATAGCGAAGAACGCCTGATGAAAGTGTTGTTGGCGCCAGTCATTTCCGAGAAAGCTACTTTCGTTGCTGAAAAGAACGAACAAGTTGTTTTCCTCGTGATGCCGGATGCTACCAAGCCAGAAATCAAGGCTGCAGTTGAGCTGCTGTTCAAGGTTCAAGTTGAATCTGTTCAGGTTGCCAACCGCCAAGGTAAACAAAAACGTTCGGGCCGCTTCAATGGCCGCCGCAACCACACACGTCGTGCGTTTGTGTGCCTGAAGCCAGGTCAAGAAATCAACTTCACCGAGGAGGCTAAATAATGGCACTCGTTAAAGTCAAGCCGACCTCGCCTGGTCGCCGTGGCATGGTCAAGGTCGTCAATGCCGACCTGTACAAAGGCCGTCCATTCGCAGGCCTGCTCGAAAAGAAATCGAAAACTGCCGGCCGTAACAACAACGGTCACATCACTACTCGCCACATCGGCGGTGGTCATAAGCAGCACTATCGCGTTATCGACTTCAAACGCACCAAAGATGGTATCCCAGCGAAAGTGGAACGTATCGAATACGATCCAAACCGCACGGCTAACATCGCTCTGGTGTTGTATGCAGACGGCGAACGTCAATACATCATCGCAACCAAAGGTATGGCTGTCGGCGATCAATTGATGAATGGCTCGGAAGCGCCGATCAAGTCGGGCAACTGCCTGCCGATCCGCAACATTCCAGTCGGTACCGTAATGCATTGCGTTGAAATGCTGCCAGGCAAAGGCGCGCAAATGGCGCGTACAGCTGGCGCCGGCGTAGTGTTGATGGCACGTGAAGGTACATACGCTCAAGTTCGTTTGCGCTCCGGTGAAGTTCGCCGCGTGCATATCGAATGCCGTGCAACCGTTGGTGAAGTCGGCAATGCTGAGCATAGCCTGCGCAAAATCGGTAAAGCAGGTGCGATGCGCTGGCGTGGTGTTCGTCCTACCGTTCGCGGTGTGGTCATGAACCCGGTTGATCACCCACACGGTGGTGGTGAAGGTAAAACGGCAGCAGGTCGTCATCCAGTATCGCCATGGGGCCAGCAGACAAAAGGCAAGAAGACACGCAGCAACAAGCGTACTACTTCTATGATCGTCTCGCGCCGCGGCAAGAAATAAGGATAAGACATGACACGTTCATTAAAAAAAGGGCCGTTCTGTGACGCCCACTTGGTGAAAAAAGTTGAGACCGCGCAAGCGATCAAAGACAAAAAGCCAATTAAAACCTGGTCGCGCCGTTCGACAATCATGCCTGACTTCATTGGCCTGACAATCGCGGTGCATAACGGTAAGCAACACGTACCGGTTTACGTATCCGAGAACATGGTTGGTCACAAGCTCGGCGAATTCGCGCTGACCCGCACGTTCAAAGGTCATGCTGCTGATAAGAAGGCTAAGAAATAAGGTCCGATGATGGAAACTAAAGCTACCCTCCGTGGTGTGCGCCTGTCGGCTCAGAAGGGCCGCCTTGTGGCAGACCAGATCCGCGGCAAAAAAGTGGATCAAGCGCTCAATATCCTGCAATTCAGCCCTAAAAAAGGTGCTGCGATTATCAAACGTGTGTTGGAGTCCGCAATTGCGAACGCCGAGCACAATGATGGTGCGGATATCGACGAATTGAAAGTTACAACGATTTACGTTGAAAAAGGTTCGGTCTTGAAGCGCTTCACAGCGCGTGCAAAAGGCCGTGGTGATCGTATCTCTAAACAATCCTGTCACATTTACGTGACTGTCGGTAATTAAGGAGTCACGATGGGACAGAAGATACATCCAACCGGTTTCCGCCTTGCGGTTTCGCGTAACTGGGCATCGCGTTGGTATGCTGGCAATAGCAACTTTGCCACCATGCTCAACGAAGATCTCAAAGTTCGCGCATACCTGAAAACAAAACTGAAGAACGCTTCAGTTGGTCGCGTCGTTATCGAGCGTCCAGCGAAGAATGCCCGCATCACTATTTACAGCTCGCGTCCAGGTGTCGTGATCGGTAAAAAGGGTGAAGACATTGAAGTGTTGAAATCCGCGCTGACCAAAATGATGGGCGTGCCGGTTCATGTGAATATCGAAGAAATTCGTAAGCCAGAAACCGACGCACAACTGATCGCTGATTCGATTGCACAGCAATTGGAAAAACGCATCATGTTCCGTCGTGCAATGAAGCGTGCAATGCAAAATGCAATGCGCCTCGGTGCACAAGGTATCAAGATCATGTCGTCCGGTCGTTTGAACGGTATCGAAATCGCACGTAAAGAATGGTATCGCGAAGGTCGCGTGCCACTCCACACACTGCGCGCAGATATCGACTACGGTTTCGGCGAAGCTGAAACAACCTACGGCATCATCGGTATCAAAGTCTGGGTCTACAAAGGTGACCGCCTCGCCAATGGTGAAGCGCCGGTAATCGATGTTGCATCCGATGATGACAAAAAACGTCGTGGCCCACGCCGTGACGATGGTAAACCAAGCGGTCGTCCACGTGCTCCGCGTCCAGAAGGTCAACCAGGTGCAGCTGCGCCAGGTTCCGCACCGGCCGCCAAGCGTGTTCGCGCTAAAAAGCCGGATGGCGCCGTTGACGCTGCTGTGTCGGCTGAGAAAGCAGGAGAATAATCATGCTGCAACCAGCACGCAGAAAGTATCGTAAAGAGCAAAAAGGCCGTAATACCGGTATTTCACATTCGCGCGGCACTGCCGTGTCGTTTGGTGAATTCGGTCTGAAAGCGATTGGTCGTGGTCGTATTACTGCTCGCCAAATTGAAGCGGCTCGTCGTGCAATGACGCGTCACATCAAACGTGGTGGCCGTATCTGGATCCGTATTTTCCCGGACAAGCCAATTTCGCAAAAACCTGCTGAAGTCCGTATGGGTAACGGTAAGGGTAATCCGGAATACTACGTGGCTGAAATTCAGCCGGGCAAAATGTTGTACGAGATGGATGGTGTGGACGAGGCACTGGCACGCGAAGCGTTCCGGTTGGCTGCAGCTAAGCTGCCGCTGTTGACCACGTTTGTCGTTCGTCAAGTCGGCCAATAATAGGGGCGAACATGAAAGCATCTGAACTCCAAGGCAAAGACCAAGCGGCTTTGACCAAAGAACTGAACGATCTGCTGAAAGCGCAGTTCGGTCTGCGTATGCAGATTGCAACACAACAGTTGAACAATACATCGCAACTGAAAAAAGTACGTCGCGACATAGCACGTGTAAAAACGGTCATGAATCAGAAGGACGCCAAATAATGAACGATCAAGTAAAACAAGCGCTCAAGCGTACGTTGATTGGCAAAGTCGTGTCTGACAAGATGGACAAGACCGTAACCGTGCTGATCGAGCGTCACGTCAAGCATCCGTTGTACGGCAAAATCATCATGCGTTCGAGCAAGTACCATGCGCATAATGAAGGTAACCAGGCAAAAGCTGGTGATACGGTCGAAATTCAAGAAGGTCGCCCTATCTCCAAAACCAAAGCCTGGACCGTGACACGTGTTGTACAAGCAGCGCAAATAGTTTAATTAGTTGTTGCGGACCCGCTATTTCGATGTAATAATAGCGGGCTTCGTTCTTGTAACGTCATAGTTGCAAGACAGTAAAAAGTTTTAGCGCCAAGAAGTTGTTGTGCTAATCGAAGTTTTGGAAATCGTCCACCTCATCAGTCTGCTTCCGGCGGGCTGCCGGGACCAAGACTGACCGCAAATGTGCATTGTGTGCAAGAGCGGGTTAAGTTGGGAAAGAAAATACTATGATTCAAACTGAAAGCCGGCTCGAAGTAGCCGACAACACTGGTGCTCGCGAAGTAATGTGCATCAAGGTGCTGGGCGGTTCAAAACGCCGTTACGCTGGCATTGGCGATGTGATCAAGGTCACCGTTAAAGTCGCAGCACCACGTGGTCGTGTGAAAAAAGGCGAAATTTATAACGCAGTTGTCGTGCGTACCGCCAAGGGCGTCCGTCGTCAAGATGGTTCCCTGGTCAAGTTCGACGGCAATGCAGCAGTTTTGCTCAACGCAAAGCTGGAGCCAATTGGCACGCGTATTTTTGGACCGGTTACACGTGAATTGCGCACTGAGCGCTTCATGAAAATCGTTTCTCTTGCGCCTGAAGTTCTGTAAGGAGTCGTGATGGATAAGATTCGTAAAAGCGACGAAGTCATTGTGCTGACTGGCAAAGACAAAGGCAAACGTGGCGTTGTGCAACGTCGTGTTGATGCTAACTACGTGGTTGTCGAGGGTGTCAACGTTGCTAAAAAAGCGACCAAGCCTAACCCAATGACAGGCGCAACTGGCGGCATCGTCGATAAGCTGATGCCAATTCATGTGTCGAATGTTGCATTGTTTAATGCTGCAACCGGCAAGGCAGATCGTGCTGGCTTTAAAGATGTGGACGGTAAAAAAGTCCGCGTTTACAAGTCAAGCGGCGAAGCAGTGAAGGTTTAAGAGATCATGGCCCGTCTCCAAGAATTCTATAAAGAAAAAGTCGTCGGCGATTTGACTGCAAAATTTGCATACAAATCGGTAATGGAAGTTCCGCGCATCCTGAAGATCACCCTGAACATGGGTTTGTCGGAAGCTGTTGCGGACAAGAAAATCATCGAACACGCAGTTGGCGATTTGACCAAGATTGCTGGTCAAAAACCAGTGGTTACCAAAGCGCGTAAGGCGATTGCAGGTTTCAAAATTCGCGAAGGTTATCCAATCGGTTGTATGGTGACTTTGCGTGGTGCTCATATGTACGAGTTCCTTGACCGTTTCATCACAGTTGCGTTGCCACGTGTGCGCGATTTCCGTGGTGTGTCCGGCAAGGCGTTCGATGGGCGCGGCAACTACAATATCGGTGTGAAAGAGCAGATCATTTTCCCCGAAATTGAGTACGACAAGATTGATGCATTGCGTGGTATGAATATCAGTATCACGACAACTGCAAAGACCGACGATGAAGCAAAAGCGCTTCTCGCCGCATTTAAATTTCCGTTCAGAAACTGAGGTTGCCATGGCAAAACTGGCACTGATTAACCGTGAACAAAAGCGTGCAGACCTGGTAAAGAAATATGCCGGCAAACGCGCTGAGTTGAAGGCGATCATTGATGACCAATCGAAGTCGGAAGAAGAGCGCTACGAAGCGCGCCTGAAATTGCAGGCGTTGCCACGTAACTCGGCTCCTACTCGTCAACGTAACCGTTGCACTTTGACTGGTCGCCCCCGTGGCACTTTCCGTAAGTTCGGTTTGGGCCGTATTAAGCTCCGTGAAATCGCCATGCGTGGTGAAATCCCGGGTATGACTAAAGCCAGCTGGTAATAGGAGAATAAGCAATGAGTATGAGCGATCCTATCGCCGATATGCTGACCCGTATCCGCAATGCGCAAGTAGTACAAAAGACTTCGGTAGCAATGCCGTCGTCGAAAGTCAAAATCGCAATTGCAAACGTCCTCAAGGACGAGGGTTACATTGAAGACTTCGCCGTAACAGAAGCTGCTGGTAAGGCAGAGCTGAAAATCGGTTTGAAATATTATGCAGGTCGTCCAGTTATTGAGCGCTTGGAGCGCGTATCCCGTCCAGGATTGCGCATCTACAAGGGCAAGGACGATATTCCAAACGTCATGAACGGTTTGGGTGTGGCTATTGTGTCGACACCAAAAGGCGTTATGACTGACCGCAAAGCGCGCGCAACCGGTGTCGGTGGCGAAGTTATTTGCTACGTCGCCTAAGGAGTGCAAGATGTCTCGTGTAGGTAAAATGCCGATTGCACTGCCAAGTGGCGCGGAAGCGACAATCACTGCAGCGCAAATCACAGTTAAAGGCCCGTTGGGTAGCTTGACTCAGTCCTTGAATGGCCTGGTCAACATTGAAAACGACAACGGCACACTGAATTTCAAAGTCGCTAACGACAGCCGCGAAGCAAATGCGATGTCGGGTACCTTGCGCGCACTGGTCAATAACATGGTCAATGGCGTAACTAAAGGCTTCGAAAAGAAATTGACGCTGGTTGGCGTTGGTTACCGTGCCGCTGCGCAAGGTGACAAGCTGAATCTTTCGTTGGGTTTCTCGCATCCAGTCGTGCACCAGATGCCGCAAGGCGTCAAAGTGGAAACGCCGACACAAACTGAGATCCTGATTAAAGGGATTGACCGTCAAAAAGTCGGTCAGGTGGCTGCCGAAGTTCGTGCGTACCGCGAACCTGAGCCTTATAAAGGCAAGGGCGTTCGTTACTCGGACGAAGTGGTTGTGATTAAAGAAACCAAGAAGAAGTAAGGGTTGACGATGGATAAGAAACAATCACGTCTGCGCCGCGGACGCCAAACTCGAGCAAAGATTGCCGAGTTAAAGGTGAATCGCCTGGCAGTGCATCGCACCAACTTGCACATCTACGCCAGCATCATCGGACCAGATGCCACAGTGTTGGCATCTGCCTCGACACTCGAAGCTGAAGTTCGCCAAGAGTTGGCTGGTCAGTCCGGCAAGGGCGGTAACGTTGCCGCTGCTGCACTGGTAGGCAAGCGCGTTGCAGAAAAAGCACTGAAAGCAGGAATCGCCGAAGTTGCGTTCGATCGCTCCGGTTTCCGTTATCACGGCCGCGTCAAAGCAGTTGCTGAAGCTGCGCGTGAAGCTGGTCTGAAGTTCTAAGGAAGAATCGTCATGGCAAAAATGCAATCCAAAATGCAAAGCGATAAGCCGGATGATGGCATGCGCGAAAAAATGATCGCGGTCAACCGTGTGACCAAAGTGGTCAAGGGTGGTCGTATCATGGGTTTCGCAGCATTGGCTGTAGTCGGTGATGGCGATGGCCGCATCGGCATGGGCAAAGGCAAATCGAAAGAAGTGCCGGTCGCAGTGCAAAAAGCAATGGAAGAAGCGCGCCGCAAAATGATCAAAGTAACGTTGAAAAACGGTACTTTGCAACACACAGTTACCGGTAAGCACGGTGCGTCGTCAGTTTTGATGCTGCCAGCTAAAGACGGTACTGGTGTGATCGCTGGTGGTCCTATGCGCGCAATTTTTGAAGTAATGGGTGTAACGAACGTTGTGGCGAAATCCACTGGTTCGACCAACCCTTACAACATGGTTCGTGCAACTCTGGACGGCCTGGCAAAGATGAACACTGCTTCGGAAATTGCTGCCAAGCGCGGTAAGTCTGTTGAAGAAATCCTGGGCTAAGGTGAGCGCAATGGCAAACACAGTTAAAGTTAAATTGGTCAAAGGTTTGATCGGTACCCGCGAAACACATCGCGCTACCGTTCGCGGCCTGGGCTTGCGCGGTATCAACTCGGTATCCGAGTTGGAAGACACACCGGCAGTTCGCGGCATGATTAACAAAGTATCGTATCTCGTGAAAGTAGTGTCGTAAGCCTCGGCTTGCACACGGAGAAAATCATGGAATTGAATAGCATTCAACCAGCTGACGGCGCCAAGCATTACAAACGCCGCGTCGGCCGTGGCATCGGTTCCGGTCTGGGTAAGACATCGGGCCGTGGTCACAAAGGTCAAAAATCCCGTTCAGGCGGTTTCCATAAAGTCGGTTTCGAAGGCGGTCAAATGCCTTTGCAACGTCGTTTGCCTAAGCGTGGTTTCAAATCGCTGGCAACGCCTTACAAAGCAGAAGTTCGCTTGTCCGACCTGGAAGCATTGCCAGTTACGGAAATCGATATCCTGGCATTGAAACAAGCTGGCGTCATCGGTGAGCTCGCACGTGTCGTTCGCGTGATCCTGTCCGGCTCGATCACTAAAAAAGTGACCGTCAAAGGCTTGATCGCAACAAAAGGCGCAAAAGCAGCTATCGAAGCAGCTGGCGGTTCGGTTGCTTAAGTTTGTAGTCTGATAACGGAGTAAACATTGGCGACTACTCCTCAGCTTGCTAAGGGTGCGACAAGTGGATTTCCATGGGGTCGCCTCTGGTTCTTGCTCGGTGCATTAGTAGTATTTCGTATCGGTGCACACATTCCTGTACCAGGAATTGATCCGGAACAGTTAGCGCAGTTGTTTAAGCAGAATCAGGGCGGTATCTTGGGCATGTTCAACATGTTCTCGGGTGGCGCGTTGTCCCGCTTTACGATTTTTGCGCTCGGTATCATGCCGTACATTTCTGCATCGATCATCATGCAATTAATGTCGGTAGTGTCTCCGCAGTTGGAAGCGCTAAAGAAAGAAGGCGAATCCGGCCGTCGTAAGATCACCCAATACACGCGCTACGGCACGTTGTTATTGGCGACCTTCCAGGGCTTGGGTATCGCAGTGGCGCTGGAATCGCAAATTGGCCTGGTCATTGACCCGGGCATGGCGTTCCGCCTCACGACAGTAATCACGCTGGTTACCGGCACAATGTTTTTGATGTGGTTGGGCGAACAAATTACCGAGCGCGGTTTGGGTAACGGTATCTCGATCATCATCTTTGCAGGTATCGCAGCAGGTTTGCCAAGCGCAGTTGCAGGTTTGTTTGAATTGGTTCGCACCGGTTCGATGAATGCACTGTCGGCGATTCTGATCTGTGTAGTGGTTGCTGCAGTAACGTATCTGGTGGTGTTCATTGAACGCGGCCAACGCAAGATCTTGGTGAACTATGCCAAGCGTCAAGTGGGTAACAAGATTTACGGTGGTCAAAGCAGTCATTTGCCGCTGAAGCTGAACATGGCTGGTGTGATTCCTCCAATTTTCGCCTCGTCGATTATTTTGTTCCCGGCGACGATTACGAGCTGGTTCACATCGGGGGAAACGACAAGCAAGTTCGTCGGTTTCCTGAAAGATCTGGCCGCCTCGATGGCACCAGGTGAACCGATTCACGCTTTGCTGTATGCTGCTGCGATTGTTTTCTTCTGCTTCTTCTATACCGCTTTGGTATTTAACAGCAAAGAGACAGCCGATAATTTGAAGAAGAGTGGTGCGTTTGTTCCGGGTATTCGTCCGGGTGATCAAACCGCTCGGTATATTGACAAGATTCTGACTCGGTTGACATTGGCTGGCGCGGTTTACATTACGCTGGTGTGTTTGCTACCTGAGTTCTTGATTGCGCGCTGGAAGGTACCGTTCTATTTCGGTGGAACATCGCTTCTGATTATTGTGGTGGTAACGATGGACTTCATGGCACAGGTGCAAAACTACGTGATGTCGCAGCAATATGAATCGTTGCTCCGCAAAGCGAATTTCAAGGGCGGGATTCCAACGCGCTAAGCGCGAAGGAAAACGGGCAAACGAATGGCAAAAGACGACGTAATCCAAATGCAGGGGGAGATTCTAGAAAATCTCCCAAACGCAACATTTCGAGTTAAGTTGGAAAATGGGCACGTAGTGCTTGGTCATATTTCAGGAAAAATGCGCATGAACTATATTCGCATTCTGCCTGGCGACAAGGTGACGGTAGAGTTGACACCTTATGATTTAAGTAGGGCACGTATCGTGTTCCGTACTAAGTAACTTTAAAAACGAATCAAGAACTGTAAGAAAGAGGGCAAAAATGAAAGTGCTCGCATCAGTTAAGCGGATCTGCCGCAACTGTAAGATCATCAAGCGCAAGGGCGTCGTTCGAGTAATTTGCATCGAACCGCGTCATAAGCAGCGCCAAGGTTAATTTAACGTTATTGATTGAGGAATAACGAATGGCACGTATCGCAGGGGTAAACGTACCCAACCATCAACATACCGTAATCGGCTTGACAGCTATTTATGGTATTGGCCGCCCACGTTCGCAAAAGATTTGCGACACAGCCGGTGTTCCGACCACTAAAAAGGTCAAAGATCTGGACGACAACGAGCTCGAGAAGCTGCGCGATGAGATTGCAAAATTCATCGTTGAAGGCGATCTGCGCCGTGAACTCTCGATGAACATCAAGCGCCTGATGGACTTGGGTTGCTATCGTGGTATGCGTCATCGCAAAGGTTTGCCTTGCCGTGGTCAACGTACCCGTACGAATGCACGTACTCGCAAGGGTCCGCGTAAAGCAGCACAATCGCTGAAGAAATAATTCAAGTAAGCAGTTCGATTAGACGTCGGATTCAAGGAAAGAATAATGGCAAAAGCACCTAATAACGCCGCAGCAGCACGTGTGCGTAAGAAAGTTAAAAAGAACGTTGCTGAAGGCATCGCGCACGTACACGCGTCTTTCAACAACACCATCATTACGATCACCGATCGTCAAGGCAATGCGCTGTCATGGGCAACGTCTGGCGGTGCCGGCTTCAAGGGTTCGCGTAAATCGACCCCGTTTGCAGCGCAGGTTGCAGCTGAAGCAGCAGGTAAAGTCGCGATCGAATGCGGTATCAAGAATCTGGAAGTTCGCATCAAGGGCCCAGGCCCAGGCCGTGAATCGGCAGTGCGTGCGTTGAACAACCTGGGTATCAAAATTACCCAGATTCAAGACGTTACACCAGTGCCACATAACGGTTGCCGCCCACCAAAGCGTCGTCGTATCTAAGCATTTGTTGTATTAACGGTAGTTTGTTGTACCGTAATTGGCCCGCCAAAGACCTTGGCGGGTTTTGTTCTTAAGCCCACCGTCTGTTGCACGCCGCACAGACTAGCGCTCAGTGAATTTGTGATGAATTTTAATAAACAAAAAATTCATTCGGAGCGTCATATATTTAAAGGAAATTCTCGTGGCACGTTATATTGGACCTAAAGCAAAGCTCTCCCGTCGTGAAGGTACCGACCTTTTCCTGAAAAGCGCACGTCGTTCGCTGGACTCGAAATGCAAACTTGATTCGAAACCTGGTCAACATGGTCGCACTTCCGGTGCTCGTACCTCCGACTACGGCAATCAATTGCGTGAGAAGCAAAAAGTAAAACGCATGTACGGCATCCTGGAACGTCAATTCCGCCGCTACTTTGCAGAAGCAGATCGTCGTAAAGGCAACACCGGTGAAACACTGTTGAAGTTGCTGGAAGCGCGTCTGGACAACGTTGTATATCGTATGGGTTTCGGTTCGACACGTGCTGAAGGCCGTCAGTTGGTTTCGCACAAAGCGTTCACCGTCAACGGTATCGTTGTCAACATCGCTTCGTACCAGGTTAAACCAGGCGACGTAATCGCTGTTCGTGAAAAATCGAAAAAACAAGTGCGTATCGTTGAAGCCCTGTCGCTGGCTGAACAATCGGGTATGCCTTCTTGGGTTTCGGTTGATGCGAAGAAAATGGAAGGCACCTACAAGGCAGCTCCAGATCGCAGCGAAATCGCTAACGACGTCAACGAATCGCTGATCGTCGAATTGTATTCCCGTTAATAAAGAATCCCGGCCCACCTTCTGGTGGGCTTTTCTCGTAATGCCATCAGCCTTATCGGTGTAATGAGCCGAGGGTATTGAAAAGGACATTTCATGCAAAACAGTTTGTTGAAGCCACGTATTATTGAAGTTGAAGTACTCGGTGCCGGTCACGCCAAAGTCGTGATGGAGCCGTTTGAACGCGGCTACGGCCACACACTCGGTAACGCGCTGCGTCGCGTCCTGTTGTCATCGATGGTTGGCTACGCGCCGACTGAAGTGACAATCGCCGGTGTTGTGCACGAATATTCTTCACTCGACGGCGTGCAGGAAGACGTTGTTGATCTGTTGTTGAACCTGAAGGGCGTTGTGTTCAAATTGCACAACCGTGACGACGTCACCCTGACCCTGAAGAAAGACGGCGAAGGCGCAGTGTTGGCATCCGATATCGAATTGCCACACGACGTAGAGCTGGTTAATCCGGATCACGTGATTGCCCACCTGACCGCTGGCGGCAAACTCGACATGCAAATCAAAGTCGAAAAAGGCCGCGGTTATGTACCAGGTAACGTACGTCGCCTGTCCGAAGATACCAACAAGACAATTGGCCGTATCATTCTGGACGCTTCGTTCTCGCCTGTACGTCGTGTTTCCTACGCTGTTGAATCGGCTCGCGTTGAACAACGTACCGATCTGGACAAACTGGTCATCAACATCGAAACCAACGGTGTGATCTCGCCGGAAGAAGCGATCCGTCAATCGGCACGCGTCCTGGTTGATCAACTGAATGTATTCGCGGCTCTGGAAGGTACGGAAGCACCGGCAGATGCACCATCGCGTGCACCTGCAGTTGATCCTATCCTGTTGCGTCCAGTTGATGATCTGGAACTGACAGTGCGTTCGGCTAACTGCCTCAAAGCAGAAAACATTTACTACATTGGTGATCTGATCCAACGTAGCGAAAATGAACTGTTGAAAACGCCTAACCTCGGCCGTAAGTCCCTGAATGAAATCAAGGAAGTACTGGCATCCCGCGGTTTGACTTTGGGCATGAAACTCGAAAACTGGCCACCAGCCGGTTTGGAGAAGTAATTAGTAATGGGGATAGGGGCAACCCTATCCCTTTTGTAGTAGAATCCACCGTCGTAAAAATATAGATACCGGTCCGCGTCCCTGCAAAGTGGCGATAGAAGAACTGGATTTAAACTCAACTAGAAAGGTATTACCATGCGTCACCGTCACGGCCTCCGTAAATTAAATCGTACCTCTTCGCACCGTCTCGCGATGTTGCGCAACATGACTGTTTCGCTGCTGCGTCACGAAGCAATCAAAACAACATTGCCAAAAGCAAAAGAACTGCGTCGCGTGATCGAACCGATCCTGACTTTGGGCAAAACCGACAGCCTGGCAAACAAACGCCTCGCATTCAACCGTCTGCGTGATCGCGAAATGGTTGTCAAACTGTTCGCTGAATTGGGCCCACGTTACGCAAACCGCAATGGCGGCTACCTGCGCATCTTGAAAATGGGTTTCCGCGTTGGCGACAATGCACCTATGGCATTCGTTGAACTGGTTGATCGTCCAGACACCACCGAAGCAGTAGAAGACAACAGCGGCGAATAAGCTGCTTGTTAGCAAACAAAAAAGCCAGGCCTAGCCTGGCTTTTTGCTTTTCCGGGTGGCATCCTGCATGCGCGCTTGTGGCAAGATGGGCATAGTTAACTTAACGTTACTTGCCTATGCCAGACCCAGCCATCCTCGCCGTTGCCGATCTGCATAAATCCTTTGGTCGCAACGGTTCCGGTACCAAAGTGATAGACGGCCTGTCCTTCGCCCTGCGGCGCGGCGAGTGCTATGGTTTGCTCGGTCCCAACGGTGCGGGCAAGACAACTACCTTGCGCTTGTGCCTGGGCCTGACTGCACCGGATAGCGGCAGCATTACCCTGGTTGACCACGCGATCCCGGCACATGCGCGGGAAGCACGCGCACGGGTCGGGGTCGTGCCACAGGGTGACAACCTCGATCCTGACTTTACGGTAGAAGAAAACCTGCTGGTCTTTGGCCGCTACTTTGGCATTCCCGACAAAACCATACAGGCGCGTATCCCGTCTTTACTGGAGTTTGCCAACCTGACGAATAAAAAGGATGCGCAGATCGGTGAGCTATCCGGCGGTATGCGGCGGCGCCTGACCCTGGCGCGTGCATTGGTCAACGATCCGGACCTGATTTTTATGGATGAGCCGACGACCGGGCTGGATCCGCAGGCACGCCACATGATCTGGGAGCGCCTCAAGGCCTTGCTGGCACGCGGCAAAACAATATTCCTGACGACCCACTTCATGGATGAGGCCGAGCGCCTGTGTGACCGCCTGGCAGTGATGGATTATGGCAAGCTGATTGCCGAGGGCTCACCGCGCGAACTGATTGCGCAACATATAGAAAGCCAGGTGCTGGAAGTCTATGGTGATGGTGCAGCGGCCTGGGGCGCGCAGCAGGGACGGGCGCAGGCAACGCGCTATGAAGTCAGCGGCGAAACCATATTCTGCTATACCGACGATGCGCAGCCCTTGCTGCATGGTTTGGCGCAAACATCGAATGTCCGTTACGTGCATCGCCCGGCGAATCTGGAAGATGTATTCCTCAAACTAACCGGACGGGAGATGCGGGATTGAAATCGACCCTATATGCATTGCCGGTATTTTCCCAACGTGCCTTTCCGATCTGGCGCAGGAATTTCCTGGTCTGGAAAAAACTGGCCGGCGCCAGTGTGCTCGGCAATATCGCCGATCCCTTGATTACCTTGCTTGCTTTCGGTTATGGTTTGGGCAGTTTGCTGACGCATGTCGATGGTATTCCTTATATCCAGTACCTGGCTTCTGCTTCGATTTGCATGTCCATTATGATGGCGGCTTCATTTGAAGCGCTGTACTCGGCATTTTCGCGCATGCATGTGCAAAAGACCTGGGAAGCTTTATTGAATGCGCCACTGGCTTTGGATGATGTGGTCGTGGCCGAAATGTTATGGGCGGCGACCAAGGCGCTGATTTCCGGTGTGGCGATCCTGTGCGTGATCTTTGCACTGGGCATAGGTTTGCATTGGCATACCTTGCTGGTGTTGCCTTTGCTATTCCTGATCGGGATGATGTTTGCATCGCTGGGCTTGGTGATGAATGCCTTGGCTAAAGGTTATGATTTCTTTACCTATTACTTCACGCTGGTGCTCACCCCTATGGTTTTCTTGTCAGGTGTGTATTATCCGGTGGCGCAGTTGCCAGGATGGCTACAGGGTATAGCCGGCGTCCTGCCTTTGGGTGCTGCGGTGAATTTGGTGCGTCCATTATTATTGGGACATTGGCCGCCTACACCTTGGCTGGATATCGCGATACTGCTGGCATATTGTGTTGTCGCTTTTTATGCAGCGGTCGTATTGACGCGTAAGCGTCTGTTGAATTGAACGAAGGGCGTGTAACGATGTCGATACCAGCGCAAGTATTGCTCGTATATAGCAATGTGCCGGATCTGGAGCTTGCAAAGAAACTGGCGCGGCATCTGCTCGAACAGCGTTTGGCGGCATGCGTGAATATCCTGCCTGCAGTGCATTCGATGTATCGTTGGCAAGGTGCGCTGGAAGAGGCGACTGAAGTTGCGTTGCAGATCAAAACTACGCAAGCGCTATATGCTGAGCTGGAAGCAGCGATCAAATCCATGCATCCGTATGAAGTCCCCGAAATTATTGCTCTTCCAGTCGGCCCAGGCTTGCCGGCATATCTGGACTGGATCAGGCAGGAAACCAACAAGGATAGAAATGTTTAAGAATCAGGTGCTTATGCCCTTGGGCATACATCGCGTTGCAGCGCTGTTCAACAAGTTCATGCTTGTGCTGGGCTGTGCCTTCATGCTCGGCCTGCTGGCGTCGGCGGCACATGCGGATGAAGAATTTCTCGCGCCTGAAGTAGCATTTCAGTTTTCTGCGCGCATGGATGATGCGCACACCATCGCCGTCACCTATGCGATTGCAGACGGCTACTACATGTACCGCGAACGCTTTGCATTCCGCGCAACGGGCGCAACCTTGGGCGAGCCGCAAATCCCTGACGGCAAAATTAAATTCGATGAAACCTTTCAGAAAGATGTAGAGACTTACCGCAAGAGCGTGACGATACGCATACCGGTCGAAGCTTCTGCACCTTTCACGCTGATTGCGACCAGCCAGGGCTGTTCCGATAAGGGGCTCTGTTATTCGCCCATGGATTCTGAAGCACGTTTCTCGGTTGCCGGCGGGAATGTCGAAGTACTTGCATCGTCCGCTTCAACAGCTCAGGCAGGAAATGCCTTGCCGGAATCTGAAATGGGCCAGATAGAACGTTCGCTGAAAAGCGGGAAGTTGCTGGCCATCCTGCCGCTGTTTTTCCTGCTCGGGCTGGGACTGGCATTCACACCTTGTGTCTTGCCCATGGTGCCTATCCTTTCCAGCATCATCGTGGGTGAGGGTACGCAAGTTAAACGCAGCCGCGGTTTTGTACTGGCGCTGGTGTACTCGCTCGGGATGGCGATCGTCTACACCCTGCTTGGCACTGCAGCCGGCCTGATCGGTGAAGGTTTGGCCGCGGCGCTGCAGAATCCCTGGGTGCTGGGTACCTTTGCGATCCTGATGGCGGTACTGGCCTTGTCGATGTTCGATGTCTATCAATTGCAAATGCCGGCAGCAATACAAACGCGTTTGACGCAAGCGTCCGAGAAGCAGTCTGCCGGCAAGCTGATCGGGGTGTTTGTCATGGGTGCCTTGTCGGCGCTGATCGTCGGTCCTTGCGTGGCGGCGCCTTTGGCCGGTGCCTTGGTATATATCAGCCAGACCCGCGATGTGATGATAGGTGGCAGTGCCTTGTTTGCAATGGCGATAGGTATGAGCGTGCCGCTGTTGCTTGTCGGCTTGTCGGCTGGTGCCTTGTTGCCGCGTGCCGGGATGTGGATGGATGCGGTCAAGCGTTTCTTTGGCGTGCTGATGCTGGCTGTCGCCTTGTGGATGGTGTCTCCGGTGATTCCTGCCGTGGCGCAAATGCTCGGCTGGACTGCATTGCTGGTTGGCTATGGTGCCTATTTATTGTGGGGTGCAAAAGGCGGCTGGTTCTCGAAAGCGGTCGGCTTGATTTGCGTCGTACTTGGGATGCTGCAATTGGTCGGTGTCGCAACCGGTGGCCGTGATGCATTGGCACCGCTGGAACATTTGCAGGGTGAGCGACAGGAAAAGGTGAGCTTCAAACGTGTCAAGACGGTGGCGGACCTGGATGCTGCTTTGGTGCAAGCCAAAGGCAAGCATGTGATGCTGGATTTCTATGCGGATTGGTGTGTTTCCTGTATCGAAATGGAGAAGCTGACTTTCACCGATCAGCGTGTGCGTACACACTTCGCTGAAATGGTCTTGTTGCAGGTCGATGTGACGGCGAATGATGCGGAAGATAAAGCCATGTTGCGGCGCTTCAATTTATTCGGACCGCCGGGCATTATTTTCTTTGACAAGGCGGGGCAGGAGATCCAAGGCGGACGCGTCATCGGTTTCCAGAACGCAGACAAGTTCACGCAATCGTTGGCCTTGATCAAGCAGTTTTAAGTGCGGCGCTGCTTGCGCTATGATCATAGCTCCCCGTTATTTGTATAGTTGTTATTTGTCGTTGGGAAAGTTGTCTGGCCGGGCTATAGTCAGACTTTGATGATTACAGTGTTAAGGAGAAAGCAATGACTTTACGTTTAGGCGATACTGCCCCCGATTTCACGCAAGATTCGTCGATCGGCAAAATAAAATTTCACGAATGGGCAGGCGATTCCTGGGTTGTTTTATTTTCGCATCCGGCTGACTTTACGCCGGTTTGCACCACTGAACTGGGCCTGACAGCCAAGCTGAAACCTGAATTCGACAAACGCAATGTGAAAGCGATTGCCTTGTCCGTCGATCCAGCCGAAAAACACGTGGAGTGGATCAAGGATATCGAAGCTACACAAAAAACCGTGGTTGGTTTTCCTATCGTTGCAGATGCGGATAAATCGGTTTCTACCTTGTATGACATGATTCATCCAAACCAATCGGCGACGGCTACCGTGCGTTCGCTGTTCGTCATCGATCCGCAAAAGAAAATCCGGCTGACGATTACCTATCCAATGAGCACGGGCCGCAACTTCGATGAAGTCTTGCGCGTGATCGATGCATTGCAATTGACTGATGGCTATACTGTCGCAACGCCGGGTAACTGGCGCGATGGTGACGATGTCATTATTCCTCTGACCGTGCAAGATGAAGCTGTCATCAAGCAAAAGTATCCTAAGGGCTTCAAAGCAGAGCGTCCTTATCTGCGCCTGACGCCACAGCCGAATAAATAATCTGAACGCGGTAAATAAAAAAGCATCCATCTGGATGCTTTTTTTATGTCCGGCTGCGGATAAGTTTTACCCCAGTTTGAGGCGACGTGCGATATCGCGTGCGAAGTAAGTCAACACGCCGTCAGCACCAGCACGTTTGAAGGCAATCATGGCTTCCATCATGGTCTTGTCGTGATCCAGCCAGCCTTGCTGTGCGGCCGCCTTGATCATCGCGTACTCACCGCTGACCTGATACGCAAAGGTCGGAACCTTGAATTCATCCTTGACGCGACGCACGATGTCCAGATAAGGCATGCCCGGTTTGACCATCACCATATCGGCGCCTTCGGCCAGGTCCAGCGCGACTTCGCGCAATGCTTCATCGCTATTGGCCGGATCCATCTGGTAAGTTGATTTATTGCTCTTGCCCAGCGTGGCGGAGGAGCCGACCGCGTCACGGAACGGGCCATAAAATGCCGAAGCGTACTTGGCGGAGTAAGCCATGATGCGGGTGTAAATATGATGGTGCGATTCCAGCGCCGAACGTATCGCGCCGATACGGCCATCCATCATGTCTGACGGAGCGACGATGTCGACGCCGGCTTCAGCTTGCGCCAGGGCCTGCTTGGTGAGGATGGCGCAGGTCTCATCATTGAGTACATAACCATGCGCATCCAGTACGCCGTCCTGACCGTGGCTGGTGTAAGGGTCGAGCGCAACATCTGTCAAGATTCCCAGCTCCGGGAAGCGTTTTTTCAATTCGCGTACCGCGCGTGGAACCAGGCCGTTTGGATTGCAGGCTTCGATACCGTCCGGCGTCTTCAATGAAGCCTGGATCACCGGGAACAAGGCCATGACCGGGATATTCAACTCGACGCATTCTTCCGCCACGCTCAACAGCAGATCGACTGACAGGCGTTCAACACCCGGCATCGACGACACTTTCTCGCGCTGGTTCTCGCCTTCGGTGATGAAGACCGGATAAATCAAGTCAGCAGCTGTCACCACATGTTCACGCATCATCGCGCGCGAAAACGCGTCCTTGCGCATGCGGCGCATACGCAGGGCGGGGAATTGGGCATTTTGTAAAAGTTTGGACATGGCGGTCTTCGACGAAATGAGGGTTATCAAGATTACTAAAAAACGAAACGGAGAAAAATAATTGAAACTTTTTCGCCGCCTGCCGCTCCTAGTAGCAGGTGCTTTGCATCTCCCGCTTCTCCTCCCTGAGCGGGGCCAGGTCGCACAAGCGCGATATGGCGTTATTGCCCTGGAGATACTCCCCTTTCTCCAGGGCCTTTTTTTGCCCGGCGCCTTTATCTTCAGACATCGTTTGCGGCAGGACCGTTCGATTCTTCCTGTGGCGCTTCATTCAAACCGAGCAACTCTATTATCTTGTCATTGGCTTCGTCCAGGCCGCTGCGTTTGAGCGCCGAAAACATTTGCGCCGTGAATGGAAACGGCTGGCCGTTTTCATCGACATAACTACCCAATATGGTACGCGCGGTGCGCAGCGCATTGGCGGCATCGTTGCGGTTGAGTTTGTCGGATTTTGTTAACAGGCAGTGAATCGGTTTGCCGGTAGGGGCAAACCATTCCAGCATCTGGATATCGAGTTCGGTAAATGGGCGGCGCGAGTCGACGATCAGGACCAGGGCTGCCAGCTGTTCACGGCGCTGTACATAATCGCCCAGCAATTCCTGCCAGTGCAGTTTGGCAGAGCCGGATACTTCGGCATAGCCGTAGCCGGGCAGATCGACCAGCAGGGCGCGGATTTCATCGACCTTGGTTTCGTCTTTGCGATGCTGCCCGACATGGGCGCCACCGATGGAAAAATAATTGATATGCTGTGTGCGGCCCGGGGTTTTGGACGCAAAAGCCAGTTTTTTCTGGTTGCACAGGATGTTGATCGCGGTTGATTTACCAGCGTTAGAGCGGCCGGCGAATGCAATCTCGGGAACTTGCGTTTTTGGCAAGTCACGGAGATGATTGACCGTGGTGAAGAAGCGGGCTTGCCAAAGTAGGGACATAGGATGGGAGAAAATGCTTAAGGGGTGGCAAAAATGCCGGAAAGCTATTGTACAATGAGTGGTTACGCATTGTTGCGCCGCAGAAGCGAACTAGCATCTTAAGTGGCAGTATAAAGTCGCCAATAGGGCAGAATTTTAATAAGTCTCCAGGGTGTTTGAATGAATCGTATTTGTATACCAATCGTAAAATCCTTGTTCGTTGCGCTATTGGCAATTGCCTCTACCGCTAATGCTTCTGAAGATAAGAAAGTAGTCAAAGCCGATCCAGCCAAAGGAGAAGCCCTCTACAACACAGGCGACGCAACCCGTAATGTCACAGCCTGTATCGCCTGCCACGGCGCTGCCGGCAACTCCAGCATCGCCGAGAACCCGAAATTGACGGGTCAGCACGGTGCTTACATCCATAAACAATTAGTCGATTTCAAAGGCCCGGCGCGTAATAACGCGATCATGGCGCCGATTGCCAAGGGCATGACGGAAGAAGATATCCAGAACGTCATCGCTTACCTGGCCAAGCAAAAGCCAAGTCCGGGCGCCGCGAAGAACAAAGATACGGTTGAACTGGGCAAGAAAATTTACCGTGGTGGTATCGCCGAGAAGAATGTCCCGGCTTGCGCAGCTTGCCATAGCGCCAACGGTGCAGGCTTGCCGGCACAGTATCCACGCCTGGCTGGTCAACACCAGACTTACACTGCGGCTCAACTGATCAACTTCCGTAACGGCACGCGTAAAAATAGCGAGCCGATGACAACTGTTGCCAAGCGGATGTCGGATGAAGAAATTCAGGCAGTATCGGATTACGTCGCTGGCTTGAAATAATAAAATAAGCGCCAGAAAATAAAAAAAAGGGGTGGCTCAGGCTACCCCTTTTTGCTTTATACGGAGACATCGTGCCAAACAGCTAATTTATGGCTGTGCATCTGGCCGACCGCAGTAGATTGAGGATGAAGTAATGACAAGTGAAACAGAAACAAGCACGGGCGGTTGGGAACTGAAAACCAGCCGCCGTTGGTTGGCAGATAGTGTTGAATTGCTGTCCTCGATGCGTTTTGCAATCAGTTTGCTGACACTGATTTCGATTGCATCGATTATCGGTACCGTCCTCAAGCAAAACGAACCGATGACGAATTACGTCAATCAGTTCGGCCCTTTCTGGTTCGAAGTCTTCAGCAAGCTGAACCTGTACGCGGTGTACTCCACCTGGTGGTTCCTGGTGATCATGGGCTTCCTGGTCGTTTCCACTTCGCTGTGCCTGTTGCGCAACGCTCCCAAGATGTTGAAAGACATGCGCAGCTGGCGCGAAAATGTGCGCGAACAATCGTTGCGCAACTTCCATCACAAGGCGGAATGGCGTGTCGATATTTCGCGTGCGGCGCTGACAGCGCAAACCTTGGCACGCGTTACCGCGAACGGCTATAAAACCAAGGTAGTCGAAAAAGAAAATGCGACCCTGATTGCGGCCAAGCAAGGTGCTGCGAATAAATGGGGCTATATCTTTGCACACGCGTCCATCGTGATTATCTGCCTCGGCGGCTTGCTCGATTCCGACTTGCCGATACGTGTACAAAAGCTGCTCTTTAATAAAACACCGTTCGCCGGCAACGGCATCATTGCGCAGATACCTGAGCAACATCGCCTGGGTTTGGGCAATCCGACTTTCCGCGGCAATACCCTGATTCCGGAAGGAAGCAGTAGCAGTACCGCCATCATTTCACAGCAGGATGGCGTACTGATCCAGGATTTGCCATTCACGATCCAGCTCAAGCGTTTCATCATCGATTACTACTCGACCGGCATGCCGAAATTGTTTGCCAGTGAGGTGGTGGTGACGGATCATGAAAACGGCAAAGTTTTCCCGGCGACGATCAAGGTGAACGAACCTTTGATCTATCGTGGTGTAGCGGTCTACCAGTCTTCATTTGAAGATGGCGGCAGCAAGCTGAAAGTTACCGGTTACCCGATGCAGGGAGCTGCACATGCCGCCTTCTCTTTACAGGGCGAAGTGGGTAATACCACGCCGTTGGCTGCTTCCGGAAAAAATGCTGATTACACGGTCGAGTGGTCCGGCTTCCGCGCCTTCAATGTCGAGAATATGGCGAAGAATGGACAGGATGTGCGGGCGGTGAATCCGAACCAGGGTTTGTCTTCAAGTTTTGACAAGCATCTGGGTTCGGCGGCAAAGAGTGCCAATAATAAAGACCTGAAAAATGTCGGCCCTAGCGTGCAATACAAATTGCGCGATCGCAACGGCCAGGCGCGTGAATATCACAACTATATGCAACCGGTGCTGGTTGACGGTGCATATGTGTTCCTTGCCGGTATGCGTGAATCGCCAGCAGACCAGTTCCGCTTCTTGAGGATCCCCGCTGATGATAACGATACGGTGGATGAGTGGATGCGTTTGCGTGCCGCCATCCTCAATCCGCAATTGCGTGAACTTGCTGCACAGCGTTATGCACAACGTGCGTTGCCGGAAGCACGCGATGGCGTCAGCGCCCTGCGCGCGCAATTGCAGGCTTCGGCCCTGAAGGGTTTGACAATTTTTGCCGGTGACGGACAGGATGCGGGTTATATTGCCGTGTCGAAGTTCCTGGAACGCATCCCGGCGCAGGATCAGGAAAAAGCCGCCGATATTTTCATGAAAATCATGAATGGCAGCATGTGGGATTTGTGGCAGATTGCACGCGAGAAAGAAGGCTTGAAGCCGGTCGAGCTGGATGAAAAGCATGGCCGCTTCCTGCAACTGGCGACGAATGCCATTTCCGATGCATTCTTCTACGGTGCGCCGGTTTACCTGCAGTTGCAGGGCTTTGATGAAGTCAAGGCTTCGGTCTTGCAAGTCACACGTTCACCAGGGAAAAACATTGTTTATTTCGGTTGCCTGTTACTGGTGCTCGGTGTGTTCTCGATGTTCTATATACGCGAACGCAGGGTCTGGATCTGGATCAAGGCAGAGGATGATGGCGGTGCACATGCGATTATGGCAATGAGTTCACAACGCAAGACGCTGGATTTCGAGAAAGAATTTGAAATATTTAAACAGCAGTTGCTGCAAGCCGGATCGCCACAGAAATAAGCAGGGTCCGGGTCGCACTTGTGGTTCTGCTTTTATATAAGAGCGCATATCACGTATATTTGTGAAATGAGTTCCGGATACACATAAAGAATTTACACTGAGCATGGCTTGCGGGTCAGCCGGTAGTAATCATTACGGAGATAGCAATGGACGCAGTACAAGAGCAGATTTATACGCAGCCTCCGGGTTTCTTCAAGCGCTTGACCGCGCTCGATTGGTTGTACGGTGCCGCCTTATTGGCAGCGTCCCTGTTTGCGCTGAATCGCTTTGGCCATCACATGGATATTTACGAGGAAGTGATCCTCGTCCTGGCAGCTCCGACTTTTGCCTGGCTTGGCTGGCACTGGAAATCGGTACGTTGGCTGATGGCTTTGCTGGCAGTCTTGTCGCTTTCCGCGATTGCCATGTACGGCGGCGCGCTGGCAATGGCCGACCAAAAGTTCTTCCTCAAATATTTATTGTCCAGCCAGTCCGCAATCCTGTGGATGAGTACGCTCTTCCTCTTATCTACGGTGTTTTACTGGGGTGGCCTGATTACGCGCTCGGCGACTGGCGCTTCGCTTGGCAGCAAATTGTGCTGGGCTGCAGTGGTGATGGGGTTCACCGGCATGCTGGTACGCTGGTATGAGTCTTACCTGATAGGTGCGGATGTCGGCCATATCCCGGTTTCCAACCTGTATGAAGTATTCATCCTGTTCTGCATGATCACCGCCTTGTTTTATTTGTACTACGAACAAGTGTATGCAACGCGTCAATTGGGCCCGTTTGTATTGCTGGTGATTTCGGCGGCGGTTGGCTTCCTGCTCTGGTACACCGTCACGCGTGATGCGGCGGAAATCCAGCCTTTGGTACCGGCCCTGCAAAGCTGGTGGATGAAGATACATGTGCCGGCCAATTTCATCGGCTACGGCACCTTTGCACTGGCGGCGATGGTGGCCATCGCTTACCTGTTGAAATCGCACGGCATGCTGGTGGACCGCTTGCCTGCGCTGGAAGTGTTGGATGACGTGATGTACAAGGCGATTGCCGTCGGCTTCGCTTTCTTCACCATCGCCACCATTCTCGGTGCCTTGTGGGCGGCCGAAGCATGGGGTGGTTACTGGTCGTGGGATCCGAAAGAAACGTGGGCACTGATCGTCTGGCTTAACTATGCGTCCTGGTTGCATATGCGCCTGATGAAGGGTTTGCGCGGCAAGATCGCAGCCTGGTGGGCCGTTATCGGTTTGCTGGTGACAACTTTCGCCTTCCTTGGTGTGAATATGTTCCTGTCCGGCTTGCATTCCTACGGTGAACTGTAAGATCCGATTTTAAATAAAATACACACTTTTAAAGTGGTGCGAAGAGGGGAGACTGAATTTTCAGTTTCCCCTTTCTATTTTGAAACTCCTGTAAGGTTGGCGAGTCTGAATCAGACTAATGAGCACAATCGTCATACGGAGTTGCCATGTTGATCAAACGTAATCCGAACGGAATAGACCTCCCGTTTGCATCTGAAATCACGCCGCGCCAGGTTTTTGAGTCGCGGCGTGACTTTATCCGCAAACTTGCGCTTGGTTCTATCGCAGGCGGCGCTTTGCTGGAGATGGCTTCGCGCGAAGCCTTCGCCGCGCCTGCCGCGCAAAAGCTGGCGGCACAGCAAAATCCCGCCTACGTTGTGCTCGACAAGCAAACGTCATATAAAGATGCGACGACCTACAATAATTATTACGAGTTCGGCACCGACAAGGAAAGCCCGGCACGCTATGCATCGGCCTTGAAGACGCGGCCGTGGACCGTGTCCATAGAAGGTGAAATCAAGAAGCCGATGACGCTGGATTTGGACAGCCTGTTGAAGCTGGCACCACTGGAAGAACGTGTCTATCGCCTGCGTTGTGTCGAAGGTTGGTCGATGGTGATTCCGTGGATAGGTTATTCATTGTCGGAGTTGATTAAGAAAGTTGAGCCGAACTCCAATGCCAAGTACGTCGAATTCGTGACCGTCGCCGATAAGGAAGCTATGCATGGCTTGAATCGCGCCGTGCTGGACTGGCCTTATGTAGAGGGCCTGCGTCTAGACGAGGCGAATCATCCGCTGACGCTGTTGACGCTGGGCATGTATGGCGAAGTATTGCCGAACCAGAACGGCGCGCCTGTACGTATCGTGACGCCGTGGAAGTATGGCTTCAAATCGGCCAAGTCCATCGTCAAGATCCGCTTTGTCAAAGAGCAGCCGCGTACCGCGTGGAACCTGGCTGCGCCGCGCGAGTACGGCTTTTATTCGAATGTGAATCCGCAAGTCGATCATCCGCGCTGGTCGCAAGCCAGCGAGCGTCGTATCGGTGAAGACGGCTTGTTCACCAAGAAGCGCCCGACCCTGATGTTTAACGGCTATAGCCAGGTTGCGTCTTTGTACACTGGCATGGATTTGAAGAAATTTTTCTGAGTTACGTCTGTAACCTTTAGGCGCGGCTGACGAATTAAGCATCATGAATATTAATCCTACTCCGCGCCAACTCACGCTGGTGAAATGCGTGCTGTTCCTGCTGGCTTTGCTGCCTTTCGCCCGGCTCGCCGTGTTCACGGTAACAGATCAGCTGGGCGCCAATCCTATTGAGTTCATTACGCGCAATACGGGTGACTGGACTTTATACTTCCTGTGCATGACGCTGGCGATCACGCCGCTACGTCGCTTCAGCAAATGGAACTGGTTGCTCAAGCTGCGCCGCATGCTGGGTTTGTTTGCCTTCTTTTACGCCAGCCTGCATTTCATGACTTTCTTCTGGTTCGATCATTTCTTTGATGTCAGCGAGATGTGGGCAGATGTATTGAAGCGCCCGTTCATTACCGTGGGCTTCACGGCGTTTGTGTTGCTGATCCCGCTCGCAGTAACGAGTACCAATGGCATGGTCAAACGGCTGGGCGGTAAGCGCTGGCAATGGCTGCATCGCCTGATCTACGCGATCGCATTGCTGGGGATTTTGCATTACTGGTGGATGAAGGCGGGCAAGCACGATTTTGAGCAGCCGATTATCTTCGGTTCTATCGTCGGTGTATTGTTGTTGCTGCGGGTCGTCTGGTGGTGGCAAAAACGTGCGCAGACACCGGTAGTGGCGCGGCGCGCAACATAAAAAAACGGGATGCTTTGCGTCCCGTTCTTGTTTATACCTTTAAGGCAGTAGTGATTCCAGTGCAAACAAATCACTGGCAGCTTCACGCTTGCGTATCAGGTGTACCTTGTCACCATCCACCATGACTTCTGCTGCCCTGCCACGTGTGTTGTAGTTGGATGACATGGTCATGCCATACGCGCCCGCCGACATGATGGCGAGCAAATCACCTTCTTCTATCGCCAGTTCACGCGAGCGTGCCAGCCAGTCGCCGGATTCGCAGACCGGACCAACCACATCGTAGGTCGCTGCTGCGGCAGTGCTTTGTTTTACCGGCAGGACACCGTGCCATGCTTCATACATGGCCGGACGCATCAGGTCATTCATCGCCGCATCGACGATGGCGAAGTTTTTGGTTTCGCCGTGCTTGATGTATTGGACTTCGGTCAGCAGGATGCCGGCATTACCGACGATGGAACGACCTGGTTCAAACAAAACCTTGATCGGTGCGCCGCCGTGTTTTTGCTTGCGCCACGCATCTATCTTCGCAAACAGACGCGCTAGATAATCGCCGACCGCAACCGGTTGGTCGTTGTCGTAGTTGATGCCGATGCCGCCACCGATATCCAGGTGATGCAGATGGATGCCTTCAGCATCCAGCGTGTCTATCAGCTCGATTAGTTTGTCGACCGCTTCCAGCAGTGGCGCATCATCCAGCAGTTGCGAACCGATATGGCAGTCGATGCCGACGACATCGATGTTAGGCAAGGCTGCAGCGACGCGATAAGTCGTCAACGTGTCTTCATAAGCGATGCCGAACTTGTTGTCTTTCAATCCGGTCGAGATATAAGGATGGGTTTTGGCGTCGACGTTGGGATTGACGCGCAGCGAGACTGACGCCTTTTTGCCCATTTCTGCAGCAACGGCATTCAATCTGTGTAATTCAGGAATCGATTCGACGTTGAAGCACAGGATGTCGTGCGACAAGGCGAGTTGCATTTCTTCGCGTGATTTTCCGACGCCGGAAAAAATAACTTTGCGCGGTGAACCGCCGGCCGCCAATACGCGTAATAATTCGCCACCGGATACGATATCGAAACCCGAACCCAGTTTGCCCAGCAGGTTCAGCACGGCCAGGTTGGAATTCGATTTGACGGAATAGCAAACCAGCGCTGTTTCATCGTTGCGGCCATGTTGTTTGCAGGCGTCGGCATACGCCGAGAAGTTCTCGACCAGCGCAGCTTTGGAATAGATGTAGGTCGGTGAGCCGAATTGTCGGGCGATTTGCGTCAGCGGTGTATTCTCCGCGCAGAGCACACCGTCTTGGTAAGAAAAATGCGACATGATGGGTTTTACTTGGTATTGGATGACGGAACTGCTGGAGCAGGAGTTGCCGGAGGAATGGTCGGTGTTGACTTTTTGGACTGCCCGGCTACCGGCTTGCTTCCCGGCATATAAAGCGGGCCTTTTTGGCCGCAACCGGCGAGCAGGGTGATGCAGGCTATGCCGGCAAGAGTAGGAAGCAACGCGACGAAGCGCGATAAACCAGATTGGGACTTCACGATTAGAATCACTGTTTAACGAAACGTGTTGGAGTGTAGCATGACCGAATCAGAATTCCTGAAGCAAGCGGAAGCAACTTTGGATCAAATTGAGGCCAGCCTGGAAGATTTGGCCGATACCAGTGATCTGGATGTCGAATGTACGCGTAGCGGCAATGTGCTGGAGATCGAATTTATCGATAACGGCTCGAAAATCATCGTCAATAGCCAGGCCCCTATGCAGGAGCTGTGGGTGGCGGCCAAATCCGGCGGCTTCCATTTCAAGGCAACCGGCACGCAGTGGATCAACACGCGTGACGGCGCGGAGTTGTTCGCGGCTTTGTCGGAAATGGTGAGCAAGCAGGGTGGAATTCCGGTCGTTTTGCAGGACGCGAACTAATCAGCTACTGATTGACGCCATAAAAAAGCGGGAAGTCTTTATCGGACTTCCCGCTTTTTATTGTTTGTCTGTCAAATCAGAATAATTCGTTTTTGACTTCATCCTTGGTCGGTGCATTCGACGGACCGCTTGCTTCACCCGCATCCAGGTTCCGCACGCCCAGCCCCGGCGGGCTCTCGGCATAATAATATTCGCCGTTCACCGTAATAATGCCTTCCGGCACGGTACGTTCGACTATAGGCGCATCCTTGAGCGCCTTCTGCATGTAGTTGATCCAGATTGGCAGCGCCAGGCCACCACCGGTTTCACGATTGCCGAGGTTTTTCGGCTGGTCGAAACCTATCCATGCGATACCGACGATATTGGGCTGGTAACCGGCAAACCAGGCATCAAAGGAATCGTTGGTCGTACCGGTCTTGCCGGCGAGGTCGGTGCGTTTCAATGCCATTGCCTTGATCGCGGTGCCTGAAGTCACAACGCCCTTGAGCATGCTGTCCATCAGGAAGGCATTGCGTGGATCGATGGCGCGGTTTGCTTCGTCGCCGGCCATATCCGGTTTGACTTCAGACAGCAGCTTGCCGTTGGCATCGGTAATCCGGGAAATCATATATGGGCTGATTTTGTAGCCACCGTTGGCGAAGACTGAATAGGCTGCCGCCATCTGCAGTGGCGTCACCGCGCCTGCACCCAATGCCAGCGTCAGGTAGGGTGGATTCTTGTCAGCATCAAAGCCAAAGCGCGTGATGTATTCCTGGCCGTACTTCGCGCCGATTTTATGCAGGATGCGGATCGAAATCATATTCTTCGATTTGGCCAGGCCTTTGCGCATTGTCATTGGGCCATCGTATTTGCCGTCGTAGTTCTTTGGTTCCCACGGCTGGCCGCCGGTCTGGCCAGCATCGAAACTGATAGGTGCGTCATTGATAATAGTAGACGGCGACAGGCCTTTCTCCAGCGAAGCGGAATAGATGAAAGGCTTGAATGAAGAGCCGGGCTGGCGCCATGCCTGCGTGACGTGGTTGAATTTATTGCGGTTGAAGTCGAAGCCGCCGACCAGCGCGCGTATCGCCCCGTCATTGGTATTGGCGGCGACGAAGGCGGACTGAACTTCAGGCATCTGGATGATGCTCCAGGCTTTGCCTTCCTGCATCACGCGGATGACTGCGCCACGTTTGACGCGCTTGTTCGGCGCGGCCTTTTCGCTCAACAGGTTGGCGGCAAAGGTCAGGCCTGCACCCTCAATCTGGATTTCTTCGCCGGATACTAGGACTGCGCGGACCAATTTTGGTGTCGCTTCCAGGACCACGGCGGCGACCAGGTCGTCACTGTCCGGATGGTTGGCCAGTTCGACTTCAATCGCGGCTTCAGCTTCTTCCTTGTTGTTCGGGATTTCGATATAGCTTTCCGGGCCGCGGTAGCCGTGGCGCTTTTCGTAATCCATGACACCGCGGCGCACGGCGAGGTAAGCCGCGTCCTGATCCGCTTTGGTAATAGTGGTGAAGACGTTCAGGCCACGGGTGTAGGTTTCTTCCTTGAATTGTTCATACACTAGTTGGCGCGTCATTTCCGCTACGTATTCAGCATGTACGCCGAATTCGCTGCTATTTGTCTTGATCTTGAGCTCTTCTTCCTTGGCTTGCGTGTATTCCGGCTCGCTGATATAGCCAAGCTGGTACATGCGTTGCAGGATGTATTGCTGGCGCGCCTTGGCGCGTTTCGGATTGACGACCGGATTGTAGGCGGAAGGTGCTTTCGGCAGGCCGGCCAGCATCGCGGCCTCGGCTATCGTGATTTGCTGCAGTTTTTTGCCGTAATAGATTTGGGCCGCCGATGAAAAGCCGTAAGCGCGTTGCCCCAGATAAATCTGGTTCATATACACCTCAAGAATTTGGTCCTTGGACAGGTTTTTCTCGATTTTCCAGGCCAGCAATACTTCGTAAATCTTGCGTTTGAGCGTTTGCTCGCTCGACAGGAAGAAATTGCGCGCTACCTGCTGGGTAATGGTGGAAGCGCCTTGGCGTGCGCCGCCGCTGAGATTGTGTACGGCTGCGCGCACGATCCCGACGTAGTCGACGCCGCCGTGTTCAAAGAAGCGGTCATCTTCGATAGCCAGCACGGCTTTCTTCATGATGTCCGGGATTTCCTTGATATGCACCAAATTCCGTCTTTCTTCGCCAAATTCGCCGATCAGGACGTTATCTGCCGAGAAAATGCGCAGTGGAATCTTGGGCCGGTAATCGGTCAGCGAATCCAGCGCCGGGAGGTTCGGATAGGCCATGGTCAGCGCAAATACCAGAATCAATGCACCTATCACGCCCAGCCCGGTAATCAGGCCGATCACCCCTAGGGTGAGTCGTAAGGCCAAATTGGGTGCGCGTTTTTTAGTTGGTTTTGGTTCGGTACTGCCGGACGATGATTTTTTGGAAGCCATGCAGGGAGGAAAAGTGAGGGGTCGATATTCGGGCCATTATAGCTGGCTGCCGCTAAGGGGCGCGATTGTTACAAGAACTCTTCGGCGCATTTTATGAAATGAGGGCTAAAACCGCACTAATTGCAACATCGGTTTTTGCGCGTGGATTTTTGGCAACGGATTTGCAAATTACTTTGTGGAAAGTGCTTTACACTTTTGAAGGCTTGTTGCTACGATTTAATGTAACGTTTTACCAATGTGCTCTAAATATAAGTTTTTAAACGATTTTTATTGAAAAATCGTTACTTTTTCATTCCGGTCGGGTTTTTGACAAGCTAAACGGCGTGGCGTTCACATACTAAATTACGTTTCTAGGGAGAACTGCCCTTGGCTTTAGATTTTGGCTCCTTATTCGGCAAAAAGAATCCGCCGTTGATTGGTTTGGATATTAGTAGTTCCGGGGTGAAACTCGTTGAATTGTCTGAGGCAGGAAAAAACGAACTACGTTTGGAGTGTTTCGCCTCAGAACCATTACCGCGGGGAGCGGTAGTGGACGGAAATATCGAAAATATCGATCAGGTGTCGGATGCCGTGCTGCGCGTTTGGAAAAAGAGCGGCACGCGCGCCAAGTTTGCCGCCATGGGCATGCCGCCCGCATCTGTCATTACCAAAAAGATAATTCTTCCGAGCGGTTTGTCGGAAGAGAGCCTGGAATTGCAGGTGGAAACCGAGGCCAGCCAATATATTCCGTTTGCGCTGGATGAAGTTCGGCTGGATTTTGACGTGATCGGACTGGTTGAAAATTCGCCGGACGATGTCGAAGTCATGCTGGCCGCAACCCGCAAGGAAAAAGTCGAAGACCGTGTAGCGGTCGCCGAAGCGGCCGGCTTGAAGCCTACCATCATGGATATTGAGTCTTATGCGGCGCGCTCAGCAATCGCCCGACTGACCGAGCAAATGCCGAATCGCGCCCAAGGCCAGATCCTGGGCTTATTCCAGATTGGCTCGCAAGTCATGCATGTGTCGATGCTGCTCGATGGGCAATTGATTTACGAGCGTGAGCAACCGTTTGGCGGCCATCAGCTGACGCAAGAAATAGTGCGTACTTACGGTTTGTCTTATGAAGAAGCCGAAATCAAAAAGCGCAACAATGATTTGCCCGATGGTTATCAGACCGAAATCCTCGAGCCTTTTCTCGAAACTGCAGCGCAGGAAGTGACGCGCGCCATCCAATTTTTCTTCACGTCCACCCCATATACACGCGTCGACCAGTTATTCCTGGCCGGTGGTTGCGCCATTATTCCCGGCATGGTGGATATGGTTGCCAATAGGACCAAATTGTCGACATCGGTGGTCAGCCCGTTCAAAGGTATGCAATTGAGTCCGAATGTGCGGGAAAAACAGTTACGCATAGAAGCACCGGCTTATCTGGTTGCCTGTGGTTTGGCGATGCGGAGGTTTGACCGATGATCCGTATCAATTTATTGCCGCACCGTGAAGAAAGACGGAAGCAGCGACAAAAAGACTTTGTTGCATTGCTGTTGTTGAGCGGGATTCTTGGTGCCCTGATTGTGATTGCAGTCGGTGCCTATTTCTCCAGCCAGCTTTCAGATCAACAGCAGCGTAATACTTTCATCAAGACGGAAAATACGCGTCTCGATGGCGAAATCAAGGAAGTCGCGAACCTGAAGCAGGAAATCGAAGCCTTGAAGGCGCGCCAGCAAGCGGTTGAAGATTTGCAGAGTGATCGCAATCAACCGGTTTACCTGATGGATGAGCTGGCGCAGCAAGTGCCGGAAGGCGTCTACCTGAAATCCTTCAAACAGGATGGGCAACGTGTGCTGTTGAACGGGTACGCGCAATCGAATGAACGAGTCTCCGAATTCTTGCGTAATCTGGGCAACCAATCGCCTTGGCTGGAACGTCCGGATTTGATTGAAATCCGCTCCACCGGTATCGGTGCGGGAAAGGATGCGAAGAAAGTATTCGAATTCACCATCAATGCCGGCATCAAGCGTCCACGTGACCAGGATCCCACCGCTGTTGCCGCGCCCGTCGCGGCCGCACGGAAACCTTGATATGAGACAGGCACCATGGCAGATCTGAAAAATATTGGGGAATCGATCAGTGCACAGTTTCGTGACCTGAACGGCTTGCATCCTGGCCAGTGGCCGGTGGTGCCGCGCATGTTGTGTGCAGCGGGCGTCTTGGTGGCGGTACTCGGGGTGGGCTGGTATTTGTATTGGAGTGATCAGCTTGACGAGCTTGATCGTGCGGTGGCGGAAGAAGTGACGCTGAAGGATGCGTACAAGTCCAAGGTACAACAGGCGATCAACCTGGTCGGTTTGCGTAAGCAAAAAGAACAGGTGAACGAGTACGTTTCCACGCTGGAAAAACAATTGCCGAGCAAGGCCGAGATGGATGCGCTCTTGTCTGATATTAACCAGGCGGGTTTGGGGCGAGGACTGGCTTTCGAATTGTTCAAGCCGGGGCAGGTAGTTGTGCGTGACTATTACGCCGAATTGCCGATTGTGATCAAGGTGACCGGCAGTTATCACGACGTAGGGGCGTTCACCAGCGATATCGCGAATTTGCCGCGTATCGTAACGCTCAATAATATGAATCTGGTGGTGACCAAGGGTAACACCCTGACGCTGGATGCAGTCGCAAAGACTTTCCGTTATCTGGATGAAGAGGAAGTTGCGGCGCAACGCAAGGCGGCCACCGGTAAGAAGAAGGGCGGCAAATGATGATGCATATTCCATTCATTAAGCGCGCTATTCCTGTCCTGCTTGCAGTGATTTTGTCCGGGTGCGGTGATAGCGGCACAGCTGATGTCAGCCAGTGGATGAAGGAAACCCGTCAGCAAACGCGCGTCTCGATCAAGCCTTTGTCTGAACCAAAAAAATTCACGCCCTTTAGCTATGACGCAAAGAACCGCGAAGATCCTTATAGCCCGAACAAGTTGGCGGCGGCTTTGGCCAAGGCGCGCAAGGATGGCGGCACCATACGTCCGGATCTGGATCGGCGTCGTGAAGCATTGGAGAGTTATCCGCTGGATACCATGGTGATGGTCGGCACATTGACCAAGCCTGGATTGACCTATGCCCTGCTGCAAGTCGATAAGTCCATTTATCAGGTCAAGGTAGGGAATTACATCGGACAAAACCTCGGCATGGTGACAAAAATCACTGATAGCGAGGTTTCGTTAAAAGAAGTTGTTCAGGATGCGGCCGGTGACTGGGTCGAGCGTGAAGCCAAGCTGGAGTTGCAGGAGTCGCAAAAATGATCACGCTACAAAAACAATTCAAAAGTTCTCAAGGGATGGTGCAAAAAATGTGGCGACTTACTGCGTTTGTCGGTCTCTTATTCATCGGCGGTTTAGCCTCCGCACAGGAAAACGCGATTCAATCCATCACGGCAAATCAGCAGGGTTCGAATGTTGTCGTGAAAATTGCATTGAAGAGTCCATTGGTCAAACCGCCGGTAGGATTTACGATTAATAGCCCGGCCCGTATCGCACTCGATTTCGCCAATACCGCGAACGCAACCGGTAAAGGCTTGCAGGATATCGGTCTGGGTGATGTGCGTAATGCCAATATAGTGCAGGTTGGCGATCGCTCCCGTCTGGTTTTCAATCTGACACGTCCACTGAATTACGCGACAACCATTGATGCCAATATCGTCATCGTGACGATAGATGGCACCGGCGGTATTGCGACCCCTTTGAATGCCGTCGGTTTGCCGGTTCCCGTTGCGCAAGCAAATGCGGGGCGACAAGCGCTGCGTGATATCGATTTCCGTCGTGGTAATAATGGCGAAGGCCGTATCGTTATCGATTTACCGAACAATCAGGTCTCAGTCGACGTACGTCAACAGGGCAAGAAAATTGAAGTCGATTTCATGAAAGCGACTTTGCCGGATGTGTTGCGACGGCGTCTCGATGTGGCGGACTTTGGTACCCCCGTCAATGTTGTCACTACCCAGCAGCAGGGTGATAACGTACACATGACGATTGAGCCCAAAGGCTTGTGGGAGCACAGTGCCTATCAAAGCGATACGCAACTCGTGATCGAGGTCAAGCCACTGAAGGAAGAGCCAAACAAGCTTGGTCAGGGTGTGCGTGATTATCGTGGCGACAAACTGTCCCTGAATTTCCAGAACGTGGAAGTTCGTGCAGTACTGCAGGTGATTGCAGACTTCACAGGTTTGAACATCATTACCAGCGATACGGTCAGCGGTAATCTGACTTTGCGCCTGAAAGACGTGCCCTGGGACCAGGCGCTCGACATCGTGATGCAGGCCAAGGGTTTGGACATGCGCAAGAACGGTACTGTGCTGTGGATTGCGCCCCGTGATGAGTTATTGACCAAAGAAAAACTGGAACTGGAACAGCGCGCCCAGATCGCTGAACTCGAACCTATCAAGACAGAAACTTTCCAGCTGAATTATCAAAAGGCGGAATCGTTCAAACAGATTTTTGGTATTGATGGCGGTAGCCGCAGCATTTTGACGAAGCGCGGAAGTGCTGTGGTCGATCCGCGTACCAATCAATTGTTTATCACCGACATCGCGTCCAAGCTGGAAGAAATTCGCGCTTTGGTAGCAAAGACGGATATTGCGACTCGCCAGGTCATGATCGAAGCACGTATTGTCGAAGCTGACGATAAGTTCAGCAGTAGTCTTGGTGCCAAATTATCGTTCGGTGTACAAAATCAAGGTAATTATCAACTTGGTGGACGTCAAACCAGTACGACTACTGCTATCGGCCCACCAACTTTGGGCGGTAGTGCCGTCAATCTTCCTGCCAGCACGATTAACAGCAATACGCCGGGCTCGGTGGCATTGACCCTGTTCAATGCAGCGGCGACTCGCTTTATTGGCCTCGAATTGTCGGCGCTGGAAGCAGACGGCAAGGGTAAAGTTATCTCTAGCCCACGTGTGATTACCGCCGATCAATTGAAAGCCTTGATTGAGCAGGGTACCGAGTTGCCGTATCAACAAGCGACCAGCAGTGGTGCTACCAGTGTTTCCTTCCGTAAAGCCAACCTGAAGCTGGAAGTCACTCCGCAAATTACGCCGGATGGCAATGTGATCCTGGATGTGGATGTGAATAAGGATACGGTAGGCGTCGAAACCCGCTCCGGCTTTGCGATTGATACCAAGCACGTCAAAACCCAGGTCTTGATCGATAATGGCGGGACCGTGGTAATTGGTGGTATTTTCCAGCAAACCGAGCGTGATTCGGTATCAAAAGTGCCATTTTTCGGCGATATCCCGGTCTTTGGTAATTTGTTCAAAACCACGGGTCGTACCAACGACAAGACTGAATTGCTGATCTTCCTGACACCTAAAATTCTGACTGACAAGGTCTCAATCAGGTAGGATGCCGCTTATAGGTAGCGCCATGTCGGCTGCTGCACCTGGTAAAGAGAGTTTGTGCAACGTGGGTGGAAACATTTTTCTGGTCGGTCTGATGGGTGCCGGCAAAACGACAGTCGGTCGTGCGCTGGCAAAAAAACTGAACAAAAGGTTCATCGATTCCGACCATGAAATCGAAGAGCGCACGGGCGCGACCATCCCGCTTATTTTTGAAATCGAAGGCGAAGCCAGCTTCCGCCAGCGTGAGGCGGAAGTTATCCGCGATCTGACCGCGCAGCAAGATATTGTTTTGGCAACGGGCGGTGGCGCTGTCCTGAATGCGGAAAGCCGCGCCTATCTCAAGTCACGTGGCACCGTGATTTACCTGCGTGCCAGCGTCAACAGCATTGTGCAGCGTACCAGTCATGACAAGAATCGCCCTTTGCTGCAAACCGGTGATCCGCGTAAAACCATAGAGGAATTATCGCGCATACGCGAGCCGCTTTATAATGAGGTGGCGCACATCGTCATCGACACCGGGCGGCCTAACGTACAATTCCTGATGCAGTCCATTTTGTCGCAGCTAGGGCCTGAGCATACCCAGGCAGCTGCACAGACTGCAATTCAGGATCATCATTCTTTATCGAAACACGACATGACGTCTCAGCTTTCTTCTACTTCGAACACCTTGCAGGTTGATCTGGGTGCGCGTAGTTACCCGATTACCATCGGGCAAAACCTGCTTGGCGATTCTGCCTTGCTGGCGGCACATGTCGCCGGTTCGCGCGTTGCGATTGTGACCAATACGGTCGTTGCGCCCCTGTATCTGGAGCAAGTCAGTAAGTCATTGCAAGCTGCCGGCAAGCAGGTGACTGAAATCGTGCTGCCGGATGGCGAGGAAGAAAAGAACTGGGCCAACCTGATGAAGATATTCGACGTCCTGCTCGCAGAAAAATGCGACCGCAAGACGACGCTCATCGCATTGGGGGGCGGCGTGATTGGTGACATGACCGGCTTTGCCGCGGCAGCCTATATGCGTGGCGTGCCTTTCATCCAGGTGCCGACCACCCTGCTGTCGCAAGTTGATTCGTCAGTAGGCGGCAAGACCGGCATCAATCATCCGCTCGGCAAGAACATGATAGGCGCGTTTTATCAGCCGCAAGCGGTCATTGCGGATACCGCGACCTTGAATACCCTGATTGCGCGTGAGTTATCGTCCGGCCTGTCGGAAGTGATCAAACACGGCGCGATTATTGATGCGCCATTCTTTGACTGGATCGAAGCCAATATTGGCAAGCTGGTAGCAAAAGATCCAGAGGCGCTTGCTTACGCCATCAAGCGCTCCTGCGAAATCAAGGCCGATGTCGTACGCCAGGATGAACGCGAAGGCGGCTTGCGTGCGATACTGAATTTTGGTCATACATTCGGTCATGCGATCGAAGCCGGCATGGGTTACGGCGTCTGGCTGCACGGTGAAGCGGTTGGTTGCGGCATGGTGATGGCAGCGGATTTGTCACATCGCCTTGGCTTCATCGATGCACAAACCAAGGACAGGATTGCTGCCGTAGTCAAAGCCGCAGGCTTGCCGACGATCGCACCGAACCTTGGTACCGAGCGCTGGCTGGAACTGATGGAAGTCGACAAGAAAAATGAGGGTGGCCAAATCAAATTCATCCTGCTTAAACCCTTGGGTACTTCAGTGATCATGCCGGTGCCGCAAGAAGCCTTATTGCAAACATTAAACGCATGCGTCTCCTGATCACTCATCAGACGACTATGTGTCTGGCACAGTCCTGACATGAATATCGAGGCACACCTCGCGCCTTACGCGGCCCGTTCCGATACATCGACGGGCCGCCGTTACACAGAACCATCGACTTCCTCCCGTACCGAATTCCAGCGCGACCGTGATCGCATCATCCACTCCGCGGCATTTCGCCGGCTGGAATACAAAACCCAGGTATTCGTCAATCACGAAGGGGATTTATTCCGTACGCGCCTGACGCACAGTATCGAAGTGGCGCAAATTGCCCGTTCGATTGCGCGTAACCTGCAATTGAATGAAGACCTGGTGGAAGCCATCTCGCTGGCGCATGATCTCGGACATACGCCATTCGGACATGCCGGGCAGGATGCATTGAATGCCTGCATGAGCGATTACGGCGGCTTCGAACATAATCTGCAAAGCCTGCGCGTCGTTGATACGCTGGAACAGCGTTACGGTGCATTTGACGGTTTGAACCTGATGTTTGAAACGCGGGAAGGCATACTCAAGCATTGCTCACTGGCGAATGCGAAGAAGCTTGATGCGATAGGACAGCGCTTCATAGAAAAGAAACAGCCGACGCTGGAAGCACAGCTGGCGAATCTGGCAGATGAAATTGCCTACAACAACCATGATATTGACGATGGTTTGCGCTCGGGTTTGCTGACGACGGCACAGCTGGATGAAATTGAGTTTTATGCGCGTCATCGACACCAGGTCGAGCTGGCATTCCCCGGGATCACCGGGCGCCGTGCGATCAATGAAACGATACGCAGGATGATCAATGCCCTGATTGTCGACGTCATCGAAACATCGCAGCAGCGCATTCTTTCCGCACGGTTAAAAACTATAGACGACGTACGCAACGCGCCGGCACTGATTGCCTTTTCTGATGGCATGCGTGCAGAAGCAGCCTTGCTCAAGCGCTTCCTGCGCGAGAATCTGTACCAGCATTATCAGGTCAATCGCATGACCAGCAAGGCGCGGCGTATAGTAACGGAATTGTTCGAGACCTTCATGCGCGAGCCGAACCTGTTACCGCCGGATTACCAGCAGCCGCGCAGCGATGCACCCCAGGCGATTACAGCGCAGGCACGTAAAGTGTCTGATTACATTGCCGGCATGACAGACCGTTATGCCATACGTGAGCATAAACGCCTGTTTATGATCGATGAAATGTAAGGCGCTTACAGTCGTAAATTAAATGAGCTCGCGCAGCGGATGCGCGTAGCCTGGCCAGGCCGATTCAAAAAACGGCGCGATCATTTCCGGCATCACTTCTTTCAGCGTGGCGGGTCGCCATTGCGGTGTATTGTCCTTGTCGATCACCAATGCCCGAATTCCTTCTACGGTTTCACCGTGTTCAAAGCAACGTCGCACCATGGTTCGTTCCAGGCGCAGGCAATCCGCCAATTCCAGTTTCGCGGAACGACGGATTTGCTCCAGTGAGACATGGATCATCAACGGCGAGCGCTTGTGCAATATTTCGAGGGTTTTTTGTGCAAAGGGATCGTCATCGCTGGCTAGCGATGCAACGATAGCCTCGACTTCGTCGTGCTCGAAATGGCGGTCTATCAGTGTACGTTGTCGCGCCAGCAGGCTATTGGCCGGATCGATCTGTGATTTAAACGGCGCGGCAAAACTTTCTATCGCCTGCCGATACCGGTCATCTTTGATCGATGCAAGCAAGTTCATTAAGGCCGGCAATTCGCTACGGGGTACAAAGACATCGGCCAGGTTTGCATACAGGGCATCGGCCGCGCCGACGATCTCACCGCTCAGGCCAAGGTAGGTACCCAGTTCACCGGGCAGGCGCGACAAGAAGTAACCGCCGCCCACATCCGGAAACAAGCCGATATTCACTTCAGGCATCGCCATCCGCGTACGTTCCGTCACGACACGTATGCTGGCCGCCGCACTGCTTTGTGCAATGCCCATGCCGCCACCCATCACGATTCCATCCATTAGGGCGATATAGGGTTTCGGATAATGATGGATCAAATGATTCAACGCATACTCTTCGGTGAAGAAATCCTCCAGCAAGGCACTGCCGCCAGTCAATCCGCCTTGTGCCACCTCATGAAAGAAACGAATATCGCCACCGGCGCAAAAGGCTTTCGGCAGGCTGCTGTCGATAAGGACCGCGCGGACGGCGGGATCGTGCTGCCACGCCCCAAGCTTTTCCGCGAGCGTCCGCACCATGGGTAGTGAAAGGGAATTCATTGCCTCGGGCCTGTTCAGCGTCAGGCGTGCGAGACCATTTTCAACGGTGGTGCGGATGTGTTCAGACATGGAGCGATGATCAAATTGGTAAGGTGTGGCCATTTTATCGGCTTATGTTGTTGCAGGGAGGACAAATAGTTCAACCACTGGGGCGTCGGATTATGCCGTCCGTCAGTTGCTTCTGGCGGCGGCAGGGAGTTGGTTTAAATTAATGTTAACTATAGGAAAGATGTTATGAAACATATATTTTTACCGAAAATGCGTGCATCCAGCGGCTTCACCCTGATTGAATTGATGATCACGGTGGCCATCATCGGAATTTTGGCCGCGGTAGCGATTCCTGCCTACACCGATTATGTGACCCGCAGCAAAGTCCCGGAGGCAACCAGTGCATTGGCCAGTATGCGGGTAAGACTCGAACAGTTTTATCAAGACAATCGCAACTACGGATCCGACGACGCCAACTGTGGAGTGGCAAATCCGGTTTCAGACAACTTTACCTATACCTGTAGTTGGGGGGCTGGCGGGACGAATCAGTCCTATCTCATTACTGCAAATGGTATTGCAAGTCGTGGCATGAGTGATTTTAGCTACACCATCGACCAGGCGGGTAACCGTCGAACGGCGTCATTGCCGGCTGCATGGGGCGCGTCTCCCGTTGCTTGCTGGGTAGTTCGAAAGGGTGGCGGATGTTAATGTCCCGGTTTCAGCGTGGTGTGAGCTTGCTGGAGTTACTGATCGGAGTGGCGATTGTATCTATCCTGCTCGCGGCGGGAATGCCGACGTTCGGTCTATGGATTCAAAACACGCAAGTCAGGACTGCCGCGGAATCCGTTCAGAGCGGATTGCAGCTTGCTCGCAACGAGGCTGTGCGCCGCAATACAAATGTACGCTTCGGTTTGACTAGTGCCGCAGGGCAGGTAGTTTGGCGGGTATGCATTGTTGTGGGCAATGATTGCGGCGAGGTCATACAGCAACGCTCCAATGCAGAGGGCGGTGCGAATGCACGGGTCGGTGTGAGTACAGTGGCGCCACCAACAGTTGTACCGGCAACACAATATGCGACAGCGCTTGCTGCCGGGGCCGGGTTATCGGAAGAGGGCGGCGCCGGCGTTACTTTCAACGGCGTTGGACTTATCCCGACTGCCAATATCGGAACGGATATTACACGTGTCGATGTTATTAACCCCGAGGTAAATGGTGCACGCAGGCTGGTGATAGTTGTGAGTCCCGGCGGTTTGATTCGCATGTGTGATCCGGCACATTCATTGGCAAGTAATCCACAGGGTTGTGCTTGAGATGAAAAAATCCCTACATAAGCAGCGCGGTTCACTCATGCTGGAGAGTTTGATCGCCATTCTGATTTTTTCCTTGGGCATCCTTTCCCTGGTCGCACTGCTGGGCGCATCAGTCAACGATACGGCAAGCGCGAAGTACAGGACGGAAGCTAGTTTATTGGTGAATCAGGTCATCGGTGAAATGTGGGCTGGTGACAAAACAAATGCAAGCCTTGTTGCTAATTACGGAACAACGTCCGGTGCACCTTACCTCGCATGGAAAGCCAGAGTGGTACAGACTTTGCCCGGCGTTGTCGATGCGGTCGAAGGTACGCCCGGTTCGGGCCAAAACCTGCCGACGATTGTGATTGACGGAACTTTGGTGACGGTGACGGTGTTTTGGCAGGCACCGAGCGAATCAGGACGGCATAACTTTGTCGCGGCGACGCGTATTCACGAATAGCCCGGGAGAGTTTGACATGTATTACTCAATGTTGAGGCGTCGCAATCTGGGATTCAGCCTGGTGGAAATCATGATCGGGATTGCGATCGGTATGTTGGGCGTATTGATCATCATGCAGGTGTCGGTCGTTTTCGAGGGGCAGAAACGGACAACGACGACTGGTTCTGACGCCCAGACCAATAGCATCTCGGCGCTATACGCAGTTGAGCGTGACATACGCAGGGCCGGCTATGGGTTTAGCGTGCAGGGCGCATTAGGTTGTACTGTCAGGCGCTACTTTGATGATGCTGAGATCGCCAATTTGTCGTTGGCGCCGGTTGTGATCACTAGTGGCGCGAATGGTGCGCCAGATAGTATTAGGGTGCTCGCCAGTTCTAAAAGTAATTGGAGCCTTCCGAATAGGGTGACTGTGGAGCATCCGATTACTGCGACCAGTTTCTTCCTCAACACAACCTTAGGTATGGAGGTGGGCGACTTGCTGGTCGCATATGAGCCGCTCAAGACCTGTACCTTGATACAGGTAACGGAAGTGCCGAATGGCAACGTACAGATTGCTCATCAAAGTAGTAGCCCCTGGAACGCAGTTGGAGGTGCTGTCTATCCTGCAGGGGGGTATAACGTCGGCGCATTGGTACTGAATCTCGGCACTTTGATTGATCATACTTATTCTCTGCAAAACGGAAATTTGATGCTGTCGGAATTTAATAGCGCAAGCAATACTAATAGTGCGCGTTCCATTACCGCCGATATCGTCACTATGAAAGCTCAATATGGTTTTGATAAACGGGCAGGAATTCAAACATCCCCGATAGTCAGCAATGACGGCTGGAGTGCCACCATGATTGATGCGGATGACAATGGCATCGTCGGAGATGCCGGTGATATTGCGCGTATGGTTGCAGTACGTATGGTTGTGGTTGCACGTAGTTCCTTGATGGAGAAAAAAAACGCAGGTGGTGCTTGCGACATCACCGTCAATTCACCGACGTGGGTCGGCGGTGATATTGATGTCAGCAAAAATCCGGATGGGAGTGCAAACGCGGATTGGCAATGTTATCGCTACAAGACATTTGAAAATGTCATTCCATTGCGGAATTTACTGTGGGGACGGACATGAAACAGGGCCTCTATTCCGTACGTGGTGTTAGTAATGTTTTTCCACCCTCGAGAATTCATCGTCAAAAAGGTGTGGTCCTTCTCATTGCGCTGATAGTTTTGGTGGCGATGACGCTTGCTGGTATAGCTTTGGTGCGTTCGGTTGATACCGGCAATCTGGTCGCTGGCAATATGGCCTTCAAGCAGGGCGCAACATTGGCTGCGGATGGTGGTACGGAAGCAGCGATCAATTGGCTGACACCGCTTAATGGTTCTATCGATTTGTATACGAACAATGCAGCGGCAGGATATTACGCGACCAGTCAATCTACCCTGGATCCAACCAACCGTCACAGTAGTGCAACGCTGCCGGCGGTGGACTGGGATGACAATAATTGCAGTGGCTTATTGTTTTCGGTTTGCATAAAACCTGCTCCGGCAATAACGGTTGGTGACAACTCTGTCGCTTACATCATTCATCGTCTATGCAAGATCGAATCTGATCCGAATAGTATTGATAACTCATGCGTTACTTATCAATCCAGTACATCAACCAGTCCTAAAAGAGGCGAGATCAAGTATGGCGACGATAAGCGCTTCGAACCTTTGCCTGGTCCTTACTATCGCATAGTGTCGCGAGTAAAGGGACCACGAAATACAGTGAGCTTTGTGGAAGCAATGATTCATTTTTAAGATGTTCTTTGTGCAAACAGGGAAATGACGTGACTAGCTTGCCAGTCTATAGCCGGAGATCATGATGCAATACCGTTCCTTTAGTGTTTTAACCGCGTTTACTTTGCTCGTCTCGACTTCAGTTGGACAGTTTGTGCATGCGGCCGCAACGGATATTGCGAATGCTCCGCTCTCGTCTTCATCGGTAGATGTGGTCAAGCCGAATGTCATGTTTATTCTGGATGATTCGGGCAGTATGGATTCCGAGTATTCACCTGATACCGCCAATTTCAGCAGCACGAAATATGGAGCAAAAAGCAGCCACTGCAACGGCATGTATTACAACCCGGCGATTGTCTACAACCCACCCATCAAGGCGGACGGTACAAGTTTTTCCAATGCGAGTTTTACTTCGGCCTGGAGCAATGGCTTTAAGACTTCAGATGGATCAGTCAGTTTAAATAACAGTGCCTATTATGTTTACACCGGGAGTTTGACGACTAACCCGGATTTGGGGTTTACTTATAACGCGAGTGGGGACGTTATTACATCCACCGATTTTTATAAGGAGTGTAATAGCACAGTCGGAAATAATCCTGGAAGTACCAAGTTTACAAAGGTGACGATTACCACGGCATCGGATGCTGCGTTGAAAACCAACTTTGCCAATTGGTATAGTTACTACCGGACTCGTATGCTGACAATGAAAACTTCAGCAGGTCTGGCTTTCAGGGATATTGGTGATAATTATCGGGTAGGTTATTCGACTATTGGTTATACCGGTACCAATTCAGACAGTGACGATTTTTTGAAAATCGCAGATTTCACCGTGACACAAAAAGCCAATTTTTACACAAAGCTTTACAAGGGCAACCCTACACATTGGACTCCATTACGTGCCGCATTATCCAAGGCGGGACGTTTGTATGCAGGTCAATTGCTGACAGGGACTGACGATCCGGTTCAGTACTCTTGCCAACAGAATTTCACGATTTTATCGACGGATGGTTACTGGAATGCCAATGAGGAAACCGGAAGCTATACTGCAAAAGGTCTTGATGGTAATGGCGTAGGAAATCAAGATGCGACAGAGCAAAGGCCGATGTACGACGGCGCAGTTACGACGAATGTTACCTACACTACCGCGACGCTTACTGTCACCGCACCTTCCAATGCGTCGAATACTACGGTAACTCAGATTACAGTAAACGGGCAGGTCATCACCTCAGGTAGCACCCGCTCCAATAACAGTGCGAACACTGTTGCTTCCAGAATTGCCGGGGTTATCAGTAGAAATGGATACACCGCTACCGTGTCCAACAACGTGGTTACGATTAAAGCGCCAGCAGTTCTTGGTCCGATTACGTTTACACCGGTAGTGACAAAAGGTTCTGGCAATTTGACTATTACTCCCTCTGCTTTCAGTAGTGCAGTTACGCCGGTTACCTCCGGTGGCACTTCTGATTCACTTGCCGACGTCGCAGCTTATTACTACAACACGGATTTGCGCACTTCTGCTTTGGGTAATTGCACTGGAGCGCTCGGGACAGGGACTGATGTATGTGAAAACAATGTCCTTGGATCGGGGGCAGATAACAAAGGCTCACAGCATATGACTACGTTCACACTCGGCCTGGGTGTAAATGGTACGTTGACTTATACAGAGGATTATTTAAGCAGGACATCCGGAGACTATGCGGATATTAAGACCGGGCCTAAAAACTGGCCAGACCCGATGTCGAACGAAGGTCCGGCACGGATTGATGATTTGTGGCACGCCGCGGTCAATGGACGTGGGGCCTATTTCAGTGCGCAAACTCCAGATTCTTTGGTGAGGGGTATTACCAAAGCGTTGTCGAGCGCGAAGGTACGGGATGGTTCGGGTACGGCGGCGGCGACGAGTAATCTGGAACCGGTGCAGGGAGATAACTTCTTGTTCCTGGCTATGTACAGGACATCGTTCTGGGATGGCGACTTGAAAGCTAAAACGATAGATCCTAATACTGGTGTCGTTGCCGAGGATGCGAGTTGGTCGGCGCAAGAAAAACTGGATCTGAAAGTCAGCCAGACCAGTGATACGCGCACTATCTATACGTTTAGCGGATCGACTACAAATAAACTGAAAACGTTTTTATGGACTAGCCTGACTCCTGAAGAAAAAGCCTATTTCAACAATGTGTGCGCACCGACCGTCAAGCTTTCACAATGCAACGATACGATATTAGGGCCAAATCTGAGCCAGTCCCAGAAGGACATGCTTCCTGGTCAGTTTCTTGTGAACTTTATTCGCGGTCAAAACGGCTATGAAGATCAGGCTGGCAACACCAATCCTCTTTATCGGGATCGCGAACATGTATTGGGCGATATGATAGGTTCGCAGCCGGTGTATGTTAAAGCACCTCCGTTTGTGTATGTTGACGATAATTACGATGCTTACAAAACTGCCCAGAGGGACCGGGCAGCCACGGTTTATGTTGCTGCGAATGACGGTATGCTGCATGCATTTGATGCGACGATAGGCCAGACAAGTTCGGGTACGGAAAGATGGGCATATATTCCGCCGATGGTGTTACCGAACCTGTATAAATTGGCAGACAAGAGCTACGCGGCAAATCATCAATACTATGTTGATGGAGCCCCCACTGTTGGAGATATTTGTCCCGCCGCACCAACTGCGGCATGCTCGTCGGACGAATGGAAAACAATACTTGTCGGAGGACTGAATGCAGGTGGCAAGGGATACTATGCCCTTGATATTACAGATCCTGTAAATCCAAAAGCCCTATGGAATTTTACTGCTAATGAAGATGCGGATCTTGGTTATAGCTACGGTAATCCGATCATTACCAAGCGACTGGATGGCACCTGGGTCGTGGTATTTACTTCCGGTTATAACAACCATGCGAACGGGGATGGCAGAGGTCATTTGTACGTTTTGAATGCCAACAGTGGCGCGCTGCTTGCAAAATTTGACACCACTGCTGGTGACACAAGTACTCCGAGCGGATTGGCCAAGATAAATGCATGGATTGACAGTACCAGCGATAACACTGCGAAGCGATTTTATGGCGGCGATTTGCTGGGTAATGTATGGCGTTTCGACCCGGATGATCGCATCCAGCCGACGGGAAACCAGGTCACTTTGTTGGCCGAGTTGGGTAATGTCGCGCCGATCGGTACACAATCCATCACGATTAAACCTGAGCTGACAGAAGTGACTGTGGCTGGGAGTAGTTATGCAGTAGTTAATATCGCTACTGGGCGTTATCTGGGGGTCTCTGATCTGGTCGATACAAGTGTCCAGTCGATTTATGCATTGAAGGATGACCTAGGCGAAACAGGTTTGGGCAAGGTGCGTACGGCAGGTGTATTGGTGCAGCAAACATTGAGCACCAGCCAGGACGGTTCGACCCGAACAACATCGACCAACCCGGTTAACTGGGCTGATAAATCAGGCTGGTATCTGGACCTTAATCCTGGTAATCGCTCACCCGGGGAGCGTGTCAATGTCGATATGCAGCAGCAGTTGGGATTGTTAACGGTTGCCGGCAACGTGCCTGAAAACAATGCATGTACACCTGGAGGATATGCGTGGATTTATTCCCTCGATTTCAGGACGGGACAGTATGTTGAAGGCGCGACCGGTAATGTGGCAGGAAGCAGATCTGCAGGTTTGGTTGCGGGTCTTAAAACATTAAAGCTGACTACGGGTAAAACCATTACATTGGTGACCCGGACGACGGGCGATCTGAGTCCTTTCGATGATCCATCGTCCAATCCTGGTGGTGTGAATGGTGCGCGCCGTGTTTCCTGGCGTGAGCTGATTACCGATTAGAGGATGCAATGCATGGATCGGGTTCACATGCCAAGCCACCAGGAGAGCTGCAGCTAAGGTATTTGTTTTACAAGTCGCTGGCACTTGGACTGTCTTTGTCGGCGCACTGTGGTTTGGCCCTGCTGTTCTTTTTCGGAGAGCAAGTCGGATCTGAGCCATCGAGGTCGACTAACGCGGATTTGTCTGCGCGCCTGATGGTTGTCGATCTTGCGCCAAAAAATATTTCCTATATGGCCAGCATGGATGTTGATGAGCAGGCTGTGCGCGCTCCTATGCCTTTAGTTGCGCCAACACTCCTGCCGGGGCCGCCCCAACCTGAATCGCCCAAAGTGGATTTGCCTTTTTTACGTGCTGTCCGGCCGCATTACTTTTCAGTTAAGGAGTTGACGCAAAAACCCTTGGTGTCCCGTGATGTGCCTGCCGATTTGATGTTGATTGTGCCTGGCGTTCCGCCGCAAGCTGCGACCTTGCAGATTTTGATTAGCGAGTACGGTGATGTGGATAAGGTGATTGTCGAGGATTCATTATTGCCTGACGACGCACAGAAAATCGTAGTCGATGAATTTTCGAAACTGAAGTTTAACCCGGGAGAAATTAACGGCACTCGTGTGAAGAGCCAATTAAAGATAGAAATTTTGCTGGAAGATGCCGCGAACCAAAGCAAGAAATAGTAATTTTGATCTGCACATACTTAAAGAAATTAAAAAAGGGCGCAATCTGCGCCCTTCATTTCATCCGGCCGATTTGTTCGGCCTTGCCTTTAGCTTAAGGCGTTACAGCATCGGACGCATCCGGCAATCGTTTGATCGCATCGTGTTGATGGTCTTGCTGTTTGGTTTTGTATTTGATCACTTGTCGATCGAGCTTGTCGATCAGTGTATCAATGGCAGCGTATAAATTATCTGCGATACTTTCCGCGTGCAGATCCTTGCCTCTCACTCGCAAGTTAATTTCTGCCCTTTGGCGTTTTTCTTTCTCGGGAAGATTGTCTACAGTCAGGATGACTGCAATATCGATAACGTGATCAAAATGTCGTTTGATGCGCTCCAATTTACCTTGTACATATTCGCGGATGGCGGGGGTCAATTCGAGGTGATGTCCACTGATTGTGAGATTCATACAGTGCTCCTATGAAAGTCACTGGAGGTTATGCGCGTCTTGTTAAGTGACTACGCCGAACACAGCAACGTATAACTACAACAAAAACTACAAAGGACGATATCTACAACGACTTGCGCAGATTGACCGGTGGGATCTTCAGGGCTTCGCGGTATTTCGCTACTGTCCGTCGTGCTACCACCATGCCTTGTTCTGCCAGCATGTCGGCAATCTTGCTATCAGAGAATGGAATTTTCGGGTCTTCAGCTCCTATCAATTGTTTGATCAGTGCCCGTATCGCCGTCGATGATGCTTCACCACCGGCTTCTGTCGCGACATGGCTGCCGAAAAAGTATTTCAATTCGAACATCCCGTGGGGGGTGAGCATGTACTTCTGGGTGGTTACACGTGAAATAGTACTCTCGTGTAGACCCAGTGTATCAGCTATTTCACGTAAAACAAGCGGTCTCATTGCGACCGCACCATGCGAAAAGAAGTTCCTCTGGCGCTCGACAATTGCCTGGGCGACACGCAGGATGGTGTCGAAGCGCTGGCGCATATTCTTGATCAGCCATTTCGCTTCTTGCAATTGGGAACCAAGCGATCCTTCGCCCTTGCTTTGCTTCAAAATGTTGGCATACATGCTATTAACGCGCAGGCGCGGCATGACGTCATGGTTGAGCATCACTTGCCAGCCGTTACGGGTGCGTTTGACGATGACGTCGGGCACCACGTAATCGGAAGCATCGGTCGCGAAGATGGAGCCAGGGTGTGGATTGCATTGCTTGATGATGGCCTGTGCTTCGCGCAAGTCTTCGTCGTCACAATCCAGTGCCTTGCGTAATTTATTGAAATCGCGTTGCGCGAACAGTGGCAGATGATTTTCCACAATGGCAAGTGCCATGCGGCGGGTTACCATCGCAACTTTCGGCATGCGCTTGATTTGCAGTGCCAGGCATTCGGCCGCGTCGCGCGCACCTACGCCAGGTGGATCGAAGCTCTGCAACATTTTCAGAGAGATCTGCAACTCTTCCAACTCGATCTCAAGCTCTTCCGGCAGGCGGGCGTGGATTTCTTCCAGCTCTTCTTCCAGGTAACCATTGTCATTCAATGCATCTATGATTAATTCGAGCAGTGCGCGGTCGCGATGTTCGCGTACGGTGACGCGCATTTGTTCGAGCAAATGTTCGCGCAGGGTGGTTTCATGTGCTTCCAGTTGCGGTCGGGCATCATCGTCTTCGGGCGCCTTGGACGTGCGTGCCACATCATCAAAACTCCATTCGCTGTCGCCATTCGAGGCTTCCGGCAGATCCGGTGCCTCGAATGAAGTTTCGCTTTCCGGGGTTTGTGTGTTTGCTTCGACGCTGGCGCCTTCCGGCGTCGTGCCGCTGGCGCCGATCGCACCATCAGCCAGCAGGCGCACTGCATGATCCAGCGGATCATCGGTACGTTCCAGCATCGGGTTGTCGGCAAGAATCTGTTCCAGTTCCTGATGCAATTCAAGAGTCGATAACTGCAACAGGCGGATCGATTGCTGCAGTTGTGGCGTAAGTGCCAGGTGTTGCGAGACTCGTAGTTGCAGGGATTGCTTCATAGATGTTTTTTCTTCCGCTTACATGCGGAAATGTTCACCTAAGTAGACGCGACGTACCGATTCATTGGCGATGATGTCGTCTGGTCGTCCGCTGGCCAATACCGCACCCTGGTTAATGATGTAAGCGCGATCGCAGATGCCCAGTGTTTCGCGCACATTGTGATCGGTGATCAGCACGCCAATGCCACGTTCTTTGAGGAAACGCACAATGCGCTGGATTTCAATCACGGCGATAGGGTCGACACCTGCAAACGGTTCGTCCAGCAGCACGAAGCGCGGATTGGTTGCCAGTGCACGGGCGATTTCCACACGGCGACGTTCGCCACCGGACAAGGACATGGCCTGGTTCTCACGCAGTTTTTCGATTTGCAGATCCGCCAGCAGAGTGTCCAGGCGTTGTTCCAGCTGCGCGGAATTCAGTGCCTTGCCGTTGACGCGTTGTAATTCAAGTACGGCGCGGATATTGTCTTCGACGCTGAGCTTGCGGAAGACCGAAGCTTCCTGCGGCAGGTAAGACAGGCCGAGTTGCGCGCGCTTGTGGATAGGCAAGCGTGAGATATCAACGCCATCCAGCTCGATGCGGCCGGCGTCGGATGGCACCAGTCCCACGATCATGTAAAAGGAAGTGGTTTTACCGGCACCGTTAGGGCCGAGCAATCCAATCACTTCGCCGCTTTCAACTTGCAGTGCGACATCGCGTACGACTTGGCGCGCGCCGTAGCTTTTCTGGAGTCCGTTAACAATCAGCTTGCTAGACATCTTATTTGGCCTTTGTATCTGCGGCACGCGGTTGGATCACGGCCTTGATGCGGCCGGCGCCTTGTTTGCTGTCGCCGCTTGACGTGTTGTGTACGGTAAAGAATTCAGCACGAGTGTCGTAGGAAATGAATTCGCCTTCGACTTCATCGGTGGGCTTGCCGTTTTCCAGACGACGCATGCGGGCCTTGGAAAACAGCTTCATGATTTCGGCCTTGTCATCGTATTCAATGCGTTCGGCCTGGCCTTCTATCCATTGATCGGGGCCACCATCGCGTTTTTGCTTGAAGTTCGCCAGTGTATCGGCCGAGCCGTACAGCGTGATGAATTGATAGCCAGCCGGGTCTTGCTTGACCACCATCTTGTTGGCTTTCATCAGGATGGTGCCGCGGGTTAACACGACATTGCCGGTGAAGGTGTTGATCTGCTTGATGTCGTCGTATTCCATTTTATTGGCTTCGACATTGGTGGGCTTGGTGGCATCGGCCTTTTCGGCAAAGGAGCCGACCGTTGTGCCCAAGCCGCAGAGAACCAGAAGTACGGAAAGGAAGCGTTTCATGAAAGTTCTCTAAATGAATGCGTCGGATAAAAATCGTCTATGCGCTTAGCGCGGATGTGCAGCCTGGTACAGCGCATTGACATTGCTGGATAAATTGAATTCGCCGGTTGCATTGTTGGCGAACATGCCGCTGCCGTTCAGGGTAGATGTGCCAACCTTGATGTCGACATGCTTTGGTGTCTTCATGATCTCATCATCCGGCAGGATCAGCAGGTAGGAGGTCTTGAGCTGGAAATGCTGGGAACCTGCAGCCGGTGGCCGGTCGATCACGACGTTTTCGTACATATGCACTTCGGTGTTGTTCTTTTCAACCAGGGCACGTTCCGAACGGCTGACCATCGGTTGGCGTTCCTTGCTGAAGCTGTACATGACCGGTTTCTGGATTTGGTAAGAGTTATCCAGCGGGTAATGCTTCATCTCGGTACCGGTCAGGTTGTAACGCGCGGTGCCGTCTTTGCCCATACGGACAAAATTGAATTTTTCGGCATAGAAGTCAGGCTCGCTGCGCTGTTTGGTCGGTAGCGTGTCGTCGGTTTGACGGCGCATGACTTCGACCAGCCAGAAACTGCCGAATGCCAAGCCTGCACTGAGTGCAATCAGCACAATCAGGCGTACGGTATTGGCAGGGCGCAGGGCTTTCATGCGAGATACGGCGCGAGCGCCGCCTCATAGTTGCCTTGCGCACGCAGGATGAAGTCACACAGTTCACGCGCTGCACCGCGGCCGCCGCTGGCCTGGGTCACGTAATGCACACGTGAACGTACTTCTGCGTGGGCATTCGGTACGCTGGCGGCAAAACCGACGCGCAACAGGATCGGCAAATCGATGACATCATCGCCGATGAAGCCGCAGGCATCTGCCGTGGTATTTGTTTGAGTTAGCAACTGTTCAAAGGCACTGCGTTTGTCGTGTATGCCCTGGAACACATGGTGTATGCCGAGATCGCTGGCGCGACGCAAAACGATAGGGGATTGGCGCGCGCTGATGATGGCGGTCGAGACGCCGGATTGCTGCAGCAGTTTGATGCCGTGTCCGTCCAGGACATTGAAGGTCTTGCTGACTTCGCCTTCCGGTCCAAAGTGCAGGCTGCCATCGGTAAGTACGCCGTCGACATCAAAAATCATCAGCCGTACCTTGGCGGCACGCTGGCTGGCGACAGGATCGTTGGGCGTGCTCATTAAATTACTTTCGCACGGGTCAGGTCGTGGATGTGCAATGCGCCGACCAGCTTGCCGCTGTTATCGGTGACCAGCAACTGGTTGATGCGATAGGTTTCCATCATGTCGACCGCGTCGACCGCCAGTTGATCCGGATGAACACTGCGCGGACTGGCATGCATGACTTCGGCAATCGAGAGTTTGGAAAAATCCTGCTGGGTTTCGATCAGGCGACGCAAGTCACCATCGGTAAACACGCCAATGGCGCGGCCTTCGGCATCGACTACCGCAGTCATCGCCATGCCTTTCTTGCTGCTTTCCAGCAGCGCCGCGTACAGCGTCGCGTCTTTGGCGACAGTCGGGATGGCTTCGCCGGTGCGCATCACATCGCGTACATGTGTCAACAAGCGGCGACCCAGGGCACCGCCCGGATGCGAGCGGGCAAAATCCTCTTCACCAAAGCCGCGTGCATCCAGCAAGGCTACGGCGAGTGCATCGCCGAGTGCCAGGGTGGCGGTAGTGCTGGCGGTTGGTGCCAGGTTGAGTGGGCAGGCTTCCTTGTCGATATGGACGTTCAAATGAACGTCAGCTTGCACCGCCAGGTTGGAAGCATCGTTGCCGGTAATGGTAATCAGGCGTGCGCCCATGCGTTTGATGGTCGGGACGATTCCGAGCAATTCGCCGGCTTCGCCCGAGTAGGAAATCCCGATCAGGACATCGTCGGCGGTAATCATGCCGAGGTCGCCGTGCGAGGCTTCCGCCGCGTGCACGAAAAAGGCCGGTGTGCCGGTCGAGGCCAGCGTCGACGCGATCTTGCGTGCGATGTGGCCGGATTTGCCGATGCCGGATACCACCACCCGGCCTTTGCAGTTCAGTAGCAGGGTGACTGCCTGAATGAACTGTTGGCTGGTCTTGCTGGTGATGCGCTCTTTTAGTGCGAGGATGGCGTCCGCTTCGATTTGCAGCGTGTCGCATGCAAATTGCAAGGCGCGCGCAGTGCTTTGGGCATCAAAAGTTGCCGGCGGGTTTGGGGCATGGGATACACTCATGCTCGAAAGTATAAACGAATTCCTAAAGCAAAAAACCTGCCAGACGTAACAAAAGTGTGGTTTGATAGTTCTGTTTCGATTTGTCACCAAACCAGCACCTTACTTCAGTCGCTTCCTCACTATGCTTTCCCCATTAGAACTTACGCTCCTCTTGCTTGCGGCTGCGGTATTGGGCGTGGTGGCCTTCCGCATGATGCACTTGCCGCCCATGCTGGGTTACCTGGTGGTGGGGATTTTGATCGGGCCTTATTCATTGGGCTGGGCTGAAGACAATGCCACGACCCATGCGCTGGGCGAGTTTGGCGTGGTCTTCCTGATGTTTTCGATCGGGCTCGAGTTCTCCCTCTCCAAATTGCTTGCCATGCGGCGTACCGTGTTCGGCCTCGGCATGGCCCAGGTGCTGCTGACGATAGGCGCCACCATGGTGTTCGGCTGGCTGGTCGCGCATTTTTCCGCGCGGCTGAGTGCTATCAGCTGGCAGGCGGCGCTGGCTATAGGCGGCGCGTTGGCAATGTCATCTACCGCGATTGTTTCCAAGCTGTTAACAGAGCGCCTGGAACTGGAAAGCCAGCATGGACGCCGGATCATCGGCATTTTGCTATTCCAGGATCTGGCAGTAGTGCCTTTGCTGATCCTGATCCCGGCGCTGGCCAATCCGCGCGGTGACCTCGGTACGACCTTGTTGTGGGCCGCGCTGAAAGCCGTGATTGTGTTGTTCCTCTTGTTGTTCATCGGGCATAAATTAATCCGTAGCTGGTTCCGCATCGTCGTGAAGCGCCGCTCGCAGGAATTATTCATGCTGAACCTGTTGCTGATCACGCTGGGTGCTGCCTGGATTACTGAAATGGCTGGTCTGTCGCTGGCTTTGGGGGCGTTTGTCGCCGGCATGCTGATTTCCGAGACCGAATACAAACATCAGGTGGAAGAGGACATTAAATCCTTCCGCGACGTCCTGCTCGGCTTGTTCTTTATTACGGTCGGCATGTTATTGAATGTACGGCTGGTGGTCGAGCACTGGTGGCTGGTCCTGTTGCTCCTGAGCGGCGTGGTTTTGCTGAAATTCGGTTTGATTGCTTTTCTGGCAAGGTGTTTTGGTGCGCCGGTTGGTGTGGCTTTGCGTACCGGGCTGGCCTTGGCGCAAGCCGGTGAATTCGGTTTTGTCCTGCTGAACCAGGTGGGTGGCCTCAATCTGGTCGAGCCGTTGATTTTGCAACTGATACTGGCGTCTATGGTGCTGTCCATGCTGGCGGCGCCCCTGATCATCGCCAAATCCGATGCCATCGTGATGAAATTGTCGGCAAATGAATGGATGGTGCAATCGCTGGCCTTGACCCAGATCGCAACGCGTACGATGGCGACGCAACAACACGTGATCATTGCCGGCTTCGGCCGTAGCGGACAAAGCCTGGCCAAATTGCTGGAGGCCGAAGGGATTACCTATCAGGCTCTGGATATGGACCCGGATCGCGTGAGTGAGGCGCAGGCAGCGGGGGCCTCTGTGTCATATGGCGATGCCGGTCGGCGTGAGAGCCTGGTGGCAGTTGGTATTAATCGTGCGGCGGCGCTCGTCATTACATATGCGAGTACGCCTTCAGCCATGAAGGTTTTGCATCATATGCATGATCTGGCACCCAATTTGCCGGTAATTGTGCGTAGCCATGACGATACTGACCTGGATAAATTGCGCGCGGCCGGTGCGTCAGAGGTGGTGCCGGAAGCGATGGAGGGCAGCTTGATGCTGGCTTCGCACGCGATGTTGACGCTGGGCGTGCCTTTGCGACGCGTGGTGCACCGGGTGCAAGCGGCACGCAGTGAGCGTTATGCGACTTTGCGCGGCTTCTTTCACGGCAGCAGCGACGTCTCGGATATCGCTGACAACACGCAGGTGCGCCTGCACTCGGTCGCTTTGGGAGAAACCTGTAAAGCTGTTGGTAAAACGCTGGAAGAATCGGATCTCAAAGAGTTTGGGGTCGAAGTCACTGCCGTGCGACGTGGCAAGGAAAGGCTGACGGTAACGCCGGATATGATACTCATGGCAGGCGATACTGTCGTCCTGCGCGGCGGTCCCGAGGAACTTGCGCGGGCCGAAACGCGTCTGTTGAAATCCTGACGCGTGGCGTTTGTGGTTGACGGTATCCATGCGAAGACGGAAAATTGCCAACCCGCAATGAGCAAAGCCCTGATGGCCTGCGGCGGGCAGGGCGGTGGTGCCGGAAGTCCGGCCGCGGTGCTTGGTCGCCGGCGATGTTCCCCTAGATGCAGTACTTTTCTTGTCCCCAGGTGGTGATTTGAGCATTTCCCCGAGCAGTTTTCCTGATGCGTCCCTTGAATCGCCCGCTGTTGCGCACGATTCCGCCGCTCCGTATCCTGCCCGGTCTGCTTCCATGTTCCCGCTGTACGTGGATCTGGACGGTACGCTGACTTATACCGATCTCTTGTTTGAATCGGTGCTGCTGCTGATCAAGCGCAATCCCCTTTATCTCTTCCTCTGCGTGTTCTGGTTGTTGCAAGGGCGCGGTTACCTGAAGGCGCAAATCGCCAAACGCATCACACTGGATGTTGCCTTATTGCCTTATAACGCCGACTTGCTGGCTTATCTGCGCGAGCAGCATGCGGCCGGACGCCGCCTCGTATTGGCCAGCGCTTCCGATCGTTATTTGGTGCAGGCGGTGGCAGATCACCTGGGCATTTTTTCTGCGGTGATGGGCAGCGATGAAGCGACCAACCTGAAGTCCGCGGCCAAGTTGCGGGTTATCGAACAAGATAGCGGCGGCAGTGGTTTTGCCTACGCCGGCAATAGCTCAGCTGATTTGGCCGTGTGGTCGCAGGCGACCGAGATTATCGTCGTGAATGCGTCGGCCGGCATCACCGCGCAAGCGCAGAAATTGAAAGCACCGGTACTCATCATCCCGCCACGTCCGTTTAAATTGCGCCTGGTACTCAAGGCCTTGCGCCTGCATCAATGGGCGAAGAACGCATTACTGTTTGTCCCTTTGCTGGCGGCACATGAACTGAGTGGTGAGCGCTGGCTGTCGACCTTGCTGGCTTTTGTTGCCTTTGGCATGTGTGCGTCGGCAACTTATATCGTGAATGATTTGTTCGACCTTGCATCGGATCGCGCGCATCCACGCAAGCAGGCGCGTCCTTTTGCCGCCGCGACCCTGACCATTCCTTTCGGTATCGCATTGATCGCGATCCTGCTGCCACTGTCCTTGTGGCTGGCGGCGGCGATTGATCCGGCTTACCTGGGTCTGATGCTCTTGTACATCGTCGTCACTTTGCTGTATTCGGCGCGCCTGAAGCAGCTTGCGATTATCGATGTACTGGTGCTGGCTTCGCTATACACGCACCGGATCCTGGCTGGTGGCGTCGTCAGTGATGTGTTGATTTCCAACTGGTTGCTGGCGGTGTCGCTGTTTATGTTCCTCAGCCTGGCGTTGGTCAAGCGCTGTGCCGAACTGGAATTCATGAGTGGCGACGGCAATGTTTCACTGGCAGGTCGTGGTTACCGTACCAGCGATTTGTCTTACCTGATCTCGATGGGCATTGCCAGCGGCTTTGTCGCGGTGATGTTGCTGGCCTTATATATAGACAGCCAGGTCGGTGGCGAGATGTATCCGCATGCAGAATGGTTGTGGCTGATATTGCCGGTTGTACTATTCTGGATCATGCGTTTATGGCTGAAAATTTCACGTATGGAAATCCATGATGATCCACTGTTGTTCGCGATCACTGACCGCACCAGTTGGGTGGTGGCGATAGTCATAGGCGGCATCGCGCTGGCCGCATCTTTGCCGGGGCTGGCATGAGTCAGATCGCGGCGCTGGGACTGGCATTTTTTTGCGTGTGCCTGACGGCAATGGCGCAGGTCCTGCTGAAGATGGGTATGTCGACACCTGCAATTCAGCAGGCGCTGGCCGGCGATATGCGTTCGGTTTTTTGGCTGGCCTTGAGTAGTCCGCTGATCTGGGGCGGCATGTTTTGTTTCGGTGCGAGTGCCGGATTGTGGTTGCTGGTGCTGGGCAAGCTGGAAGTCAGTATGGCTTACCCATTGATCTCGCTGGGCGTGGTGCTGACCACGGTGGCCGGGATTTTTATATTGGGTGAGTCTGTCAGTATTTATAAGGTGCTGGGTGTGGCCTTGATCATTACAGGTGTCATTGTCCTGTCGGTAAAGAGTTAAGAATTAAGGAAGAGTAATGAATTTGAATTCAACGCGTTCGCTGTACGCTGGCGCAGATCCGGTACGCGCGCGACAGGTTTTCAAGTGGACGTTTGCCATTACGCTGCTGATCAAGCTGTGGCTGGCAGCCTATTTCCCGATGACCGGCGATGAGGCTTTCTTCTATCAATGGGGCGTGTTCCCGGATTGGGGTTACTCGGACCATCCGCCTATGGTCGGTTGGTTACTGTTTGTCCTCAACAGCGTTTCCAGCCATCCCTTGTCGCTGCGCTTCTTCACAGTCCTGCTATGGAGCATGATCGCCCTTGGCCTGGTTGATCTTTTGCGTCGTATTTCGCCGTTCCAGGAAGGCGTCGCCTACTGGCTGGGTACGCTGTTCCTGGTCTTGCCGTTTTCGCTATTGCTGAACCTGGTCACCACCGATACTCCGCTGATTTTCTTTATCTTCCTGTCGGGTTACTGCTTCATACGCGGCACCATGTCGGAGAAGACGCTGTGGTACGTCGGTGCCGGCATTTTCCTCGGTTGTGCGCTGCTGTCGAAATACTTTGCCGGTTTGCTGGCAATCGCTTATTTCGTTTATCTGTGCCGCTCGCGTCGCGGCTGGCTGAACCTGATCGTCATCGCTTTGTGCTCGGCACCGCTGTTCGCCATTACCGTCGCATTCAATGCGCATCACTGCTGGTCGAACGTGATGTTCAATATGATTAACCGTAATGAAAACACTGAGTTGTCGCTATACACGGTCGGCGAATACGTGTTGATGATGATTTACCTGATCACGCCATGGGTCTTCTTCAAATTGCTGCGTTCCGGCGGCATGATGGCGCAGCGTGGTGCGATCGTGGTCCTGTTCCTGGTGCCGTTTGGCCTGTTCCTCTTGCTGTCGATGGAAAAGACCATAGGCTTGCACTGGGTGCTGGGCTTCATGCCTTTCCTGTTCCTGTTTATTGGTACCAGCAGCAGCGCCGAAGACTTGCGCAAATACACCAAATGGACGGTTTGGTTCGCCGTACCGCACTTCCTGTTCTTGGCCGCCCTCATCCTGCTGCCAACCTCGATGTGGAAAGACTATGCGCTGCATGACGACATCATCTTCCACAAGGAAGCAAAGACCATCGTAGCCAATCTGCGCAAGGATTTGCCTGCGGGCGCCAGCATCATGGCGCGTGCTTATACGCCTGCAGCATTGCTGTCGTATCACGCCGATGAATACCTGCCGACTTTCGGCCAGGGCAAGTTCCACGCGCGCCAGGACGATTTGCTGGTCGATTTCAAAAATTACGCGGGCAAGACCATCCGTATCTTTGATCGCCGCGCCATCAATCCGGCCGAGCTGGAGCCTTACTTCTCTTCGGTAACCGTGCACACGATGCAGGTTGACGGCATGACCTTCTGGTATGCCGATGGCAAGGACTTCAAATACGATGTCTATCGCGAGCGCATCCTGAAGACGGTGGCCGATTTGTATTACCGGATCCCGTCTTTCCTGCCGGTATATGGCTGCGGTTTCCTTGAGCGTTACGATTTGCCAAGACCGCACTAAGACGAACCGTCTGGTCAGCAGGCCTTGCAGCGTGGGAGCTCTGGCGTAACACGTGAAAATTATGCAAGTCAGGCAAAATGGATTTTGCAGTATGCTGTACATGATGTTGCCGGAGCTGGAGCAATCCAATCCGGCATTTTTCATGTCGCTCATGATCGCTGGTAAAAATGGAAATATTTGAACGCATCCTCGGCATTATCCTGCCGGTCTTTATCATCATCGCACTCGGCTACGGTTATGCCCGGCTACGCGGTGAATCTGTGCGTTCCGATATGACGGCCGTCAACCGGGTCAGCATGGATGTATTGTGTCCCTTGTTGGTATTTACCGCATTGGCGGCCAAGGATTTTGACCTTGCACATAACGGTACGCTGATCCTGGCGGGTGCATTGATTTCGCTGGGCTCGGGTTTGCTCGCATGGCCGGTGGCACGCATGTTTGGTTACGACGTACGCAGCTTCGTGCCGCCGATGATGTACAACAATTGCGGCAATATGGGTTTGCCACTGGCAATGCTGGCTTTCGGTGCATCGGCGCTGGGTTCCGCCGTCGCCTTGTTCATGGCTTGCAACCTGGTCTATTTCTCGGTCGGTATCAAGATCATAGAAAGTGGTCGTAAGGGCCATGACGGTGTACACGTCTCACCGTGGAAATTTCTCGCCAATCCGATGATGATTTCAATGATTATCGGTATGGCCTTTGCGATTGTGCATGTGCCTTTGCCGGCGCCGCTGTTCATGGCAATGAAGATGCTGGGCGATGCTTGTATCCCGCTGATGCTGTTTGCACTGGGTGTGCGCATGATGGACGTCAGCCTCAAGAGCTGGCATATCGGCTTGGTCGGCGCAGCGGTTTGCCCTATCGCCGGTTTGATCATTGCTTGGTTGCTCGATCATGTCTTCAGCCTGAATCCGGAACAGCGCGGCCAGATGTTCCTGTTCGCATCCTTGCCACCTGCCGTGTTTTGCTTCATGGTGGCGGAGCAGTACAAGCAGGAGCCGGACAAGGTGGCCTCTATCGTTTTGCTTGGTAACGTAGCGGCTTTGATCTTCGTGCCTATCGGTTTGTGGATGGGCTTGCCCAACTAAACCGTTGGGACGTAAAAAAGGGCGAACTACGGTTCGCCCTTTTTTGTTGCGGCTTCATTCCTTAAGCAGCCGATTTCTTTTGCTTGAGCAGTGGAGCCAGATACTTGCCGGTAAAGCTGGCAGGATTCTTCGCCAGGTCTTCCGGCGTACCGGCTCCAATTACCTGACCACCGCCGGCGCCGCCTTCAGGGCCCATATCGACCAGCCAGTCGGCTGTCTTGATCACGTCCAGATTGTGTTCAATGATGACGACGGTATTGCCCTGGTCGCGCAGCCTGTGTATGACTTTCAGCAACAAATCGATATCGTGGAAGTGCAGGCCGGTAGTCGGCTCATCCAGGATGTACAGGGTGCGGCCGGTATCGCGTTTCGACAATTCCAGCGACAGTTTGACGCGTTGCGCTTCACCGCCGGACAGCGTGGTTGCACTTTGGCCGAGGCGGATATAACCGAGGCCCACATCCAGCAAGGTTTGCAGTTTGCGCGCGATGACAGGAACCGGTTTGAAGAAGACATGCGCTTCTTCTACCGTCATACCCAGTACTTCGGTGATGTTCTTGCCCTTGTACTGGATTTCCAAAGTTTCGCGGTTGTAGCGATTGCCATGGCAAACGTCGCAAGGAACGTAGACGTCCGGCAGGAAGTGCATCTCAACCTTGATCACGCCATCGCCCTGGCAGGCTTCGCAGCGTCCGCCCTTGACGTTGAAGGAGAAGCGTCCTGCTGAATAACCGCGTTCCTTCGATGTCGGTACCGTGGCAAACAGATCGCGTATCGGTGTGAACAAGCCGGTATAGGTAGCCGGATTCGAGCGCGGTGTGCGGCCGATAGGTGCCTGGTCGACCGAGATGACCTTGTCGAAATGCTCGAAGCCGCTGATCGAATCATGCGGTGCCGGTTCTGCCTGCGAACCATACAGGTGGCGCGAAGCTGCGTGGTACAGCGTATCGTTGACCAGTGTTGACTTGCCCGAGCCTGACACACCGGTCACGCAAGTCAGCAAGCCGACCGGTAATTCCAGTGTGACGTTTTTCAGGTTGTTGCCGGTGGCGCCGGTAATCACGAATTGTTTCTTCGGATTCGGCGGCGTGCGTTTCTTCGGCACGGCAATTCCAAGTGTGCCGTTCAGGTATTGCGCGGTCAGTGACTTCTTGCTTTTCAGGATGTCTTTCAACGTCCCTTCGGCAATCACTTCACCGCCGTGTACGCCTGCACCTATGCCCATATCGACCACATAGTCGGCACAGCGGATCGCATCTTCATCATGCTCAACCACCAGCACGCTATTGCCGATGTCGCGCAAATGCTTGAGGGTTTCGATCAGCCTGTCGTTGTCGCGCTGATGCAAACCGATCGATGGTTCATCCAATACATACATGACACCGGTCAGGCCGGAACCGATTTGCGAGGCAAGGCGGATACGCTGTGCCTCGCCGCCGGACAAGGTATCCGCGCTGCGTTCCAGCGACAGATAGTCGAGGCCGACGTTGTTGAGGAATTTCAGGCGCGAGACGATTTCCTTGATGATGCGGTCGGCGATTTCTTTCTTTGCACCGGTCAGCACCAGGGTTTCAAAGAATTCCAGGGTCTGGCGCAAAGGTGTTGCCGCGACTTCAAAAATCGCCCGCTTTTGCTTGCCGTTGCCGACCATCACGTTCCGTGCCTCGACGCGCAGGCGCGCACCCTGGCAGCTTGGGCATTCTTTTTCATTGATGAACTTGGCCAGTTCTTCCTTCACTGCCATCGAATCGGTTTCACGATAACGACGTTGCAGATTGTTGACCACGCCTTCGAAGGTGTGTTCGCGGATGACGGTACGGCCTTTTTCATTCACATAGGTGAATGGAATGTTTTGCTTGCCGGAGCCGAACAGTACCGCTTGCTGCGCGGCTTCCGGCAGCTTTTCGAATGGCATGTCGATGTCGAAGTCGTAGTACTCCGCCAGGTTCGACAGCATCTGGAAGTAAAACTGATTGCGTCGGTCCCAGCCTTTGACCGCGCCGCTGGCGAGTGAAAGGTTAGGGAAGGCGACAATGCGCTTCGGATCGAAGAACTCGATATGACCGAGACCGTCGCATTCCGGGCAAGCGCCCATCGGGTTATTGAAAGAGAACAGGCGCGGTTCCAGTTCCTGCAGCGAATAGCCGCAAACCGGGCAGGCGAATTTGTTCGAATACAAATGTTCGACGCCGCTATCCATTTCCAATACCAGCGCACGGCCTTCGGCCAGGCGCAGCGCCGTTTCAAAGCTTTCTGCGAGGCGTTGCTTGATATCGGCTTTTACCTTGATGCGGTCAATCACGACGTCAATCGTGTGTTTTTCCGCTTTCTTCAGTTTCGGCAAAGCGTCGACATCATAGATGTGCGCATTATTGGTGCCGCTCTGCACGCGGAAACGCACGAAGCCTTGCGCCTGCATCTGTTCGAACAGATCGACGTGTTCGCCTTTGCGGTTCGCTACCACCGGCGCCATGATCATCAGCTTGGTATCTTCCGGCATGGCCAGCACGGCATCGACCATTTGCGATACTGATTGCGCAGCCAGCGGATTCTCCGGATGGTCGGGGCAATAGGGTGTACCTACGCGGGCATACAGCAGGCGCAGGTAATCATGGATTTCGGTGACGGTGCCGACGGTGGAACGCGGATTATGCGAAGTCGCTTTTTGCTCGATCGAGATGGCGGGCGACAAGCCTTCGATCAGGTCGACGTCCGGCTTCTCCATCAGCTGTAAAAACTGGCGTGCGTAAGCCGACAGCGATTCGACGTAACGACGCTGGCCTTCTGCATACAGCGTATCGAAGGCGAGCGACGACTTGCCGGAGCCGGACAGGCCGGTGATCACGATCAGCTTATTGCGTGGCAAATCCAGATTGATGTTCTTGAGGTTGTGCGTACGCGCACCTCGGATACGAATCTCGTCCATTAACTCTTTCAGCTAGGCTTTTCCGATGTCCGCGCCCCTTTTTGAGGTTCGCGAGCGGGTTAAAACGGGTCAACCTGCTACTATAGCGGGTTTTAAAGCTGGCCGTAAAACCAGTTATTCCCTATTTCCAGTAATACATGTCCTACGATTCCTCAAACGACCTCAGTACCGGCATGACCCGCACGGAAATCCGCGCCAGCACTTCGCTTGCGTCGATTTTTGCATTGCGGATGCTGGGTTTGTTCCTGATCCTGCCGGTGTTTGCCGTTCATGCAAAAACCCTGCCGGGCGGCGAAAGCGCGACCCTGGTTGGCCTGGCCATGGGGATTTACGGTTTGACGCAGTCTTTCGGGCAAATTCCGTTCGGGATTGCTTCCGATAAATATGGTCGCAAACGCATCATTGTTATCGGATTGATCTTGTTTGCGCTGGGCTCCTTCATTGCCGCCGCGGCCGATAATATTATTTGGGTCATCATAGGACGGTCGGTACAGGGGGCCGGTGCGATCTCCGCTGCGGTGACGGCTTTTATTGCCGATTCGACCAGGGAAGAGCATAGAACCAAGGCGATGGCGATGGTGGGTGGCTCGATCGGCCTGACTTTCGCCGGTTCGCTGATACTTTCGCCCTTGTTGTACCAGTGGATAGGGATGGGTGGCATCTTTGCGCTGACCGGGATTTTGTCGGTCTTGGCAATTTTTGTTGTTATATATGTCGTTCCGGCAGCGCCCAGCCTGCCGCCGGCGCAGGTGTCAATACGAGAGATATTGGCGCATGGCGAGCTGATGCGCCTGAATTTTGGTGTGTTTGCACTGCATTTGACGCAAATGGCGATGTTTGTCGTGGTACCGTCAGCGCTGATCCGGTTTGCACAATTGCCACTGGCCGAGCACTGGAAGATTTACTTGCCGGTCGTTATCGCTTCTTTTGTGCTGATGTTGCCGCCTATCTTCATCGGTGAAAAGCGCGGCAAATCGAAACAGGTTTTTGTCGCCGCGATTGCTTTATTATTACTGGTCCAGGTCGGTATGTGGCTGGTCTTGTCGCAAACGCAGGTGCACTGGACCTGGTTGGTAGGTTTATTGCTGGCTTTCTTTGTCGCCTTCAATATCCTCGAAGCCAGCCAACCATCGCTGGTGTCGCGTATCGCGCCGCCGGGCAGCAAGGGCGCGGCATTGGGTGTCTATAACACGCTGCAGGCCCTGGGCCTGTTCTGTGGTGGGGCGCTGGGTGGATGGCTGACGCAGCATGTTGGTGGTGCTTCCGTCTTTGTTTTGGGCTCTGCTTTGTGTGTCGTGTGGCTTATAATTGCGGCCAATATGAAAAACTTACCGCGCCGTGGCCAGGTTCAGGCTGCAGTCGTTTAATCGGAGAAATAGCAATGGCATCAGTTAATAAAGTCATCATCGTCGGCAACCTGGGACGCGATCCTGAAACACGTTACATGCCGAATGGCGAAGCCGTGACCAATGTTGCCGTAGCAACCACCGAAAGCTGGAAAGATAAAAACAGCGGTGACAAAAAAGAAATCACCGAATGGCATCGCATTACCTTCTATCGCAAACTGGCGGAAATCGCCGGCCAATACCTGAAAAAAGGTTCGGCAGTGTATGTTGAAGGTCGTTTGCAAACACGTAAATGGACCGATAAGGACGGCGTTGAACGTTACACGACCGAGATCATCGCCGACACCATGCAAATGCTGGGCGGTCGTCCGGGAGCAGGCGGCGGTAGCGCAGGTATGGATGACGACTACGGCAGCAGCGCACCAGCGCCACGTCAAAGTTCGGGTGGCGGCAATGCACGCCCGGCAGCGAAGCCTGCAGCAGCATCGAACTTCAACGATATGGATGACGATATTCCGTTCTAATCGATAGCTGGTTCCGTAAATAAAAAAGCCTGTCAGATATAAATCTGGCAGGCTTTTTTATTCTCTGCTCATTGCATCGACGTTAATCGCACCGACATGTATTGCAACATTTTATTGGCGGCGCTTGATAGCTTGCGGCCGCTGCGTGTAATCAAATGCGCCTCGGCATTTTCCATGATGGGGTGCTTGACCGGGATAGTGAATAACTCTCCGGAGGCAAGTTCGCTGCTAACGACGAAGGATGGCAAAAAAGTCACGCCCATTTGCAGGCGAACAAACTGCCGCAGAATGTAGAAGGAATTGGTCGTCAGCTTAGGCTTGAGACGGATTTGTTCAGTTTGTTCGACCAGTTGCAGGATCTGGCGCAGGCCGAAGGTCGTGTGATTGAGCGCCATTGGATACGGCAGGAAGTCCTTGATTTCAAACGGGCCTGGCTTATTCAATAGCGGGAAATCCGGGCCGACCACGGCGTAGATAGGCTGCCGACTGTACTTGCGTGAGACGATCTTGCTGTCGGGGGGCGGGTTCATAATCAGGCCCATATCGGCCTCATCTTCGCTGACCCTGCGCATGATCTCGTTGGTGCCGCCGACATCGAGCACGACTGAAATATCCTTATAGTCCGCGCCAAATTTCGCCAATGGCCCGGCCATCATGTCGGACACAAATCCCTCTCCCAGGACAATGCGGATAGTGCCCTTCCGCAGGCCGCGGAGCTCTTGCAGTTCAGCCAGGACATCTGCTTTGTGGGAGTGCTGTTCACGAAAATACTGCGACAAGAGCTTGCCTGCTTCAGTCGGCTTGATGCCTCTTGTGTGACGTTCAATGAGGGCTATCCCGAGTTCTTCTTCGAGGAGGGCGACTTGCCGGCTTACTGCCGACGGCGCTATGTTGAGTGCATCTGCGGCCGCACGCATGGTGCCCCGCTGGATCGACTCGAACAGATAAACAAGACGTGCTTCATTCAGTGTTTCGTACATAGCGTCTACTTCCGCATTCTAATAATTAGAATGGATTTGATGATCCATTGCAATTCATTATAGATCAGAATCTCGGCTTAATCAGCGCCTGCTCAGAGGGGCTAATGCAATCTTTTTTAGAAAAAATTAAGAGGCGGGACGATGGAAAAAGCAATTGAAGTAGGTGGTATGCCAGGCGGCAACAGTCTTCCCCGCTTTGTGAAATTGTATGTTTGCGCGGCCATTATTTTGGTCATTGCCGAGTTGATCGGTTCCTTTACCTTCAATATCGGGCCCGGCAAGGTGGTCTTATTGCCAATGATTTGGGCCTTGCTGATTGGTGCGATATTGGGATTGTCCAAAAACCTGCTTCCTGCGCCTATGCGTATCGACACCGTGATGCAATTTGATGCGGCGAAAATTCTGCAGCCGGCGCTGTTGCTGTTTGTCGCCAAGCTCGGATTGCTGGTTGGTACATCCTTGCCGCAGATCGCGGAATCGGGCTGGGCTTTGGTGTTTCAGGAATTCGGTCATTTTGTCGGCACGATCCTGATTGGTTTGCCCCTGGCCTTGCTGCTGGGTATCAAGCGCGAGGCTATCGGTGCGACGTTTTCCGTCGGGCGCGAACCGAGCCTGGCCATCATCGGTGAGAAGTACGGTATGGATTCTCCCGAGGGGCGTGGGGTATTGGCGGAGTATCTGACCGGTACGGTATTTGGCGCGCTATTCATCGCAGTATTGGCAGGTTTCATCGCCAGTTTGAATATTTTCCATCCGGTTGCCCTGGCTATGGGTTCCGGCGTAGGTTCAGGCAGCATGATGGCAGCCGCGTCGGGCGCTATCGCCGCGCAACAAACACCGGAGATGGCCAAGCAAGTCATGACCTTTGCCGCGGCAAGCAATCTGATCACCACCACCATCGGTACCTATTTCACATTGTTCATCTCGCTGCCATTGGCAGTGTGGGGATATCGCGTACTGGAGCCGATCCTTGGTCGCACCACGACAGCATCCGTTACGCAAAAGGAAAGCGCCGTTGAGCATGTCGTCGATCACGGTGGTGCACTTGGTCCTGTCGGTATCTGTTTCGCCTGGGTACTGTCCGGCGGCTTGACCTTGATTGGCGACTGGATCGCCCATGGCAGTAATCCGCTTGCAGCGTTGCCGGGGATGCTGATTGTTTTATCGGCAGTGACGGTCGGCGTGTTGGCGAATAAATTCCTCGGTAAGAAAATCCCCGCTGTCTGTTGGGTGTCGCTTATCGCCATGCTGCTGACCGCTCCTATCTGTCCCTGGGCGACGCAGATTGCAGAATTGACCGGCAAGATTAGTTTCCTCGCATTCATCACACCAATGCTGACTTTTGCAGGCCTTTCCATCGCCAAGGATATCCCGGCGTTTCGCCGTCTCGGCTGGCGCATCGTCGTGGTCTCATTCGCGGCGAATGCAGGAACCTTCCTCGGTGCCACTGTGATCGCGCAGTTCTTTCACCATTGAATATAGCTATTAGCTGATTGAAGAAAAGGTAAAAAAATGTCTCTGGATAAGAATCTCATCGCAGACATGATTAAGTGGCGGCACACTTTTCATGCCTCTCCGGAACTGGCTTTCGAAGAGGTTTCAACTGCTCAGCTGGTTGCCTCGGTTTTACGTGAAAACGGTATCGCGGTGGAAGAGGGTGTGGGTCGTACCGGTGTAGTAGGAACACTGAAGCGTGGTGACGGACCAAAAATCGGTCTGCGCGCCGATATGGATGCACTTCCTTTATCTGAAAAAAACGACTTTGCCCATAAGTCTCAACACGAAGGGAAGATGCACGCCTGTGGCCATGACGGCCATACTGCAATGTTGCTCGGTGCAGCAGTAGCACTCAGCAAGAATACAGAGTGGACCGGCACGATTAACTTCATATTTCAACCGGCCGAAGAAGCCGCAGGCGGCGGCCGGGTCATGATCGAAGATGGCTTGTTTGAGCGCTTTCCATGCGACATGGTGTTTGGCATGCATAACTGGCCTGGCGTGCAGATGGGGCGTTTTGCCATCAATCACGGGCCGATGATGGCATCTTTTGATACGTTTGAAATCACGATTCAAGGTGTCGGCAGCCATGCGGCGATGCCTGAGCGCAGCATCGACTCGCTGGTTTGTGCCAGCCAGCTGGTCCTGGCTCTACAAACCATCGTTAGCCGTCGCTTGCCGCCGCAAGAGACTGCGGTTGTCAGTGTCACCCAAATCCACGGTGGTGAAGCCTGGAACGTATTGCCCGATACGGCAGTCATCCGTGGCACGGTACGTTGCTTTTCTGCGAGTACCCAGCAGCGTATTCATGATCTGCTGACAGAGATTAGCGGCGGCATTGCACAATCCAACGGTGCCAGCGCAACGGTGTCTTACCGTTATGCCTATCCGGCAACGATTAATTCTCATCAGGAGACCGATATCGCCATTCGCGCTGCGAGCGCGGTGGTTGGAAAAGATAAGGTCGATTGGGATTGTGTGCCGTCGATGGCATCGGAAGACTTTTCCTTTATGCTCAACAGCAAGCCGGGTGCTTATATATGGATGGGTGTCGATCGCGACGAAACGATTCCTTTGCACAATCCCCATTATGATTTCAATGACGATACTATCGAACTCGGGGCGTCGTTCTGGATCGAACTGGTGCGCGATGTGATGGGCGCTGGCAGCAAGACTATCGATGCCGGCGTAACAGCTGCAGTTGCCGCGTAATTACTTCACCTGGGAAGGAAACAGCATGGCAATCAGCGTATTCGAACTGTTTAAGATAGGCATTGGCCCCTCCAGCTCCCATACAGTGGGGCCAATGCGGGCTGCAGCCACCTTTGCCAACGGTTTGAAAGAGAACGGCCTGCTGGAGTCTACGCACGGTATCAAGGCCGAGTTGTTTGGCTCACTCGGTGCGACCGGAAAAGGTCATGGCAGCGACAAGGCGGTGCTGCTCGGGCTGCTGGGCGAAGCCCCCGATTTGGTTGATATTGACACGATTGAGGCCAAGCTTGCCAAGATTCGCGGTAGCGCCAGTATCAAGTTGCTGGGGGAGCGGGAAGTCGGTTTCATCGAGAAGGAACACATGCTGTTTTACCGGCGGCGCATATTGCCGTATCACTCCAATGGCATGCGTTTCACTGCCTACGATGCGAATCAGGCTGAACTTGCCAGCAAAGTGTATTACTCGGTCGGTGGCGGCTTTGTCGTCAATGAAAACGCTGCCGCAGAAGACCGTCTCGTGCCAGACAGCACTAATCAGCCTTATCCATTCCATAGCGGCGCAGACCTGTTGAGGCTTTGTGCAGCCAACAATATCTCGATCAGCCAACTGATGATGGAGAACGAAAAAGTTTGGCGTTCCGAAGAAGAGATTCGCAGTGGCCTGCTAAAAATCTGGCATGTGATGCAGCAATGTGTCGCGCGCGGCTGCGAACAGGAAGGTATCTTGCCCGGGCCTATGCAGGTTCGACGTCGCGCAGCTGCCTTGCATCGGAGGCTGTTGACGCAGGCGGAAGGCGGAGTGAGCGATCCCCTGACCACTCTCGATTGGGTCAATTTATTCGCACTTGCGGTGAATGAAGAAAACGCGACCGGCGGCCGTGTCGTCACCGCGCCGACCAACGGCGCGGCCGGCATCATCCCGGCGGTCCTGCACTACTACCATCGCTTTGTGCCGGGAGCGAATGAAGATGGCATCGTACGATTTTTGCTGACAGCAGCGGCGATCGGCATCCTGTACAAAGAGAATGCTTCGATTTCCGGGGCGGAAGTCGGGTGCCAGGGAGAAGTCGGCGTGGCATGCTCGATGGCTGCAGGAGGCTTGGCGGAGGTGATGGGCGGTACGCCGGAGCAGGTTGAAAATGCAGCCGAAATCGGTATGGAGCACAACCTCGGGCTGACTTGTGATCCCATTGGCGGGCTGGTGCAGGTGCCCTGTATCGAGCGTAATGCAATGGGGTCGGTCAAAGCTATCAATGCAGTGCGCATGTCCTTGCACGGTGACGGGCGTCATTTTGTGTCACTTGATAATGTGATTAAAACCATGCGCGAGACCGGCGCGGATATGAAGACGAAGTACAAGGAAACATCGCGTGGCGGCCTTGCGGTCAATGTGATCGAATGCTGAAGGGATTTGCCGAATTGCCGCTTTAATATCTGCCTGCACTGAATGTATCAATAAAAATGCGAAGCTCTCCGGGCTTCGCATTTTTTTATGCTTTCACATATCTTGGCCTCGTTTGGGTCTGTATCTTTCCCGCCTTGCACATCCGTTAAGCAATGTCCCATTAGTTTCTTCAATTCTTGCACCTGTTCCATGGGGCATGGTTCTTTTACAGTATTGGCTATGCAACACAGATTTCACATGAGCATCATGTGCCGCATGTGAGCGTTGAATACCTTCTTATTTACCGGAGATTGACCATGAGTACCCTTCGTTTATCCTACTGGACCCTTTCCCCTGAGGCTTACCAGGGCTTCGCCGCGACGAAAAAGGCGCTGGAAAAGAGTAGCCTGGGCAAACAATTGATTGAATTGGTGTGGTTACGCATGTCACAAATCAATGGCTGTGCTTTTTGCCTGGAAATGCATGCGAAAGCACTACGTGCAGATGGAGTGAAGGATGCAAAGCTGGATAGCCTGGCCGGATGGCGCGTGAGTGCACTCTTCACCGAACGTGAAGCTGCAGCGCTGGCGTGGACCGAGTCGCTTACGCATGTCGACAAGACCCATGCGCCGGATGAGGATTTCGAACCCTTGAAAGCGCATTTCACGGATGTTGAAATTGCCGACCTGAGTTTTGCGATTGCCTTGATGAGTGCATTTAATCGCCTGGCGATTGGCATGCGGCAATAAAAGCACGGGGTTTTGAATCGAAAAAGCGATCCGGAGATTACATATCCGGATCGCTTTTTTATATATAAGACAAACTTCGCGCAGATGATTGCAGGGTTAATGCATGTAATCAGCGCAATGATTTGAATGCTGCACGCAATTCAACACTGAAGAGTTGTGGTTGTTCCCATGACGCGAAATGGCCGCCTTGGTCGACTTCATTGAAGTAAATGAGATTGCGATACGCACGTTCGGTCCAGCTTTTTGGTGCGCGATAGATCTCGCCCGGGAATACGCTGACGGCAACCGGGATCGCAATTTCAGCCGTTTTCTGTTCTACCGCATTGAAATTATTGTTATTGTTTTCCCAGTACAGTTGCGCGGACGAAGTGGCTGTTTTCGTGAACCAGTACAGCGAAATGTCATCCAGCATTTCATCCTTGGTGAAGGCCTTGTCGGCATCGCCGCCGCTATACGTCCACTCACTGAATTTGTCGTAAAAGAAGGCGGCCAGGCCGACCGGTGAGTCTTCCAGTGCGTAACCCAATGTTTGCGGCCGCGTCACCATCATTGCAGCATAGCCGCCGCCCTTTTTATACAAATGGTTCAGTGACTCGAACGCTGCCTTTTCAACCGTCGACAGACCCGTTGGCGCGGCTTCACTATTGTTGAGTGCTTTGGCGACATCCGCCGGTACGGTTGCCGGCATATTGACGTGGATACCGAGCAAGCCTGATGGTGCCTGACGTGCCATTGCGACGGCAACCACCGAGCCCCAATCGCCACCTTGCGATACATATTGTTTGTAGCCCAGGCGTTTCATCAATACATCCCAGGCGCGGCCGATGCGTTCCGGGCCCCAACCTGTGCCTTGCGGTTTGCCGGAAAAACCATAGCCGGGCATGGATGGCAGTACCAGGTGGAAAGCATCTTCTGCACGGCCACCGTAAGCAGTCGGGTCAGTCAGCGGGCCTATGACCTTCAGCAATTCCATGATGGAACCGGGCCAGCCATGGGTGATGACCAGCGGCAGTGCATTTTCATGTTTGGAACGGATGTGCGCAAACTGGATATCCAGTCCGTCTATTTTGGTAATGAATTGCGGCAATGCATTCAGGCGCTTTTCTACTTTGCGCCAGTCGTATTCTTTTTGCCAGTAACGTACCAATGGCTGGATTTTATTCAGGGGCACACCTTGTGACTGGTCGCTGACGGTTTCGCGCGCAGGCCAGCGTGTGCCGGCCAGGCGTCGGTGCAAATCAGTAATGGCTTCTTGCGGGACATGAATGCGAAACGGACGGATGGTGCTGTTTTCGCTCGCTGCGAATACTGAGCCCGGCAGCAGGCTGGCAGCACCGGCGGCGGCCGTGGTGGCGAGAAAGTTGCGACGGGTGATAGATGAGAAAGTTGGCTGGTCTGACATGATGCTTTCCTTGCGGTGGAATGGCGGTGAGTGTGGAGCCACGTGTGCGGCTCCACTACGGGAAGATCTAGGCCAGATTGATGACGACGTCGATATTGCCGCGCGTCGCTTTGGAGTACGGGCAGGTTTGATGCGCTGCATCGACCAGCGCTTGTACGACATCGTGTTCCAGGCCCGGCACGCTGACATTGAGGCGCGCTTGCAGGAAGTAAGCGCCATCGGCATTGCACAAGTCGACTTCAGCATCGACGGCCAGATCGGCCGGCAGTTTGATTTTCATTTTTCCTGCCGCAAGACCCATTGCGCCGATGAAGCATGCGGACCAGCCTGCTGCAAACAGTTGTTCCGGATTGGTGCCGGCACCGCTGGAGCCAGGTGAAGAAAGTTTGATATCCAGACGGCCGTCGGAACTCTGTGATGTGCCATCGCGGCCGCCGGAGGTGTGGGTTTTGCCGGTGTACAGTACTTTGCTTGTGCTTGTCATGGTAGTGCTCCTGTTTAAAGTGAGTGGTTTGCTGCTGTAAATTCAGTCGTGTATATCAACGTGCATTGGCGAGCAGTGTCATCACTGCTGCTGAAAATTCCTGTGGTGCTTCCTGCGGCAAGTTGTGGCCCGCGCCCTTGATGATGCGATGCGTACGCGGGCCGCTGAACTTGCTTGCATACGCCTTGCCGTCTGTAGCCGGTACTACGCCATCCGAGTCGCCATCCATGGTGATGGTTGGAATCGCGATGACTGGTTGTGCCGCCAGCCGTTTTTCCAGTGCATCGTATTGCGGGTCGCCGGCTGCCAGCGAAAGCCGCCAGCGATAGTTGTGAATCACGATGGCGACATAATCCGGATTGTCGAAAGAGGCGGTGGCGCGATTGAAAGTCGCATCGTCGAAATGCCAGGTCGGGGAATTGGTTTTCCAGATAATGCGGGCAATGTCCTTGCGGTTGGCCGTCAATCCAGCAACGCCACGCTCGGTCGCAAAGTAATACTGGTACCACCAGCCGACTTCAGCCTGTGCCGGTAAAGGCTGCGCATTGCGTGCGATGTTTTGGATCAGGTAACCGTTGACCGAGAGCAGGCCGAGGCAACGCTCCGGCCACAGCGCGGCAATGATGCAGGCGGTGCGTGCGCCCCAGTCGTAACCGGCCATGAGGGCACGTTCGATCTTCAAGGCATCCATCAAGGCGATGATGTCCAGTGCCACGGCCGACTGTTGGCCAGTACGCAATGTGCTGTTGTCGAGGAAGGTGGTGCCACCATGTCCGCGCAGGTGCGGCACGATGACACGACAACCTTTTGCTGCGAGTATCGCGGCGACATCGATATAGCTATGGATGTCATACGGATAGCCGTGCAACAGCAATACCACCGGACCATGTGCCGGGCCGGCTTCGTAGTAAGCGATGTTCAGTACGCCTGCATTGACATACTTCAAGGGCTCCATGCTTGTGAGTGCGGAAGACTGCGCGGGATTTGCATATGCGCTGCCAATGAAGGGCATTTGGGTCGCAGCGATACCGAGCGCAGTACCACCCAGCAGGCGGCGACGTTTCAGATTGACGTCAGACATATTGAACATCCTTTGTATTTAAGAGGGGCCGCTTACCGGCTTTGCCCTGATTGGTATGACTAAACTTTAAGGCGCGCGTGTATCTTCAATGTGTCTGTTGCGGCTGGTTTTGTATGCCTGTGTATCTGTAAAAAAGTTGATACATGCAGATACAAAGAGCTCCCGGGCAAAGAGGGCCTCGCCCGGGATGCCGACTTACTGCGCCACGTTGGTGGATTCTTGTGCTGCGGTTTCAATCAGCTTGGCGACTGCGGCCGGATGGGAAGTCATCACGACGTGGGACGCACCGGGGATGGCGATGGTCTTTTGCGAGTTGGCACGTTTGGCCATGAAGGCTAGTGCGGCTTCAGGAATATTTTTATCCGCTTTACCGTAGACAAACCACGATGGCAGTTTTTTCCATGCAGGTTCACCTGAGGCTTCGGTAATCGCGGCTTCTGTTACCGGACGTTGCGCCGCTGCCATCAGCTTTGCTTTGCCTGCCGACACATCCGCGGCGAATTGCTGGCGGAATTTTTCCTGGTCGATGTATAAATCCTTGCCGCCGTCAGGCAAGGCGACTGGCGCTGCCAATGCCGTGCCCAGCGTACTGCCGGGGAATTTTGACGACAGGCCGATCGCGCTTTCACCCGCTTCCGGCGCGAAGGCCGCTACGAAAACCAGGCCTTTTACATTGTCATTGCCATTCGCCGCGGCGGAGATAACCGAACCGCCATAAGAGTGCCCGACCAGGATCACCGGACCGGAAATGCTTTTCACAATGCCTGAGACATAAGTCGCATCGCTTTTCACTCCACGCAAGGGATTGGCGGCACCGATTACCTTGTAGCCGTCGGCAATCAACTTTGTGCTCACGCCATCCCAGCTGGAAGAATCGGCAAAGGCACCGTGCACGAGTACGACGGTGGGTTTGGATGCGCCATCCCGGGCGAAGGAAAGGGTCGGCAGCGACACGCTGGAAGCACCCAGGCTAATGATCAGTGCGCTCTTCAGTACCTGTTTGTAGAGATTGTTCATGATGGTTTCCTTTAAGTGAAAAATAGATGGCCATCCGGCCGTTTTGCTGCAAATTTCAATTCGGTTCTGCCAGCAGGGCCTGGATCCTGGCTTCGGTTTCCTGGTACTTGCCTTCACCGAAATGCGTGTAGACGATTTGTCCCTTCTTGTTGATCAGGTAGACGGCCGGCCAGTACTGGTTGCTGTATGCAGTCCAGGTCGCATAGCGATTGTCTTGTGCGACCGGATACTTGATGTCAAAGCGCTGGATTGCCTTGCTGACGTTTTCAGTTGAGCGTTCGAACGGATATTCAGGTGTGTGCACACCGACCACGGCCAGGCCCTGGTCCTTGTACTTTTCATGCCAGCTTTTTACGTAAGGCAGAGTGCGTATGCAGTTGATGCAGGCATAGGTCCAGAAGTCGACCAGTACGACTTTGCCGCGCAACTTTTGCATGGTCAGTGGTTCTGAGTTCAGCCACTTTTCAATGCCGGTGAATTCAGGTGCTGCAGTTGGTTTGCCGAAGGGGGCTGCCTGTGCACCTGCCGCATATAAGGCGGTGGTGAGCAGCATGGCTTTCAGTATCGATTTCATTTTTAAAATCCTTTCAGGTTGGGGAAGAGGTCGGAGATCCACGCGTAAATCACTACGTCGTATTGGAAATAAATGGCGATGGCTGTCAGCACGATCAGCACGCCGAAAATTTTCTGCAGCCGCTCGGCATATTTCGCCACTGCACGTACCCGGGTAGTCATGAACTGGCCGCCATAAGCGATCGCCAGCATCGGGATGCCGGCACCGATCGCGTACAGGATCAGCAGAGAAGCAGACCAGCCGAGGTTCTGGGCCTGGGCCACAAGGACCAGGATGGAAGCGAGCACCGGACCGGCACAAGGTGTCCAGATCGCACCCAGCGACATGCCAAGTACAAAGCCGCCGAGATTGCCGGAACCGGCGTTGCCACCGCTGGAACCTATGCGATCCAGCGGACCGCTTAAATGCGAAATCAGCCATTCATACGGGCGTCGCCATAGCATCGCGAGGCCGGCCAGCAGAAGCAGGCCTATCCCTGCGAGGCGCAATGTTTCGTGGGCCACCGCGACGGATTGCGACACGCTGGCCAGCAACATACCCAGGGCCGCGAAGCTAAGGACAAAACCGGCGACGATGAAGAGCGGCCGCAACTTCCCGGCGCGTTTGATGGATGTGCCAAGGATGATGGGCAGGATAGGCAGTACACACGGTGAGGCAATTGTGAGTACGCCGGCGAGCAGGGCAAATGGTGCTTCGATCAGGTTGTTCATGGAACCGTCCTCTTGTTGGTATGACGGTATTTGAACGTTCCGGCGTATCTGGCATGTGTCTGAAACTGGCTAAAGTGCAATGTTTTGTATCGCCCGCCGCGGCAGATACATTGAGATACAAAAGGCGGCTGGAACTCGGATATAAAGCAGGCATTGCCACTCAGGAGATGCTTTTATGAATGCCCAGCACCACACCGGTTCCTGCCATTGCGGCGCCGTTAAATTCGAAGTCCGTACCGCACTGGAGCCCGCAACACGTTGTAATTGCAGCCTGTGCCGCCGCCGCGGTGCCTTGATGTCGCCTGCTTTCAATGTCAGCGATTTGCGTATTGTTGAAGGAGAGGACGCTTTGTCCCTGTATCAATTCAATACGCGCGCCGCGCGACATTTCTTTTGCAAGGTGTGCGGCGTGTATCCGTTTCATCAGACCCGCAAGGACCCGCAAGCCTGGCGCGTCAATCTCGGTTGCCTGGACGGCGTGGATAGTTATGCGCTGCAAAATACGCTGGCCGATGGTGCCAGTGCGTCCGTGGTGGAGGATGCATGAGGCACTATCTGGCCATCATGGCTTTCCTGTTTGGCGGACTGAGTGTTGAAATCGCCAAACCATTGAATTGTTCGCTGATGGAATCTAGTCAGCCACGCTTGAAGCGCCATAAGATAAGATGCAGCAATGGAAAATAATGACCACATCCTGATCGTCGACGACGATAGGGAAATCCGCGAGCTGCTGGCCAGCTATCTGGAGAAAAACGGCATGCGTACCTCGCTGGCTGCCAATGGCCGCCAGATGCGTACCGTACTTGAGCAGGGTTCGGTCGATTTGATCGTGCTTGACCTGATGTTGCCGGGTGAAGACGGCCTGACGCTGTGCCGCGAATTGCGTGCAGGCAAATGGCGCACGATACCGGTGCTCATGCTGACGGCGCGCAATGAAGAAACGGATCGCATCATCGGTCTTGAAATGGGTGCCGACGATTACCTGAGCAAACCTTTTGCGGTGCGTGAGTTGTTTGCACGGATACGTTCGGTCTTGCGTCGTGCCCGCATGCTGCCGGCTAATCTGCAGGTGAGTGAACCGGCACAGTTCCTGGTGTTCGGTGACTGGAAGCTGGATACCACGGCGCGTCATTTGCTGGATACGCAAGGCACCATGGTGGCCCTGAGTGGTGCCGAATACAGACTGTTGCGCGTATTCCTCGATCATCCGCAAAGAGTGCTGACGCGCGATCAATTGCTGAACCTGACGCAAGGACGCGACGCCGACCCATTCGACCGTTCCATCGATTTGCTGATTAGCCGTTTGCGCCAGCGCTTGCAGGATGATGCACGTGAACCGCGTTATATCAAGACATTGCGCAGTGAAGGCTATGTGTTTTCCGCCGCAGTCGGGAATCACGAGGAACCGCGATGAGCGTGGTGCGCAAAGGGTGGTGGCCGCGCACTTTGTTTATGCGGCTGATGCTCATCCTGTTTATCGGCCTGGTGGTGGCGCACGCGCTTTCCTTCTGGCTGATCATGCGCGAACGTACCGATGCTACGACAGGCTTGATGCTGGGTTACCTGCAGCAGGACGTTGCCAGCTCGGTTGCCTTGCTCGATCGCCTGCCGGCGGCTGAACGTGCCGCCTGGTTGCCTCGGCTGGAGCGGCGCACCTATAGTTTTTCGCTGGAGCCGGGGATGGCAGGGCGCGCGCCGGATACCAAACTCTCCAGCATGATTGCCGCTTCTTTTGTCGAAGCAATAGGCAGTCATTACCGTGTAACTGCGCATGTCGTACCGGGTCAGAAAGATCGCGTGCAGGCGCAGCTCGAACTGAGCGATGGCATGCCATTGACGATCGATATGCGTCCCGCCGGTTTGCCGATATCTGACTGGTTGCCGCTGGTGTTGTTGTTGCAACTGGCAGCGCTTGCAGCTGTCACCTGGGTTGGCGTGCGTTTGGCGACCCGGCCTCTGGCGCAGCTGGCGGATGCGGCGGACACGCTGGGCCCGGATCTGCGTGCATCACGCTTGCCTGAAGACGGTCCGCTGGAAGTCGCGCGTGCGGCGAAGGCTTTCAATGCAATGCAAGGGCGTATCAACACGTATATGACCGAGCGCATGCAAATCCTGGCGGCGATTTCACATGATCTGCAGACACCGATCACGCGTATGCGCATGCGGGCCGATATGATGGACGACAGTGAGCAACGCGAAAAGTTGAATCACGACCTGAAAGAAATGGAAGTACTGGTCAAGGAAGGTGTCGCCTATGCGCGTACCCTGCACGGAACTTCCGAACCACCGCGCGCAATCGATCCAGACGCCTTGCTCGAAAGCCTGGTCTTTGATTACACCGATGCCGGGCAAGAGCTGGACCTGCATGGCAAAGTCGGTCATCCCATCATTACCCGTCCCAATGCCTTGCGTCGAGTACTGATTAACCTGATCGACAACGCGTTGAAGTTTTCCACGCAAGTTGAAGTATCGGTTAGTGCCGGGCCGGAAGGAAAGACCACGATCCTAGTCCTGGATAACGGGCCGGGTATACCGGAAGAAGATTTGGAAACGGTATTCCAGCCTTTCTATCGGGTTGAAGCATCCCGTAATCGCGATACCGGGGGTACCGGTCTTGGACTGGCTATTGCCAAACAATTGACGTTGGCAATGAACGCGAGCCTGACCCTGCATAATCGTGCGACCGGCGGGCTGGAGGCGCGCCTGGTGTTGTAAATCCAATCGGGGCAGCCCGGATCGCGCCGGTAGTATTTTTTCTGTGCTGTTTCTCAAACATCCCCACGCGTGGAATTTTGCGTGGAATTTGCGGTGGGTATGCGATATTATCTGCCTTGGTTCCACGCAGATTTCGACGGTAGCGCTAGGCTTCCGTTTTTCCTTGCGGCATGCTTGTTGCGTCAGAGTAAATTTTTCCTCCCACTCTCCCCAAGCAGCACTTCAATTGACCCTGGCTTTGCTCCGGGGTTTGTAAGTCCTCTTTTCCTGAGTAGATTAAACAATGAATACGCCTTTCTTAAAAAATGCGTTGGTGCTCGGCTTATTGTCCGCCATTGGCCCGTTCGCCATCGATATGTATTTGCCGGCTTTGCCTTCGATTGGCCAGACGCTGGACGTGTCCATGAGTGCAGTGCAGGCCAGCCTGATGGCCTTCTTCATTTCACTGGGCATCGGCCAGATTATTTATGGTCCGATCTCGGATATGGTGGGGCGCAAGCCGCCGCTGTACTTCGGCCTGGCCTTGTTTGCCGTGTGCAGCGTAGGTTGTGCGATGGCGCCGGATATTGAAACCCTGATTGTGTTGCGCTTCCTGCAGGGCCTGGGTGCGAGTGCCGGCATGGTGATCCCGCGTGCTGTGGTGCGCGACCTGCACACCGGTAATGATGCGGCACGCCTGATGTCTTTGTTGATGCTGGTCTTTAGCGTCTCGCCGATACTGGCGCCACTGTCCGGTAGTTTGCTGATTGAGCTGTGGGGCTGGCGCAGTGTGTTCTGGGCGGTAACGGTAGCGGCGGTGCTGGCGCTGATATTGCTGGCGACCAGCCAGGCGGAGACGCGTCCGCGTGAACAGCGCGTGGATAGCAGTGTGCGCAGTGCGATCAATGCTTATAGCTTACTGTTGCGCGAGCCGCACTTCCTGGGCCTGGTATTCATAGGTGCGTTTGGCATCTCCAGCTTCTTTGCCTACCTGGCAAATTCGTCTTTTATCCTGATCGATCATTACGGCCTCACACCTCGACAATACAGTATCGCGTTTGCTGCGAATGCGGCTTCCTTCATCGGCGTTTCGCAATTCACCGGTCGCCTCAGTGCACGCTTCGGTTTGGTGCCGGTAGTGAAGGTGGCGGTGACGGCTTATGCACTGGTAATGACTGCTTTGCTGGCGATTAATCTGATCGGGATTGAACGTCTGGACGTCATGCTGGTCATGTTATTTGTCGGTTTTGGCTTCCTCGGCCTGGTGATACCGACTACGACCGTGCTTGCATTGGAGGAGCACGGCACGATTGCCGGTACCGCTTCCGCCTTGATGGGGACTTTGCAATTTGTGACGGGTGCAGCTGTCATGGCGATTACCGGTCTCTTTGTCGACGGTACTGCACGGCCCATGGTGGCAGGTATCGCGGCATGTGCATTGCTGGCCTTGTTTATATCGTGGCTGACCTTGCGTTCGGCAAGAATGCGCGGTACACAGATTTAGTCAAAATGCCTTCGCTATCGCGGCATGTCCTTAGCGGGATGTGTATAACTATAGAAGTGAGAAATATTAATGCTGTTATTTTCCCCGCACCGCAGTAAAACCTTGCGCAACATAGCGCTCTCCGTGCTTGGACTATCCGCAGCGTGGACTGTGCAGGCACAGACTGCCGCCAGCCCGTTCAGCGATTTGATTACCGAACCGGGAGGTGCCGGACTTGGTTTTGTGACGCGCTTTGAAAGTTCGCCTTATGTCGGTGGCGGCACCAGGCAGGATTTGCTACCGCTGTATTTATACGAGGGCGAACACATTTCGATGCAGGCAAATCGTATCGGCATCAAGTTCGTGCCGAGTACCGAGCAGCGCTTTGATGTGTATTTCAAACGCCGCCTGGAAGGTTTTCCCGAAGCAGGGAAGGTCTCTTCGCTGGATGGCATGGAAGTGCGCAGTACCGGCGTGGATCTCGGATTCACGTATCGCTATGAGCAGCCCTGGGGCACCTTGTATGCATCTATCCTGCATGACGTGAGTAACACTTCGAACGGTACCGAGCTGGCGCTGGAGTATGCGTATGACTGGCGCTCCGGGCGTTTGTCCTTGCGCCCCAGCCTGAATATTTCGATGCGTGATGCCAAGCTCAATAATTATTACTATGGCGTGCGCGCGAATGAGGCCATCGCCGGGCGTCCGGCTTATGCGCCGGGTTCGGGTACCAATGTGTCCCTGAATCTGTACGGCACTTATGATTTAACCGAACGCTGGCGCTTGCTGGCCGGTGCTTCTGTCACTTCATTCGATGGCAAGGTACAAGACAGTCCGATCGTACGCCGCGGCTTGCAGCCGTCTTTCTTTGTCGGTGCCGCCTATGACTTCGGCAGTTACAAGAAAATGTGGGCGGATGAAAAGACCCCGACCTATGTGCGTGTCCTGTATGGTCGTGCGGCGGATGACGGCTGTCACCTGGCACGTATCCTGACTTTTAAATGCGCTGACCTGGATAAAGTAAATCCGACCAGTATCACCGGTGTACATATCGGTAAGCCCTTCATTGAGAAACTGAATGGCTGGCCGCTCGATTTTGTCGGTTATGCCGGACTGGTGTATCACAATGACCGTAACCTGCAGGCGAATGGCGTTCAGGCTGATTTGTTCATGAAGGCTTATTACTATGGCTTGCCATGGAATCATAAGGTCAAGACCCGGCTTGGCTGGGGGCTTGGTGTTTCCTTTGCCAATCGTGTGCCATATACAGAAGTCAGCAGCCAGGCGGCACGTGACCGGCCTACCTCGCGTTTGCTGAACTACCTTGATCCGACCATTGACGTTAGCCTGGGTGATTTGATCGGTTCGCAGCGTTTGAAGGAATCGTACATCGGCCTTGGTGTCTCACATCGCTCGGGGATTTTCGGATCCTCCCGCTTGCTGGGTGACGTGAATGGCGGCTCGAACTACATCTACACTTACCTGGAAATGAAAATCTAAGTAAGGCTGCGTCATACCCCTTGTGTTACTGGCCGAAGCGACACCTCAGCTTCGGCTTCCCCTCTCCCGAAATTCTTCTCATACATGCCGCCTGCGCTGCGTTTGCATGTGTGTACAGCCATCTTGTGTGCGGCCCTGCAAAAAGAAAACATTGGCCCTTGATTTGCTGTGACTGGCGCAATTCATAGCCGATAAACCTCGAGATCAAGAACATTTTGTTTCGAACGTTACGTTACAAGTAACACGGAGCAAGTAATTTTTAATGATAAAAATGACAATGTCTTATTAATAATTTTCCTTCCAAGTAATTGATTTTTAAATGGTTTTTTCAAAACCAAAAAATTAATCAAGAGCAGCAAAAACCTGGTTTTCGATTGGCATGCAATTTGCCACTTGGAAAGTACGGGGGCTCTTCAATTTAATTTTGAATTACAACGAGGGAGAACGAACATGAACACGAATCTGAAACTGAACAAAAGCATTACAAGCCTTGCAGTCTTGTCCGCAGTTCTTTTGATGTCGGGCTGCTCTTCAACCGGCAGCGGTTCTTCCGGTGCCAGCCTTGGTGGAGGAGTCACAGCTAAAGCAACACCAACCGCAACACCAACCGGACAAATCGCAAATGGTGCCGGCAACATCGTCACATCCACCGGTAATGCAGTATCTGACGCCGGTAACGCCGTCGGTAATTTGAATCTGCCTATCGTACCTAAACAAACACAAACCGATTTGGGTAATGTCGTAGTCGAAGGTGGTGGCATCGTTTCCACATTGGGCAATGGCATCAGCAAAGGCCTGGGCCAAATGGGTGTGATTGATAACCCGGTCGGTGTTACTGTCGGCAGCACCGGTGACGTCGTCAAACAAACCGGCGTAACAGTACAAAGTGCCGGCACATTGGTCAGCAATCTCGGTAGCGGTCAATTGGCTGCGTTGGCACCTGTCACCGCTCCAGTCGGTGGCCTGGTCACCAAAGTCGGCGAAACCGTTTCGAATGTCTCGACTCCTTTGACCCAAGTCCTGACCACCGGACCAGTGGAACAAGTCACGAAAACCCTGAGCCACACGATCGTTCCATTGACCAGCCAGGTTACAACACTGACCCAGTCGCTGGGCAAAACCACTGGCCTCGGTCAGCCAATCAGCAACCTGCTGGTGACGCTCGGTGGCACCGTGAGCAAAGTCGGTGGCACAGTAAAAACCAGCGGCCTGCCAGTGGTCGACAAGTTGGGCAATCCTGTGATCACGACGGGTAATACAGTTTCGATCGCCGGCATTCTGTTGCATGGCAAGGACGGCGCTTCGGGTTCGTTCTCCCTCGGTAGCCTGCTGGGTGGTGTAGGCGGTGAAGGTGGCACAGTCAACCTCCTGTCGCCAGTGATTAACATCGTCAATCCTATCCTCGGTGGTGGCCTTGGTGGCATCGGCGGCGGTCTGGGTGGCGGTAACTTGCTGGCACCTGTCGTTACCATCGTTGACCCTCTGCTGGGAGGCAGCCTGGGCGGTATTGGTGGTGGCGCTGATGTAGGTAACTTGCTGGCTCCAATCACAACCCTGGTGAATCCACTGCTTGGCGGTATTGGTGGCGGTACAGGAACAGGCAACATCCTCTCGCCAGTGCTGAACATTGTGAATCCATTGTTGGGCGGCGTGACTGGCGGTACGGGTGCAGGCGGCTTGCTGGCACCAGTGACCAACATTGTTAATCCGTTGCTCGGTGGTGTGGGTGGTGGCGCCGGCGCAGGTGGTTTGCTTGCCCCCGTTACCAATATCGTCAATCCATTGTTGGGTGGTGTGACTGGTGGTACGGGTACAGGCGGCTTGTTGGCTCCTGTTACCAATATCGTCAATCCATTGCTGGGCGGTGTGACCGGCGGAACGGGTACAGGTGGCTTGCTGGCACCAGTGACCAACATTGTTAACCCATTGCTTGGTGGCGTGGCTGGTGGTGCCGGTGCCGGTGGCTTGTTATCGCCAGTGACCAACATCGTCAACCCAATCGTTGGACCACTGGTTGGTGGCACTGTGGGTGGTGCGACAGGTGCAACAGGTACCACCAATGTATTGGCTCCAGTAACCAATACAGTGGCCTCGCTCCTGGGTGGCTTGCTCGGTAAAAAATAAGACTCCTCGTTCTCACCTCTGCAAATCCTGATCCTTGTGATCAGGATTTTGCACGAATGGGGTAGGTAAGAGCAAAGGCGGTACTTGGGGTGACAGAAGTCTGTCGTCAGAAACAGAACTACGGAGAATGCTGAAGTAGCTGAATACTTAACGTGGAGGATTCTTATGCTTACACGGCTAAGCTGCCCATGCGGTGTTGACGAGCGTGAATAATGTTTGTGCAAGTTATGAGAAGTTTTCCTTAAAGTATTGATTCGTAGAAATATTTTTTGTCGCTTTTTTCCAAAAATACCGCATTTATGGGATGTTCAGAGTAGCCGGACACGCTCATTCTTTAAAGCAACTTCAATTTGTTAACAATTGCAAATTTTGTAAGCGTATTTGCGTGTGTAGTGCTTGCTCAAAGTGTCAGGCCGTCAGTAAGCGCTTACAAGAATAAACAGTTGTAAACATTGAATTTGACTCTTGTCATTTGGCAACTAAGCTGAATCAAGGCCTTTGGTTAAGACGTAGTGATATCGGGATGTGTAGTACTGGAAGGACGCATGTATCACCGCATGCTGACAAAGGGACTGTATGCAAAGATTCATCGAGAGATTGGTCGCGGTCTGCCTGACAAGTGCGCTGGGTCAATTGGCCTTGATGCCGCATGCCAGTGCAGCAGATGCGCGCAGTGCTGGCCAGGGTAATCCTCTCGATAACCTGCCCAAGCTCGAACCAAGCCCGGCGCCAACCGTCACCGTTGATATCCAGCCGCAAGCGCTGGATCCGGCGATGCAACGTTTGCTGGCAAGTCGCATTGTCCCTTCCCGCTTCAAAATCGCCGGCGTAGAAAGCATTCCTTTTGAACTGGTCGCCGCCGAATTTTCCCCGCTGACGAATCGCGAAGTGACGGTTGCAGAATTACTGCAAGCCGCAAACAAGGTCACCCAGATTTACCAGGCCAAAGGTTATCCGCTTTCATTCGCCTTCGTGCCGGCGCAAAGCTTTAAAGACAATATTGTTGAAATCAATGTTGTCGAAGGTTATGTCAGTACCGTCAAGATAGAAGGCAATCCCGGTGCTTCGGAAGAGCGCCTCAGGAATATCGCTGAGCAGCTCAAGGCGGATCGCCCTCTTAGCCGTGACACCTTTGACCGCATCACCAGTGTCCTAAGCCTGCAGCCGGGCATGCGTATCAAGGCAACCGTGCGCCCACCGGAAAATACCGATGGAGCTTCGGAAATGACGCTTGAAGTCAGTCGTAAACCAGTCACGACTTCATTCGCAGTGGATACCGCGACCTCGTCCTTACGCGGCATCTTCAGCGTGACCGAAAACGGTTTGACCCCGCTAGGCGAGCAAGTGACCCTGAGCACCATCGCACCACGTGGCCCTTCGCGTGAAGAATATGTTGGTTTGAATTACATCCAGCCGATACGTTGGCAGGGAATGCTGTTGCAAGTAACCCTGTCCGACTACAAGGGTGAACCGGAAAACCAGGCACTCACTGCGCAACAGCTGCAATCACGTTATCAAACCAAGACACAACGTGTCAGCGCCAACCTCAGTTATCCGCTGATACTGAAGCCAACGCGCAGCCTGACGCTGTCCGGTGGTATCTATGCAGTCAAGAACTCTTCACGGTATACGCTGGACGTTCCTGCGCCGGCACCGAGTATCGAATTCAGTTCCGACATCCGGGCACTGAGCCTGGAACTTACCTCAACCGAAGTATCTGATCGCAGCAGCACGCAATGGTCGCTGGGTGTTTACCAGGGCTTCGACAGCATGGGTGCGCGCCAGGTCAACGGCAATATCGATCTCGATTTCCTGCGCATCAAGGGCAGCTTCACCCGCAGCAATCAATTCGCCAACGGTTACGGCATTACGGTCAGCGGCATGGGGCAGTACAGCAGCAATATCCTGCCATTGTCCGAACAAGTCAGCTTCGGCGCCAAGCTATACGGCCTCGCTTATCCGGTCGGCGAAATTGCCGGCGACAAAGGCTGGGGTGCGTCACTGGAATTCAATCGGGCATTTCCATATGACGGCAGCTATGTGAAACGGATCCAGCCGTATGTGATGGCAGATGCCGCCAAGGTCTATGTGAACGCAGGCCGCCTTGCTCATAGCGAGATTGCCTCGGTGGGTACCGGCGTGCGCTTTACGGATTTGCGCCATTACTCGCTCGATTTATCGATCGCGCAACCGGTAGGCGAGATACCGATCAATGCCAGCAAGCGTGCGCCGAGATTAAACCTCGGATATTCGTACCAACTGGATTAGGACAGGATAAGACAAGGCCATCGTGTCAGGAAAAGATGGCCATATGGGGAGCAAAGCGTTTCTTATTGACAGCAAGGGCTGTGTTGGAGAAAGGAGTCTGACATCGAAAACGAACAAAAGACATTGCGGCAAAGCCGAACGATGGCTCTGGTGAGCGCGTCGTTTAAAACGAAATGAAATCTACCTTGATGTGAAACAGGAGTGAGAAATGAAAAACCAAATTATCCGTTTTATGAAAGACGAAGAAGGTGCAACCGCGATTGAGTATGGGCTGATTGTGGGACTTATATCGGTGGTTATTGCGGTTTCAGTGGGATTGATAGGTGGCAATCTACAGACACTTTTTACCAATATATCCAACGCACTTGCTACCGCTGTAGGTTCTTAAAGCTTTGGCGTAGTCGTTGCCGATGATCGCTTTCCTGATTCTTCTGTGCATTGCCATCATCGCTTATGACGTCCTGTTCCGGCGTGTACCCAACAGTCTGCTTTTACTGGCGCTGCTGGTACACACCGGCTACATGATAGCAACAGGTAGTGGATACGCGGGGTTAGGTGTAACTCAATCGCTGCTGGCTGTTGTCATAGCATTGATAGTGTTTGTTCCCTTGTATGCATTGCGCGTAATGGGCGCAGGAGACGTCAAGTTTTTAGCAATCGTAGGTGCGCTATTGGGATTGAAGGCTTTGTTTGTGGCGTGCTTTATAGGAAGTCTTGTCGCAGGCTTGCATGCACTTATGTTTTATAGCGCGCAGATGTGGTTGGCGATGATGCCGTCTGGGCTGCATCGTTTGATGCAGCAAGTCGGTGGCAGCAGTATGTATCAGCGCGTGTTGAACGCTCGCCAGGGACGCAAAGGCATTCCGTATGCAGCATATCTGGCAATTGGAGTGATTTTTTATCTGCTGATGATGTGGAGGGGGCAATGAACAAAAAAATGCCTTTTTCTAAAAATGAGAATGGTGCGGCAGCGATCGAATTCGCTCTCGTCTTCCCATTATTCTTTCTGATTTTTTACGCAATCATTACCTATGGAATGATTTTTTTGGCGCAGCAGTCAATTACGCTCGCCGCTGCAGAGGGAGCACGTGCCGCATTGCGTTTTGGCACAGATGAGGTTAGGGGACAGAACGCCGAGAATGCAGCAATTGGAACCGGTAGCGCAGCGCACTGGCTGGCACCTCGCTTAACCGTGACTAAAGGAATCTCGACCTGTCCTTACAGTAGCTCTGCCAACAATAATACAGGTGTCCGTTGCTATACCGTGACCGTCACATATGCGGGTTATTCACTAAATCCTTTAGTGCCACTGTTGTTTGGCCCATTGATGCGTGTAGCGGTGCCAAGCAAATTGGAAAGTAAAGCAATTATCCAGATCGATTAATAAACCACCATAAAGAAACAAGCGCTCATGAATAAGCTCACGAAGATCATCGCTGTAATTCTTGTCTTGCTGGCAGTGACTTTGGCCGCGCTTGCATGGTGGATGGGACATAGGCCGCCGCCGCCTCCCGTAGAAGTAAAGACAGCGAACATGCCCAAGACAGCCGAGTACGCAGTTGTAGCCGCTGCGAAGAAGCTGGAAAAAGGCAAACAAATCACGGCCGACAGCGTCAAGCTGGTCACCTTGCCGATGACCGCCAATGGCACATACGCGAATGCAGGGGATGTGATTGGCAAGATTCCTGCAGTAGAAATAGCGGCGGATACCCTGGTCACGGAAGAGCAATTGGTGAAAGGGCTGGCTTTGAAGCTGGCGGAAGGTGAGCGCGCCGTCGCGATATCGGTTGATGAGGTGGTCGGTGTCGGCAATCGGATTGCCGCCGGCGATTATGTCGATGTGTTCTTCACCCTCAAAAAAGGCAATGACGTCGATATCGGGCAATCCCGCTTGCTGGCATCACGTCGACGTGTCTTGACATACGGCGGGGCAACCATGGGTGAAGCACAGGCCAGTCCGAATGCACTGGCCAATAACCAGACCGCACAACAGTCGCAAGCAAGAACAGCAGTGCTTGCAACACCTATAGATCAAGTCAATCAACTCTTGCTGGCATCACAAAACGGCAGACTGACGCTGGTACTGCGTCATCCCGATGACACCGGGGTCGCGGATATGAGTCTCTTTCCTGAACCAAAAAATGTCTTGCGCGAGCGCAGTGGATTATCGCCGTCGGATAAGGAAGAGCTGAAGACGGGTGATAACCAAGCCTATGCAGGGGTTGATCTTTCAAGCTGGGCCGGGAGCGGTAGCGCCACCCGCCCGTACACTGCGGTAAGCAGCTCCGCAGCCAAGACACAAAGCAGATCGTCGAACACATTAGAGGTCATTAAAGGAACGCAGCGGGAAAACGTCAGTTTCTAAACCTTCAACCAACTATCGATAATCTGAGCGGACGGCTGACAAATGAAAATATTTAAGGTCTTGGTGCTGGTGGCCGGATTGACTTCATTTCCTGCATTAGCGGAAGAAATGAATCTGACGGTGAGGGTGCGCGAACAATTACAACTGAAGACGCCGGCCGATCTGGAGCGGATCGCAGTGGCCGACCCGGAAGTGGCCGATATCTTGATTATCAAAGGTTCCAACAAACGTCCGGGCAGCATTATGCTGGTGGGTAAAAAGCCGGGTAGTACTAGTGTCACCGCCTGGCAACGTAATGGGCCGACCAAAGTCTGGCAAGTTTCGGTCCAGAGTGCATTACAAGGCCTGCTGCCGGAAGAAGGCGCCGAGCTGCAAATTAATTCCGATAGCGCCAGCTTGCGTGGGCAATCGCCTTCATTGTTATCACACGCAAATACTGTGGCGGCCGGGACACAAGCGGTAGGAAAAGAAAAATTTCTGGACACTTCGACCGTCGCCACCAGTGGCATGGTGCAGATCGATGTGCAGATTGTTGAATTTAGCCGAAATGTCCTGAAAGAAGCCGGTTTTGATTTTATTTTCAATCAAAACCGCGGAGCGACTTTCAGTTTTGGCTTGAATAATTTTTCCACCATTTTGTCTTCAACGGTGCAAACGCCGGTCTCGCAGGCATTCAACCTGCTGGGTAGTACCAGTGTCAATGCCAGGGTCAAACTGATAGAACAAAATGGCCTGGCACGTGTACTGGCGCGTCCTTCGCTGATTGCCTTGTCGGGGCAAAGTGCCAGCTTCCTGGCGGGTGGCGAGTTACCGGTGCCACAGTCTGGTGGCCTGGGTACGACCACCATTATCTATAAAGCCTTTGGTATCGGTTTGACGGTTACGCCAACTGTCTTGTCGGCGAATCGCATCGCGCTGAAGGTGGCGCCTGAAGCAAGTGACCTTGATTATGCCAATGCGATCGTCACAAACAACATGATGATCCCGGCGATATCCACGCGCCGCACGGAAACCACGCTTGAGCTTGGCGATGGTGAAAGTTTCGTCATCGGTGGCCTGGTTTCCCGCACCACCAAATCCAATGTGAACAAAGTCCCATTCCTGGGCGATTTGCCTATCCTCGGACCATTCTTCCGCAGCATGCAATACAGCCAGGATGAAAAGGAGTTGGTGATCATTGCGACGCCGCATCTGGTCAAGCCAATTGCCAAAGGTGCGCAATTGCCATTACCCGGTGATGACAAGGAAAGACGTGATACCCCGGCTAATGCCTGGAGCAGTTATGTGATGGGCGCCGCCGGACGCGACGATTTACCAGGATTTTCAAAGTAAACAGTGGAGAAGCAATCTTTGGAAAAGCTCATGGAACAACAAGGGCTGCAGCGTGAAACTACGCAGAATGACAGCAATCGCTTTGTCTTTTGCTCGTCTAATGGCGTGCATTTGCGCTGGCTGGCGCATGCGTTAAAAGAGTGGCACGTGGTGCAGCAGGAGCTCGCACCTATTGCCTTGCTGACGGCGCGTGTAGCCGAATGCAAGCCGCGTCTGGTCTTGCTGGATTTTTCAGGAAACTGCGGTGATAGTGCCGCCAACTGTACCGCCGACATGATTGCGCTGGCGCAGATGATGAAGAGCAAATTGCCGCAAGTTCCGGTAGTTGCTGTCGGTACGATGGATTATCCGGAAGGCGCGGTCGCGGCATTACGCGCCGGTGTGCATCATTTTATTGATATGACAGCACCGGTAGAAGAGGCGCATGACGTTATCTACAAACTGGTGTCGGCGGTTTCCACTCCGGCAGTGGCAATCCAGGGAACGCTGATTACTTTGCTTGGCGCAAGGGCGGGCGTAGGCAGTACGACCCTGTCGGTGCATTTGGCAGATGTTCTTCAGTTACGCAAATCGGCACAACATAAGGATTACCAGATTGGATTGCTTGATCTCGGTTTACCTGCCGGGGACGGCCAGCTTTACCTGAACGTTGCCGGGACCTATAGTTTTATCGATACCCTGCGCAATCGTCATCGCCTGGACAGGACCCTGATCCAGACTGCGCTGACCAACAGCCATAACGGCATCAAAGTGATTTCCCTGCCGCGCATGCTCAAGGAGATGAGCGGCATTTCGCATGACGATGTGTTGTCACTGCTTACCCAGTTACGTCTTTATTTTGATGTGCTGGTTCTCGATCTCGGCGGGCTCGCTGATATGGAATTGGTTGAATGCATGGCTAATGCGTCCGACCAGGTCTTGTTCGTGACTGATCAAAGCGCAGGCTCTCTGGTGTCGCTTTCTTCCATGCTGAAAGACTTCAATAAACGCGGTGGTGATGCCAGCCGTCGGCAACTGGTCGTCAATCGCTATGACATTCGTTATGGAATGAGTGCGCCGCAGATTGCCGAACGCTTCGGATTGCCGTTGGCAGCAGTACTGCCGGAATGTACATTGCGCTTGATGAGTAGTGCCAATCAGGGAAAGTTATTACATGAAGTGAATAAGCACGATGCATACGTGCGAGAGATTCAGGATCTGGCTGAAAAATTGCTGAACCCACATGCGGAAAAGCATGCAGGCAAGTTGTCGAGTTGGGTATCAGGTTTGCTCAAGCCATAAAACATACAACGGCAGAAGCCGGGATAGAGGCATAAAGAGATGAGCGATCAAGCGGGATTGGCCAATGAGGATGACGCCTTTGTAAACACACAAAGGTTCCAGGACATCAAAACGGCGGCATATGACAATCTGCTGACGCGGATTGAAGAACTCGGTGCCGAGTTCGGGCGCTGGTCGCGCGCGGCGATACAGCAATTCGTCAATCTCGATGTGGATGGCTTTGTGCGCTTGCGCCGCATCCCGCTCAATGAAAATGAAGTCCGCCTGATCGCTGACGCATTGACCAAAGAGCTGGCCGGTCTGGGACCGCTGGAAGATTTGCTGGCCGATGGTGACGTCGAAGATATCCTGATCAACGGCTACAACGATGTCTTCGTTTCTCGTCATGGTGTCTTGCAGCGCGAGACATTGCGCTTTACCGACAACAATCATTTGCTGCGCATCGTGCGCCGCATTCTGGCACCGCTCGGACGTAGGCTCGATGAATCCAATCCTATGGTCGACGCGCGCCTGCCTGATGGCGGACGCTTGAACGTGGTAATCGAACCTTTGGCGGTGGATGGGCCTATGGTGTCGATACGTAAATTCCGGCGCGATCCCTTGAAGCCCAGTGATCTGCAGCAACTGGGTACCTTGAATGACGAGCTTTTTGCTTTATTGGAAAGTGCAGTGAAAGCACGCTGCAATATCCTGATTTCCGGTGGCACCAGCTCAGGCAAGACATCGCTGCTGAATGCACTTGCTTTCTTCCTGCCGGAAAATGAACGGGTGGTGACGGTTGAAGACACTGCTGAATTGTCGCTGAACCATCCGCACGTAGTTCGCCTGGAATCGCGTATAGGTAGTTTCGAAGGAACAGGTGTGGTGACAATCCGCGACCTGATCCGCAATAGTTTGCGGATGCGGCCGGACCGCATCATCGTCGGCGAGGTGCGTGGTGCTGAAGTGCTGGAGATGCTGCAGGCAATGAATACCGGCCACGATGGTTCGATGGCGACGATACACGCGAATACGCCACGTGAATGTTTGCACCGGATAGAAATGCTGGCTGGCTTTGCCGGCTTCCAGGGGAGCGAATCCAGTCTTCGCCGCCAGATTGCCGGTGCGATTGATTTCATTGTGCAGATCGGACGTTTGTCGAGCGGTCGCCGCCGCATTGTATCGATCACAGAAATTACTGGAGTCGGTGACAACATCATCACGACGCAGGAATTGTATCGCCACGAAAGCTTTAACGGTCCCGACGGCGAAGAGAAGGATCGTTGGGTATCACTGGGCATACAACCTCATTCGCCGAAGCTGCAAAAAAGGCGACAGTTATCGTCGAACGTCAGCAATCCACAAAAGAGAAACTAAATCATGTCTGCCCTGACTTTATGGATGGTTGCTGTGGCGATATTGTTACTCGCCGGCGGCATCGTTCTATGGCAGAACGCGCAGTTGCATCAACAGCAGGACGCAACGTCTGCTTTCGTCGATCAGCAAATACGCAGCATCGAACAGCCGCAACTGACGAGCAATGGGGAGCTCGAACAGCCGACGATGCAAAAGCCTCGTTCGGAAGCGAACCGGTGGGGAAAATTCTGCTTGCGTGCCGGGATTGTGACTACACCAATTTTCTATATGACCTTGCTGGTGCCGGGCATAGTCCTGACTTTGCTGGCAGCAGTATTTGGTGGGGTACTGTCCGCAATCGGCACGATATTTCTATACGGGACTTTGTCCTATTTCCGTTTGTGGCTAAAGGCGACACGCCGTCATCAAAAGATGGTGCGACAGTTACCGGCCTTCCTCGACACCATGGTCAGGTTGACGATTGTTGGCAATAGCCTGGAATCGGCATTCCAGGCAACGGTATTGACTACCGAAGAACCTTTGCGTGAACTGCTGGATCGCAGTAATCGGCTGGTGCAGGCCGGGATGGATCTCGAACATGCGCTGGTACAGAAAGCGCGGGTATTTCGCCTGCAGGAGCTGGAGTTGATTGCTGCCGTCATAGGCGTGGCGCTGCGTTTTGGCGGGCGTGCCGATACTGTGCTGGAACGTATGGCAGCCTTCATGCGGGATCGCGAGTATTCGCAAAATGAATTGGTGGCATTGTCCTCTGAGACCAGGCTGTCGGCATGGATTCTGGGCTTGTTACCAATTGGCCTCGGGGTTTTCATGGTGATCTTTAATAACAGGATGTTCGTCACCATGCTGGAAGATCCACTTGGTAAAAATCTCTTGATTTTCGCGGTAGTACTGGAAGCTATCGGTGCTTATTGGCTGTATCGTCTGGCCAAATCGATATGAGAACTATATGAGCCCGCATCTACTTCAGGTCTTGTCGATACTTCTGTTCGCGGCGGCTGCCTTGCTGATCGGTAGTGTCTTGCTGCGTCAGCTCTGGCAATTCATGCGCAGTGAAAGAACGCTGGAGAAGATGATTGATGTGCAGGAACATCCTGGCGCGGAGAAATTACCCGAAGGACCGGTGTTGCGCCGCTGGATGGATGGCTTCCTGGCCTATATGGCGCATTGGGTGGACACGCCGTTGGGTAAACAACTGGTTGCACCTGAAGACAGAACCTTATTGGATCAATGTGGTGTAAATGACAGCCGCGGCAAGACTCTATTTTTCGCCACACGGGTATTGCTAGGTATCGGTCTGCCTATTTTTGCGTGGTTGTTGTTCGCAGAGAAATCCATACAAACATTGCTGCTAGCAGTTTTTTTCGGCTTTGCACTTGGCTATATGGGACCGAAGTGGGTCATGCAAATCCGGGCGAGGGAGCGGCGCCAGCAAGCCAATGAAGAGCTACCACTGCTAATCGATCTCCTGCGTTTATTGCAGGGTGTGGGCATGTCTATTGATCAAAGCTTGCATGTCGTGGAAAACGAATTTTCTACTTCGCTGCCGGTCCTGGGCAAGGAATTGCAGATCGCGGCGCAACAATATCAAAACGGACGTACACGGGAACAGTCCTTGCGACGTTTCTCTAGTCTTTTCGAAAACGAAGACATGAGCGCAGTTGCGCGCCTGATTGTGCAGGTGGATCGTTATGGCGGCGCGGTGCAACAGCCTTTGCAGCAATTCAGTGATCGCCTGCGTGAGCAACGCAAGCTGGATATGAAAGAAAAAGTCGGCAAGCTGACGGTCAAGATGACCGGGGTGATGGTGTTGGCGCTATTACCTGCATTGCTGATTATTACGGGAGGCGCTGGTTTTTTGGCGATCATACGCACACTGTCAAAAATGGGAGGCGGCTCATGAAATCGCAAAATAAAACCAGCATCGTTGTCGGCTTGCTGATCCTTGTGGTTTGCGCCGGCTGTTCCAGTTTGAATTCGCCGGCAAATGAATATGCAATACGCAATGACGAGGCCTTGCAACGCCAGCAGGCGGAACTGGACCGGCCGGCTTTGGACAATAAACAAGTCTATCTGGACATGATCAAAAAGATGCAGGAGCGCTCGCTGTATTTTGCATCTATCGCCCACATTGACGCCTATCAAAAAAGTTATGGCTCGACACCTGAAGTGCAGCGTCTGTATGCGGATGCCTTGCGTGCAACCGGACAGGACGATGCCGCAGAAAAACAATATAAAGCATTGTTGGGCGGCTCTGAAGCTGCGGCTGCCTGGCATGGTTTGGGATTGTTGGAGGCACAACGCGGTAATCCAGTACGTGCAATTGCCAACTTGCGTGAATCCAGCCGTCTTAATCCAACTAATCCAATCGTATTAAGTGATTTGAGTTACGCCTTGCTGAATGATGGGGATAACAACGCCGCACGCGTACCGTTGATGCAGGCTGTCGAACTTGCGCCAGGTAATCGCAAAGTGATCAGCAACCTGGCGCTGTTCTTCCTGCTTTCCGGTGACAGGCCTAAAGCGGAATCACTGATGAAAGAAGCGAACATGCCATCGGATGTTCAATCAGAAATATTCAAACGCAAGGATGCAATAAGCAAACGCAATGTGCAATTGAGCAAAAAAGTCGAGCCTGACAATCGCCTTATGCCGGTGGTCGCCGGCGGGAATGGCATGCAACTGCAGTTGCAAATGCAGCTATTGCAACCTGGTTCTGGAGTCCTTGCACGTAGTGAATAGTTAAATGCACGCGGCTTCTTCTGAGCAGAATATCAAGGAGGATTTATGAACAAATTATTCTTAAATGCCGGACGAGTTGGAGCATATGCGTCCTTGGCGATGCTGTTCGGTTTGAGCTCAGTAGCTAATGCGCAGGAAGCCCTAGCCGGGCAGGAGCAGCTAACGCAGGACAAACCTGCCGCGCGCAAAATAGGTGAGGCGACTTCTTCCTTGCTGACCATACAGGCAAATGGCAGTGCCGCCGGCCCTGCATTGCCTATGTTGGGTGCGACCAGCTCACTCAGTTGGGAACGATATAAAGACAGTTTCAAATACAAGATACCGGAATCCTTCGAGCGCGCGGTCAGCAAAAGCAATACCAGTAGTCAGTAACACTACTTGATCGGTGATGTATGAAGCCCTCGCTACGATCTTGCCAGCCGAATCAAACTGTGTGTCCACGCGGACTGGCGGCAGCGCATCAGCGCGGCTCGATTGTTGTGATGGCCGCCATTGCGATATCGACCGTGGTCATCACATTGGCAACGATAGACATTGGCTATCTGTTTTTTCAAAAGCGTGATTTGCAGAAGGTCGCGGACCTGGCAGCACTGGCTGGCGCGCAGCAATTGGCAAGATCATCTGCAGATACCACTCCGTGCTCATCGGCGCTGGCAGTTGCGAAATTAAATGCAAATCAGCAAGTTACGCAGGGCTTTTCTGATAGCGAGTTTGTCGCTACTTGCGGTAGCTGGGATCCAGTGAAAAATACCACGGCTCCGCACTACGTAGCTTACGCGGCTGGCGATGCCGCTCCAACTGCGGTGAGCGTCTTGGTGAATCGTTCATTTCCTAGTTTTTTTGGTGCCTGGGCGAACAGGAATGTGTCTGCTACCGCAATGGCAACTATTGATGCGCCGACTGCCGTCTTCTCTGTTGGCTCCAAATTGTTGCAGGTGAATAGTAGCGGTGCACTATCGCAACTCCTGGTCGCAACTGGAGTGAATGTCGCGGGGACATCTGCATTGTCATATCAAGGTTTGGCGAACTTGAAGGTAAGTCCTGGTGGTTTATTAGGGGCATTGGGTTTTGATATCGCGGCGAATGCTGATGTAGGAACTATCAAGAATCTTGTTTTCGCAGGATCGGATCAATGCCCGGGTGGAAGTTGTCCATTGAGCGCTTTATTGGATGCGATAGGGACAGTCGGTGGACAAAGTAGCTTGATAAACTTGCTCGGCATTAAGCAAGAGCAATTTTCCTTGCCGGTCAAGTTGTTGAGTGATGCGGCAGGTGGCGGCTTATTTGCGCTGGTGGAAGGGGCAAATGGAAAGTTTGCACTGCAAGCTGATACGAATGCACTGGGATTAGCCACTGCAGCTATCGGTGTCGCAAATAGTGAACGTGCGCTGGATCTGGGTTTGGGTACGGGAGTTTTGACGACACAGATCGGAATAGTGGAACCACCGTCTATAGGTATTGGTGGTGTAGGTACTAAAGCATATACAGGACAGGTTCGCATATTCGCAAGCGTTAACGCGCCCCCAGCTAGCGCTCCTATTTTTCTTCGCCAGTTGTTGACAGTTGATTTGCCTATCACCATCGATTTAATCAGTGCTTATGCGACGGTTACAGACATTTGTGAAAAAAACAGCAGCGGTGAAGATACAGCCAAGATACGCGTGGATGCATCTTTATTGAAGACTTGTGTAGGGGCAAGGGCAGGATCAGTTTTTTCTAAATCTGTAGCGTCTTGTGATAGCGGTCTCAGCCCGGTGAAAATTGTTAGCCTACTCAATAACACTATCACTCTTACTCCCCAGCCTTTTATATTGGATGCCCTCACTTCAGCAGCCGATCCATTGCCTTTTGTAAAAGGTCAAACGAGGCAAATGCTTCCATCGAATCAATTAAAAATAGGTACTGCGGTCAAAGCGGTGATAGCTAATGTGCTCGGGCAATTACTTGCCCAAGGTCAAGGCGGGAAAACTAATGGCGATCTTGCCGCCGCATTGTTAAAGGCCACTGGGAATTCTCTATCTGGAGCGACGGATTTATTGAAAACTTCGCTAGCTAGTTTGCAGACCTTTGTGGGTAGCCTAGATTCTTCCGTTAAAGCACTTTTAGGAGGTTCTTTGAGTAGCGCTGTTATTAATTTACTTAGCGGAGTCGGTAACCTTGTTGGAGGTTTGCTTGGAGGGATCGGGCAGCTCTTGGATCTGGTTGCTAATTGCGGTCTTTTTCCGACAGATCAATGCAAGTTGGCGCTGGATCTAAAGGGCAACCAAACGAGTGGTGGTAACACCATCAGTAAAGTCATGCTCGCTTTGCTTGGTTTAGTAGAACAATTACTGCAACCTTTAGACGCCTTGGGCAGTTCTCTGAGTAGTTTGCTTTCGAATCTCGGTATAGATACCGGTCAGGTCGACGTTACTCTAATCGATCTTAAGTGCGGTGGCGGCGACAACGTCAAACTGGTTTACTAAATGTCTTACAACGACTCTCAATATCTGCCCATGAAAAATAAATCCTCCGTTGTGAAGTGGTTCGGCTATCTCGGCTTCGATCATTTTATTGCCCCATTTTTGATCAAGCTAATCTACTGGGTTGGCGTGTTGGTGATCGTGAGTGCCGGCATCGGTGGCTTCTTCGCCACTTTTGAAATGCCGGGACGTGGCATGGGTGGTGTGCTGCAAACCTTGGTCGCGGCAGTGCTGTCGTTGTTGTTCTGGCGCCTGATGTGCGAGCTGCTGATCCTCGCCTTCAATATTTATGCACGGCTGGTGGAGATACGTAATTTGTTGTCGCACCGTCAGGAAAGAATGGATGCTTATCGCAAAGTACCAGGCGTGCGTGCCTTGAATAACGAATGATGAAAGTTGTTTACAGACAGAATGCAAAAAATTAAAGCACCACAGGAAAATATCGATATTTACGTTTGGGAAGGTAAATCAGATATTTATGATCGCATCGTCCGCTGCCTCGTGAGTTCCGAGGTGGACGTGATGCGTGCCGATGGCATCGATACCGTGCCGGATCAGCCGAAGTTGTCGCCATCGATTGCGATTATCTCGGTGACGATGATAGACGGTGGGCGCTTTAATGCGGATGACTGGCAAAAGGCGCATGGCATGCCGGTGATCTGGGTGGCTGAGGCACCGCGCGCCTATGATTCACGGGTTTACCCGCCGGAGTACTCACATATCCTGATGCTGGACTTCACTTGCGCGGAATTGCGCCGCCTGGTGTTTGGCCTGGCCGGTGAACTGCATGGCAGTGCGAAATCAATGCAGGAGAAGGATCCGCTGATTGCGGAGTCCGATGTGATGAAGACGCTGCTGAAAGAAACCGTTGCGTTTGCTGATTGTGATTCGAATGTATTGATTGCCGGCGAGACCGGGGTCGGCAAGGAACGTATTGCACGTTTGCTGCACGAAAATCACCAGCGTTATAGTAAAGGCCCCTTCGTTGCCGTCAATTGCGGCGCGATTCCGGATGGCTTGTTTGAGTCGCATTTCTTTGGTCATGCGAAAGGCGCTTTTACCGGTGCCATGCTGGCGCACAAAGGTTATTTTGAGCAGGCCGATAACGGTACCCTGTTCCTCGATGAAATCGGCGACCTTCCCTTGTATCAACAGGTCAAGTTATTACGCGTGCTGGAACAGAGCAAGGTGACCCGGCTTGGTTCTGCAGTTGAGATTGATGTGGAGTTCCGCCTGGTGGCGGCGACCAATCGCAATTTGCGCGAGCTGGTTAAGCAGGAAATGTTCCGTTCCGATTTGTATTACCGGATGGCGGTGATTGAATTGCGCGTGCCCAGCCTGGAAGAGCGCGGTGAGGTAGACAAGATTGCGATCTTCAGAGGCATCGTGATGCAGATATTCAAGAATGCGGCGCGTGATGCTTCACCCTTGCCGGAGATTCCCGACTGGTTGCTGCGCCTCGTTGCGACCACGCGCTTTCGCGGTAATGTCCGGGAGCTGCGCAATATTGCTGAGCGCATCACGATTATTCATCGCCAGCTTGGCGATTGGGACCGGTCTGCGATTGATCGTGTGTTCCATGCCCTGCAGGATCTGAAGGTGGAATGCGAGATCGAAGATCAGGGCGGGGCGCGGAAAAAATGGGATATCGCGGATCGCAATCGCATTATCGAAGCGCTGGATGCGCATAACTGGCGGCGGCAGGATACCGCGAACCATTTGAAGATGAGCCGCAAGGTGCTGTGGGAAAAAATGCGCAAATTCCAGATCATCGATGGTGATCCGGAACCGGGTGAAGTGGAGCCGTAAAAAAGCCATGTCGTATGAACGACATGGCTTTTCAGTGCGGCTTGGTTTCAGCGCGGGATTTGCGCGAAGCGTCCGCTATTGAAATCATCTATGGCTTGCACGATCTCTTCGTGGGTGTTCATCACGAAGGGGCCATGACCAACGATGGCTTCATCTATCGGTTCGCCGCTGATCAACAGTACAACTGCATCACTATTGGCTTCAATGGTGAGATTGCTGCCGGCGCGATCCAGCAAGACCATTTGCGCATCGCGTGCAACGGCTTCGCCATTTACCAGCACCGTACCACGCAGCACGATCAGTGCCGAGTTCCAGCCGTCCGGCACCGGCAGTTCAGCGACGCTGCCCTGATTCAGGCGCACGTCCAGAACATGCATAGGCGTGAACGTATGGGCTGGTCCGGCGTGGCCCTGGTATTCACCGGCAATGACGCGTACCGTGCCAGCACCGTCCGGCATTGCGACGGCAGGAATATCGCGGTCGACAATGGCCTGGTAGCCGGGCGCGGTCATCTTGTCCTTGGCCGGCAGGTTAACCCAGAGCTGCACCATTTCCAGCGCACCACCGGAACGGGTAAAGGCTTGGGAGTGGAATTCTTCATGCAGGATGCCGGCGCCAGCCGTCATCCATTGCACATCTCCGGGGCCGATCACGCCGCCCTGGCCGGTTGAGTCGCGATGTTCCACTTCGCCCTTGTAGACGATGGTGACCGTTTCAAAGCCGCGATGCGGGTGCGAACCTACGCCGGGCGGACGCTGCGCCGGGCTGAAATCAGCCGGGCCGGCGTAGTCCAGCAGCAGGAAGGGGCTAAGTTGCTTGCCGTGGCTTTGATAGGAAAACATCGAGCGCACAGGAAAACCGTCACCGACCCAGTGCGGACGGGGAGCGCTATAGACGCCAATGATATTTTTCATGATTGCTTCCTTTCGGGATGCGAGATTATTTGACAGGATTAAGGATAGTGCAGGGACGATGGCTTGAGTAGGCAGTAAAATCGGCCATCAGTGTCCTATTTTGTGAACAGTGGAGCCTTAATGCAGGATTTGAATGATCTTTACTTCTTTGTCCAGGTGGTGGACCACGGTGGTTTTGCACCTGCCGGGCGTGCTCTTGGAATTCCCAAATCCAAGCTGAGCCGCCGCATTGCTTTATTGGAGGAGCGGCTGGGCGTGCGCCTGATCCAGCGCACGACCAGGCAATTCTCTGTGACTGAGATCGGGCAAACCTATTACGAGCATTGCAAGGCGATGCTGGTGGAAGCCGAAGCCGCGCAGGATGTGATCGATGTGACGCGGGCGGAACCACGCGGCGTGGTGCGCCTGTCTTGTCCGATTACCTTGCTGCATGCGCATGTCAGCAGCATGCTGGCGGATTTCATGGCTTTGCACCCGCATGTGACAGTACATCTGGAAGCGACCAATCGACGCGTCGATGTGGTGGCTGAAGCAATGGATATCGCGATCCGGGTCCGGCCGCCGCCAATTCAGGATAGCGACCTGGTCATGCGTGTGTTGTCCGATCGCGGGCAATGTTTGGTGGCCAGTCCCGCGTTATTTAATAAGCATGCCTTGCCCCAAACACCGGCCGATATCGCTGAATGGCCAAGCCTGGCGCTCGGCACGCCGCAGCAAACGCATGTCTGGAATTTGTTTGGACCGGATGGTGCACATGTCTCTTTGCATCACCATCCGCGTTTTGTGACCGGCGACATGATGGCTTTGCGGGATGCTGCGTTAGCAGGTGTTGGCATCGTGCAGTTGCCGCGCATGATGCTCCGGGAGCAACTAGCCGCTGGCACGCTGCTCAGTTTGCTGCCGGATTGGGCACCTCGGCGCGAAATTGTGCACGTTGTGTTCCCGTCGCGTCGTGGCGTGCTGCCTTCCGTGCGGGCCCTGATTGATTACCTGGCCGAGCGTTTTCAGGCTTTGAATGAAGATTGAAAGCGCTTTTGCCTTGTAAATATGTGCATGCACGATGTTTTAAGTTTGGAACGGGGCAGAAGTGTTGTCGATAAGGTAATGACAGGCATGGCAGTGGCGTTTTTGCTGTCCGATTTATCTGTGGGTAAAGCAATCGAAAAGTGCCAAAAAATCTCGTTTCTTACGTGAACCTGAATTTTTGCCTGCCCATCTGCCGGGCCCCGAAACGCTTGGTGTTTACGAAAAATCACTAAATGCACATTTTTGTTTTTTTGCTGCAATCTTTTCTATTCTTTTCGTTTTCGCTGCATTAAGATTTGAGAGTTACGTTTTGATGTTTTTACATTTCCATACGGAAAATTTATCATTTGATATGTATGGAACAGCAATAAATTGTCACAAAAATAACTGAGGTTGATTGCTAAAGCGATCTAACCTCGACCCATTAATACTCTAGCCGTATAAGCATGTCCCTAAAGCGTAACGATTCATCCGAAAACCAGCTTTCCAGCTTGATGGAAATTGCCGGGGAGCTTGTGCTGCGACTCAATACGCGCGGAGAGATTCTCCACGTCAGCAAGCGTACCGATGCCTTGATCGGTCACGGCTCCTCATTAGCCGGGATGAAGTTGTTCGAACTGGTGCGCTTGTCGGATCGGCATGCGATCGAGGCCGCTTTAAGACAGGCCGTTGCCTCCCGTGAAGTGACACGTGTAAGCGTACAAATGGCCACGCGCGCAGTATTGCGCTGGTATGAACTGCAAATGATCGCGTATGACGATGCTGACGAAGCAGCGGTGCTGGTAGTCGGCCACGATATATCGGGACAGCAGGCGACGGAAGAGCGCCTGCGTCATATGGCGACACATGATGAATTAACAGGTTTGCCGAATCGTTCCTTGCTGGCGGATCGCCTGCGCATGGCGATTGCGCAATCGCGTCGTACCGACCGCGGCTTTGCGGTGGTGGCGCTGGATCTCGACGGCTTCAAGAAAGTAAACGACGCGCTCGGCCATCCGGTTGGCGATGCCTTGTTGCGTGTGGCAGCCGCGCGTTTGCGCGAAACCTTGCGCGATGTCGATACCCTGGCGCGTGTCGGTGGCGATGAGTTTGTCGCAGTGCTGCACGGCGCAGTCGATGAAGTGGAAATACATAATGTGGCGCGCAGGATGATTGCCGCCATCCAGTTGCCGTTTGAAATCGACGGCAATGCGCTGTATGTGAGCACCTCGATCGGCGTCGCGATTTATCCGGCGCATGGCGAGACTGACGTCAAACTGCTGGCGCATGCCGATAGTGCGATGTATCGCGCGAAGGAAACCGGCAAGGCACGCTGCATTATCTATAACCACCTGAGCTTCAATCAGGTCGAACATGATGTAACGATGGAAGCCGCGATGTTCGAGGCGGTGCGCAATGGCGAATTCCTGTTGCACTACCAGCCCATCGTCGATGCACATACGCGCCAGATCATGGGCTTTGAAGCGCTGATGCGCTGGATGCGGCCGGATATCGGCCTGGTGCCGCCCAATCAATTTATCCCGATGGCCGAGAATAACGGCCTCATCAATTTGCTCGGCGCATGGGCCTTGAAATCAGCCTGTGTGCAATTGAAGCGTTTTGAAGAAGCAGCCGGTCGTCAGTTGTATGTGTCGGTGAATGTCAGCCCGCGCCAGTTCCGCAGCGATCAATTCCTCAGCATGATGGATGACGCACTGAAATTGTCGGGCCTGGACGGTGACCAGTTACTGTTGGAAATTACTGAAGGCATCCTGATGTCGGATCCCGAGCATGCGGAAGCATTGCTGGCCAAAATTACTTCACGTGGTGTGCGCATCGCGATTGATGATTTCGGCACCGGTTATTCGTCGCTGGTTTACCTCAAGCGCTTCCCGATTGCCGCGCTCAAAATTGATCGTACTTTCATCAAGGATTTGCCGGATTCCATCAAGGATGCGGCGATCTGTAACGTGGTTCTCAGCCTTGCCAATCACCTCAGTTTGCTGACGGTGGCGGAAGGTGTGGAGAACGAGCGACAAATGGAATTCTTATCTGCACAGGGTTGTTCACTGATCCAGGGCTTTCATACCGGCTTCCCATTATTGCCGGATGCACTGATCGATATACTGAAAGCAGATGCCTTGGCTCTGCAAAATTAACCCGCCAAGTCAAAAGACCTCGATTCATGACGAACCAAATTAGCCCAGCGATCAATCCTGAAAAAACACTGGATTTACTGTGGACACGCGTACGCCAGCGCGGTGATTTGCCCGGATTTTCAAAAGTGGTTACCGCCATCGTCGGCGCCATGCAAGGCGAAGACGATAGAGAATTCAATATGACCCGGACGGTATTGTCCGATCCGACGCTGACGCAGCGTGTACTGCGCCTGGCCAATAGCGCGATGTATTCGGCGTTCGGGCAAAGCATCAATACCGTATCGAAAGCGGTCATCGTGCTTGGCACCGAAACCATCGGCCATCTGGCCCTGGGTTTGAAGCTCATCGATGGTTTATCAGCTGCTTCGCTTGGCAGCTCGGATACGCGTAGTGAAATGGAGCGTGCCGTGATGGCCGGCCAGATCGCGCGCCAGGTTGCATCGTCGACTACCCGCCGCGATACCGAAGAAGTGGTTGTCTGTTCCATCCTGCATTCGCTGGGTCGCCTGATGGTGTCCTTTTATCTGCCCGAGCAATGGGCCGAGGTGCAGGAACGTGCCACCAGTAACAATATTTCGGAAAACGAAGCAGCACACGATGTACTCGGCCTGGAGCTGGATGAAATCGGCCGCCTGATCGGCAAGCGCTGGGGTTTGCCTAGCGGCCTGGTCGCCAGCCTCAAGGAAATGCCACCACGTATAGACGCGGATGCCAGCCACGAACCGCTGGAACATTCGGAGTGGCTGGCTGCAGTTTCGACCATGTCGACACGCTGCGCCGGTGTTTTGTGTGAAGACGACACTGCTTCTGCCGAAGGCGACCTGGCAGAGATCGCAGAAAATTATGCAGAAATGCTGGGCCTGGATTCGGCAGTCGTATTGTCCGCTGTAGACGCTGCACAAAAGGCGTCGGAAGATGAAACCCTGGCGCAACAAGGCAAGCAGGCCGATGAGCCGGAAGCGCAAATGTCTTTGCCACTCGGAAAGCCGGCAGATTCCATCAATATCCTCAAGCGCGGCGTCGGCGATATGCACGACGAAGTGGCAACTGCCAGCACCGGGCAGGTCATGACGGTCGCACTGGAAACTGTTTATCAGGGCCTGGGTTTGAGTCGTGCGGTCGCCTTCCTGCGCAATCATGATGAAGGCAAGTATGTTGCGCGCATGTGTTTTGGTGAATGCACGGAAGAGATGCTGGCGCGCCTGGCCTTCAAGGATGCTTATCAGCCGGATGTATTCCATGCAGCGCTGGCGAATGACAAGATGATTTTTGTCGAAGATGCGCAGGCACCGGGCTTCCTCAGTAAATTGCCGCGCTGGTGGCGCGATGAATTGTCGACGGCGCGCAGCTTCGTTATCTTGCCGTTGATGTTGAACTTCCATCCGGTCGGTTTCATGTATGGCGATTGGGATGCTTCCTTGCCGCCGTCCAAGATTTCACAGCAAGAAGTAGTGTTGCTGGACGAATTGCGTGCACTGGTCGTGAAGGCAATCAGCTATCGCAATAAGAACGACGAGCCGGCCTGGACGCGCACGATGCGCTAATGCCGGTCCGGCAAGTCTTATTTGGTAAAAATGCAGTAATTGGGGTCAGAGTTGATTTAAGATGCGTTAAATCAACTCAGGTGCAAAGCCATGGCCCGACTCCCACGGCTGGTTGTCCCCAACCAGCCGCATCACATTATCCAGCGCGGCAATGACCGCCAGCTGGTATTCCGCGAAACCGCTGATTACCTTGAATTCCTGGCGCGCCTGCGCGAGGCTGCCAAGCAGTTCAAGGTCGCGATTCACGCCTACGTCCTCATGCCTGACCACCTGCATTTGCTGGCAACGCCGGTCGACCAGGACGGTTTGTCGCGCATGATGCAATGGCTGGGGCGCTATTACGTGCCTTACTTCAATCGCAAATACGAGCGCAGCGGCACACTGTGGCAAGGACGCTACAAGGCAACCGTCGTGGATGCCGAGCGCTACCTGATGACTTGTTGCCGTTATATAGAAACCAATCCGGTGCGTGGCGGGCTGGCGGCGGCGGCCGGCGACTATCCCTGGTCCAGCTACCAGCACCATATCGGCCTTAAATCCGACCCCATCATTACCGATCATCCGCTGTATTGGGCTTTAGGCAACACGCCATTTGAACGTGAGGCGGCATACAAGGCATCCATAGAGCAGGGCTTGAGCGCGGCGGAAATAGCGGCGGTCAGCGATGCTACGTTGAAGGGCTGGGCTTTGGGTAGTGAGCAGTATAAGTTGTCACTAGAGAAACAAACTCAGCGTCGGATCCGGCAAGTCAAGCGCGGTAGGCCACCTCGTCAGCCGGCGGGCCCGCGCACTGAAAAGACTTGATTTGATACGCATTTTGAACCATTTTGGTGCAAAAGTTTATCACTCTGTCCCCATTTAAAATTTGACGTCTCAGTAGGGGAAATTTAATTGACACTGACCCTATTTATTGAGGTTGAAATTGAGAATGCTCTGCACTATCCTTCAGGCTCATTGAAAAGTAGTGGAGAAGGCTATGCATGCGCAAGGTTTGTACGATCCGGCTAATGAACATGATGCTTGTGGCGTAGGTTTTGTCGCCCACATCAAAGGCAAGAAGAGCCATTCTATTGTTGAGCAAGGTTTGCTCATCCTCAAAAATATCGACCATCGCGGCGCTGTCGGTGCCGACAAGCTGATGGGCGACGGTGCCGGTATCCTGATTCAGATCCCGGACCAGTACTACCGCGAAGAAATGGCCAAGCAAGGCGTAACCCTGCCACCAGCAGGGGAATACGGCGTCGGCATGGTCTTCCTGCCTAAGGAAAACGCTTCCCGCATCGCTTGCGAACAAGAACTCGAACGCTCGGTTCTGGCTGAAGGCCAGGTCGTGCTGGGCTGGCGCGATGTATTGGTCGACAAGGAAATGCCGATGTCGCCAACCGTGCGCGACAAAGAACCGGTAATTCGCCAGATCTTCATCGGCCGCGGCCAGGACATCATGGTGACCGACGCGCTGGAACGCAAACTGTATGTGATCCGCAAAGCCTCCGGCCACGCGATCCAGGCTCTGCACCTGTTGCACGGCCAGGAATTCTTCGTGCCTTCGATGTCGGCACGTACCGTTGTATATAAAGGCCTGCTGCTGGCAGACCAGGTCGGTGAGTACTATAAAGACCTGCAAGATCCACGCTGCGTATCCGCGCTGGCGTTGGTGCACCAACGCTTCTCGACCAACACCTTCCCTGAATGGCCGCTGGCCCACCCGTACCGCCTGCTGGCGCACAACGGCGAGATCAACACAGTTAAAGGCAACTTCAACTGGATGCGTGCACGCGAAGGCGTGATGAAGTCGGCTGTACTGGGCGATGACCTGAAAAAACTGTTCCCGCTGATCTATGAAGGTCAGTCGGATACCGCATGCTTCGACAATGCGCTCGAACTGCTGGTCATGGCTGGTTATCCAATCGCACAAGCGATGATGATGATGATCCCTGAGGCGTGGGAAAACCACACAACGATGGATGACAATCGTCGTGCCTTCTACGAATACCACGCTGCGATGATGGAACCATGGGACGGCCCGGCCGCCATGGCTTTCACTGACGGCCGTCATATCGGCGGCACGCTGGATCGTAACGGCTTGCGTCCTGCGCGTTACATCGTGACTGACGACGACCTGGTCGTGATGGCTTCTGAATCCGGCGTCTTGCCGATTCCGGAATCCAAGATCATCCAAAAATGGCGTCTGCAACCAGGCAAGATGTTCCTGATCGACCTGGATGCCGGTCGCATCATCGATGACAAAGAACTGAAAGATACCTACGCCAACGCCAAACCATACAAACAATGGATTGAGTCGGTACGTATCAAGCTTAATGAGTTGAATAAGGAAGCAGCGGAAGCCAAGTCAAAAACAGCTTTGCTCGACCTGCAACAGGCATTTGGTTACACACAGGAAGATTTGAAATTCCTGATGTCGCCTATGGCAACCACCGCTGAAGAAGCGACTGGCTCCATGGGTAACGATTCGCCGCTGGCAGTCATGTCGAACAAGGACAAAACGCTGTACAACTACTTCCGTCAGTTGTTCGCGCAAGTCACCAACCCGCCTATCGATCCGATTCGCGAAGCTATGGTCATGTCGCTGGTGTCCTTCATCGGTCCTAAGCCTAACCTGCTCGACACTAACAACATCAACCCGCCTATGCGTCTTGAAGTGTCGCAGCCGGTGCTCGACTATGCGGATATCGCCAAGTTGCGCAACATCGGTGCACACACCGGTGGCAAGTTCAAATCGCATGAGTTGAACATTTGCTACCCGACCGCTTGGGGCAAGGAAGGTATTGAGGCACGCCTGGCTTCGCTGTGCGCGCAGGCAGTGGATGCAGTTCAATCCGGCCACAACATCCTGATCATCTCCGATCGCAAGATCGATGAAAACCACGTCGCGATCCCGGCCCTGCTGGCGACTTCGGCTATCCACTTGCACCTGGTCAGCAAAGGTATGCGTACCTCGACCGGCCTGGTGGTGGAAACCGGCTCGGCACGTGAGACGCATCACTTCGCGCTGCTCGCCGGTTACGGTGCAGAAGCGATCCATCCATACCTCGCGATGGATACCGTCAGCGAAATGTCGAAGGGCTTGCCAGGTGACTTGTCGCCGGAAAAAGCGATCGCCAACTTCCAGAAGGCAGTCGGCAAGGGCTTGATGAAAGTCATGTCGAAAATGGGTATCTCTACCTATATGTCCTACTGCGGCGCGCAAATTTTTGAAGCGATCGGCCTCAACAAATCGTTGATCCAAAAGTACTTCAAAGGTACCTCGTCGAACGTCGAAGGCATCGGTGTATTCGAAGTGGCGGAAGAAGCGCTGCGCCTGCACAAATCGGCATTCAGCGCTGATCCGGTATTGGCACACTCGCTCGACGCCGGTGGTGAATACGCATATCGCGTACGTGGTGAAGAACATATGTGGACACCGGATGCGATTGCAAAACTGCAGCATTCGACCCGTGCCAACAACTTCAGCACATATAAAGAATACGCACAGATCATCAATGATCAATCGAAGCGTCATATGACCCTGCGTGGTTTGTTCGAATTCAAATTCGATCCTGCCAGCGCGATTCCGCTGGATGAAGTTGAGCCGGCGAAAGAAATCGTCAAGCGTTTCGCCACCGGCGCGATGTCGCTGGGTTCGATCTCGACCGAAGCGCACGCAACCCTCGCGATTGCGATGAACCGCATCGGCGGTAAATCGAATACCGGTGAAGGCGGTGAAGATACCAAGCGTTATCGCTCGGAGCTGCGCGGTATTCCTATCAAGGATGGTTCGACGCTGGCATCGGTGATTGGCAAGGACGTGGTTGAAGTCGACATGCCTTTGATGCCTGGCGATTCGCTGCGCTCGAAAATCAAGCAAGTTGCTTCGGGTCGTTTCGGTGTCACCACCGAATACCTGACTTCGGCTGAACAAATCCAGATCAAGATGGCGCAAGGTGCGAAGCCGGGTGAAGGCGGTCAATTGCCAGGGCATAAAGTGTCCGAGTACATCGCACGCCTGCGTTTCTCGGTACCTGGCGTTGGTCTGATCTCGCCGCCACCGCATCACGATATTTATTCGATCGAAGATTTGGCGCAACTGATCCACGATCTGAAAAACGTCAATCCAAGCGCATCGATCTCGGTCAAGCTGGTAGCGGAAGTTGGTGTCGGTACAGTTGCAACCGGTGTCGCCAAAGCGAAAGCCGATCACGTTGTGATCGCCGGCCATGACGGCGGTACTGGTGCATCGCCATTGTCGTCGGTGAAATTCGCCGGTTCGCCATGGGAACTGGGCTTGGCTGAAACACAGCAAACCCTGATCCTGAACGGCTTGCGTACCCGTATCCGCGTACAGGCTGACGGTCAGATGAAAACCGGTCGCGACGTTGTCATCGCTGCCCTGCTGGGTGCGGATGAAATGGGCTTCTCGACTGCACCGCTGGTCGTTGAAGGTTGCATCATGATGCGTAAATGCCATCTGAACACCTGCCCGGTCGGCGTTGCGACACAAGATCCGGTCTTGCGCGCGAAGTTCTCCGGCAAGCCTGAGCACGTGGTTAACTACTTCTTCTTCATCGCAGAAGAAGCACGTCAAATCATGGCGCAACTGGGTATCCGTACATTCGACGAACTGATCGGCCGTGCTGACCTGCTCGACAAATCGAAAGCGATCTCGCACTGGAAAGCCAAGGGCCTGGACTTCAGCCGCATGTTCTATCAACCGCCAGTGGCGGAAGGCGTTGCACGCTATCACGTGGAAGGCCAGGACCATGCGCTTGAAAAAGCATTGGATAACAAGCTGATCGCACAAGCGAAAGCGGCTATCGAAAACGGCGAAAAGGTTTCCTTCATTTCGACGATCAAGAACGTCAACCGTACCGTTGGTGCGATGTTGTCCGGCCAGGTTGCGAAGAAATACGGTCACGAAGGCTTGCCTGACGACACCATCCACATCCAGTTGCAAGGTACCGCAGGCCAATCGGCCGGCGCCTTCCTGGCACACGGTATTACGCTGGACCTGGTTGGTGAAGGTAACGATTACGTCGGTAAGGGCTTGTCGGGTGGTCGCATCATCGTGCGTCCAAACACCGAATTCCGCGGTCGTGCAGTAGAGAACATCATCAGCGGTAACACCTTGTTGTACGGTGCGGTCGCTGGTGAAGCCTTCTTCAACGGCGTGGCCGGCGAACGTTTCGCCGTACGTAACTCGGGTGCGATTGCAGTGGTGGAAGGCACCGGTGATCACGGCTGTGAATACATGACAGGCGGTACCGTGGTTGTGCTGGGTGAAACCGGTCGTAACTTTGCTGCAGGTATGTCGGGCGGTATTGCTTATGTCTACGATCCGAAAGGCGATTTCGCCAGCAAGTGCAATATGGCGATGGTTGCCCTGCACCCTGTGGAATCCGCAGCGGAACAGGAAGACAAGGCAGAGCACGCTTCCTGGCATAGCCATGTACGCGGCGCCGATGCGCAGACCGATGAGGCTATCCTCAAAGGTTTGATCGAGCGTCACTTCAAATACACCGGCAGTACCCGTGCCCGTGCCTTGCTGGATGAGTGGAGCAGCGCCCGCAGCAAGTTCGTCAAGGTATTCCCATCGGAATACAAACGCGCATTGGCTGAAATGCATGCTGCCAAGGCTGAACAGTCAGTATCAACCAAGGTCGCTGTGTAAGCTGCATAAGCACGGTCAACAAACGATGTCATGGCCCGATCGCAAGACGGTCGGGCCGAAACGAATGGTTTAGAAGGCGAGAGAAACATGGGAAAGATTACCGGCTTTATGGAATTCCAGCGCTTGCGCGAAGCAAGCGAGGAGCCGCAAAAACGTACCGCGCATTACAAAGAATTCACCATGCATCTGAGCGATGCAGATTCAAAAGTGCAGGCAGCACGCTGCATGGATTGCGGCATCCCGTTTTGCAATAACGGTTGCCCGGTCAACAACATCATTCCTGACTGGAATGACCTGGTCTACAGCGGTGCATACAAGCAAGCGCTGGATACCCTGCATTCGACCAATAACTTCCCGGAATTCACCGGTCGCATTTGCCCGGCACCATGCGAATCCGCATGCACGCTGGGTATCAATGAAGATCCGGTCGGTATCAAGTCGATTGAGCACTTCATCATCGACAAGGGCTGGGACAATGGCTGGGTCGTGCCACAAGTGCCAAGCGTCAAGACCGGCAAGAAAATCGCCGTAGTCGGCTCCGGTCCTGCCGGTATGGCGGCTGCGCAGCAACTGGCGCGTGTCGGCCACGATATCACCGTATTTGAAAAGAATGATCGCGTCGGCGGTTTGCTGCGTTACGGCATCCCTGACTTCAAGATGGAAAAAAACCACATCGATTTGCGCGTCAAGCAAATGGAAGCAGAAGGCGTGACCTTCCGCACCGGCGTATTGGTCGGCAAGGATTTCCCGGCGAACATCATCAACTGGGCGAAAGAAACCATCTCGCCAGAGCAAATCAATAAAGACTTCGACGCCGTCATCATCGCTGGCGGTGCTGAACAGCCACGCGACCTGCCGGTTCCTGGCCGTGAATTGAAAGGTGTGCACTTTGCGATGGAATTCCTGCCATTGCAAAATAAAGTGAATGCCGGCGACAAGGTCAAAGACCAGTTGATGGCGACCGGCAAGCACGTGGTTGTGATTGGCGGCGGCGATACCGGTTCCGATTGCGTCGGTACCTCGAACCGTCATGGCGCAGCTTCGGTAGCGCAATTTGAATTGCTGCCACAGCCGCCGGAAGAAGAGAACAAGCCGCTGGTCTGGCCTTACTGGCCAACCAAGCTGCGCACCTCTTCGTCGCACGAAGAAGGCTGTGAGCGTGATTGGGCGGTTGCTACCAAGCGCCTGGAAGGTAAAAACGGCAAGGTTGAGAAACTGATTGCCGCCCGCGTCGAATGGAAAGACGGCCGCATGCAGGAAGTGCCGAACTCGGAATTCGAAATGAAAGCCGACCTGGTCTTGCTGGCAATGGGCTTTGTTTCACCGGTACAGCAAGTGCTGGACGCCTTCGGTGTGGACAAGGATGCACGTGGCAACGCCAAGGCGACTACCGATGGTGAAGGCTGCTACCGTACGTCGGTCGATAAAGTGTTTGCAGCCGGCGATATGCGCCGCGGCCAGTCTTTGGTCGTGTGGGCGATCCGTGAAGGACGTCAGTGCGCACGCGAGGTTGATGCGTTCCTGATGGGTGAATCAGTACTGCCGCGCTAAGCAAAATCTTTTGGTGCAGAAAACCCGCCGTGTCGCAAGACCGGCGGGTTTTTTTACAACGTTTGGTGTATGTAAGCTGCCCAAAAGAAATGGTCACGGGAGAGATTTCGTTTTCTGCACTACAATTATGACATTGCAAAAGAAATACTCCCCTAGTGTCTAATCTTGTTGAAATCCGCGATCTCCATTTTGCTTATGGTGAGCGTCCGATCCTGTCGGAGCTCAACATGGACTTCCCACGTGGCAAAGTTATTGCCGTCATGGGCGGCTCCGGCTCGGGTAAAACCACGGTTTTACGCCTGATTGGTGGCCAGTTGCGGCCGCAGGCGGGGCAAGTTACTGTCGATGGACAAGTCGTTCACGAACTTGATACCAAGGCTGTATATCAATTGCGTCGCAAGATGGGCATGCTGTTCCAGCATGGCGCGCTGTTCACCGATATCTCGGTGTTCGAGAATGTTGCCTTCCCGTTGCGCGAACATACAGGTTTATCCGAGGAGTTAATCCGCGATCTGGTGCTGATGAAATTGCATACGGTCGGCTTGCGCAATGCCGCGCAATTGATGCCGGCTGAGATTTCCGGCGGCATGGCACGGCGCGTTGCGCTGGCACGCTCGATTGCGCTGGATCCGGAATTGATTATGTATGACGAGCCGTTTGCCGGTCTCGATCCGATTTCGATGGGCATGACCGCGAACCTGATCCGCAAATTGAATGATGCACTCGGTTCGACCACCATCCTGGTCTCGCATGATGTGCATGAATCCTTTTCTATTGCGGACTACGTGTATTTCCTGTCAAAAGGCGCGATTGTCGCCGAAGGGACGCCGGCCGAGATGATGGCTTCCAGCGATCCGTACGTGAAACAATTCGTCAATGCAGAACCGGATGGTCCGGTGCCTTTCCATTATCCGGGCAAGTCGCTGGCCGATGATCTGGGGCTGGAGGCGCGCTCATGATTTGGTTGCTGGAGACGATAGGGCGTCTGGTTCGCGAATTTGTTGTCAATATTGGTTTTGCTACCCGTACTTTTTTCGGCATCATCGGCGCCTCCGGCGGCCTGTTGCGCCGTTTCCGGCTGGTAACCAGCCAGATCCACTTCATCGGCAACTATTCGCTGGTGCTGATAGCGGTGTCCGGTTTGTTTGTCGGCTTTGTGCTGGGCCTGCAGGGTTATTACACACTGAACAAATACGGTTCCGAGCAGGCGCTGGGTTTGCTGGTTGCCCTGTCGCTGACGCGTGAACTGGGTCCGGTTGTGACGGCCTTGCTGTTTGCCGGGCGTGCCGGTACTTCGTTGACAGCTGAAATCGGCTTGATGAAGGCCGGCGAGCAATTGTCCGCGATGGAAATGATGGCCGTGAATCCTTTGCAGCGCGTGCTGGCACCGCGTTTCTGGGCCGGCGTGATTGCGATGCCTATCCTGGCCGCGATCTTCAGCGCAGTCGGCATCCTCGGTGGCTATATCGTCGGCGTCCAGTTGATCGGTGTGGATGAAGGTGCTTTCTGGTCGCAAATGCAGGGCGGTGTTGACGTCTGGAACGATATCGTCAACGGCGTTATTAAAAGTATCGTATTTGGTTTTGCAGTGACTTTCATTGCCTTGTACCAAGGCTATGAAGCCCAGCCGACGCCGGAAGGCGTGGCGCGCGCAACGACGCGCACGGTGGTGATCGCGTCCTTGTCGGTGCTGTGGCTGGATTTCCTGCTGACGGCTTTGATGTTCAGTTAAAGGGGCTTGGAAGCGGGTAATGCACTTTTAGATTAAAATGTGCGCCCCTCCGACGCTTTGTTCGTGTGATGGATGAGACACTATTTTTTGCCAAATAGCGCTTTCTCCCATATTTGAGGTATCTGTTTATGCAACGAAAATCATTAGACTTATGGGTTGGCCTGTTTGTGCTGCTGGGCGCTGCCGCACTGTTCTTTTTGGCGATGAAAGCCGGGAACATGAGCTCGCTGTCCTTCGAACAGGTTTATCCGGTCGTGACACGATTCGATAATATTGGCGGGCTGAAGCCACGCGCACCGGTTAAAAGTGCCGGCGTGGTGGTGGGGCGTGTGGCCGATATCTCCTTCGACGATAAAAGCTATCAGGCGACAGTGACCCTGAATATCGAAAGTCGTTATGTTTTCCCGAAAGATTCGTCGGCCAAGATTTTGACCTCGGGTTTGCTGGGCGAACAATATGTAGGTTTGGAACCAGGTGGCGATACCGTCAACCTGGCGGCAGGTGACAGAATTACAATGACACAATCGGCGATGGTGCTGGAGAACTTGATCAGTCAATTCCTCTTCAGTAAGGCAACCGAAGGGAAAGAAGACCAAAAATGAAAAATACCAGCAAAGCACTCTTGTTAACTTCCGCACTATTGCTCGGTGGATGCGCCAGCAGCACCGCGAATAACCAGGCCGACCCTCTCGAGGGTTTTAACCGTGCGATGTTCAGCTTCAATGATACGGTGGACCGCGTGGCACTGAAACCGGCTGCGACCGCTTACCAGGACGTATTGCCTTCGTTCGCGCAAACCGGCATCAGTAACTTCTTCGGCAACATCGGCGACGTCTGGACCATGGTCAATAACTTCCTGCAAGGCAAGGGCGAAGCCGGCATGTCGGACGTGATGCGCGTGGCAGTCAACAGTACTTTCGGTTTCGGCGGTTTGCTGGATATCGCGTCTGAAGCTGGTATCCAGAAGCACAAGGAAGATTTCGGCCAGACCCTGGGTAAATGGGGCGTAGGCTCGGGCCCGTACGTGGTCCTGCCTTTGTTCGGTCCTTCGACCCTGCGTGACAGTGCCGCGTTGCCGGTCGATATCGCAGGTGACCTGTGGACGTATGCGACCCCGGTCGACGTGCGTAACGTAGGTGCAGTGGTGCGTGTGATCGACCTGCGCGCTTCGGCTTTGAATGCTACCAACCTGCTGGAAGATGTTGCACTGGATCGTTATACCTTCATCCGCGGTGCTTATTTGCAACGTCGTGAAAGCCAGGTCAATGACGGCGCCGATACCAAACCGACCAGTGACAAGGCAATTGGCCCGCAAAGCTAAGCAGCATCGTTGCTTCCTGTTACAGATTTGCTGACAGAAGCCGGCACTATCGTTGAACCACGTGCGTAGTTGGCAGTCGAATCGCATACAACGAGCCGGTTGCACGCATGAAGGTGTAATCCGGTTATCGCGGCATGTGCTGATTCTTGTGTAATTCGCCATGTCGCCCAACCGGTAAGAAATTGAACTAGGGAAATATGAATATATTTAAAAAATTAACGTTCGCAGTCGCAGCCTTGTCGTTTGCCGGCTATGCCGCAGCACAGGAAGCACCGGACGTCCTGATCAAGCGCATCAGCGAAGAGGTGATGGCAATTGCGAAGTCCGACAAGGAAATCCAAAGCGGTAACCCACGTCGTATCCAGCAAGTTGTCGATGAAAAGATCCTGCCGCACGTTGATTTTCAACGTATGACAGCGCTGGCCGCTGGTCGCTACTGGCGTGATGCAACGCCGGATCAGCAAAAACAGCTGACCAACGAATTCCGCAGCTTGCTGATGTACACCTATTCGGGTGCTATTTCGCAAATTCGTGACCAGAAGCTGGAATATCGCCCATTGCGCGCCGATCCTGCCGATACCGAAGTCATTGTGAATACACAAGTGATCCAGCCACGTGGCGAGCCTATCCAGTTGAGCTATCGCCTGGCCAAGGCGCCTACCGGCTGGAAAATCTATGACGTCAATGTACTCGGCGCATGGCTGGTTGAAACCTATAAAGGCAGCTTTGCAGCAGAAATCAGCAAATCCGGCATGGATGGCCTGATCAAGACGCTGGCAGAGAAAAACAAGAAGCTCGCCGGCAGCATTGCAAAAACAGGCAAGGCTTCCTAAGAATGTTCCAGCCCGGTACATCGCTCACTTTCGACAATGCCAAAACGGCATTGAGCGCTGGTTTGCAGGCGATTGCTGCCGGGCAGACGGAATTTGATTTTGCCAAAGTGGAAACTGTCGATTCTGCGGCAGTTGCCACCATGCTGGTTTGGCGTCGTACTGCCAATGCCCGTGCACTTTCCCTGAGTTTCAACAACCTGCCGGGGAATCTGCGCAGCCTGATTTCCCTCTATGACGTGGCCGAATTGATCGGCACCAGCTCCGCGCGCGCCGACCTGCCGCATCATTGACCCCCGCCTGCATTCCCTGCGTACTACGTTTCACCGCCTCTCATGCAGGGGCTCAACGTGAAAATCCAATATAATCAAAGGTTTTCGCATCCGGTAGCGTGATTTACGCAGCCGCCAGCGTTCCATTTTTGCGTAAAGTGTTCTGAGCCACCATGGCTGCAATTCAAATAAATAATGTCGAAAAAAGCTATCGCGCGCTGAAAGCGTTGAATGGCGTTTCGCTTTCTATCGAAGAAGGCGAGTTTTTCGGCCTGCTCGGTCCTAACGGTGCCGGCAAAACCACGCTGATTTCCATCATCGCGGGCTTGAACCGCGCTGATTCGGGTAATGTCACCATCCACGGCCATGACGTCGTCAGCAATTACCGCCAGGCGCGCAAGCTGCTCGGCGTGGTACCGCAGGAACTGGTATTCGATCCCTTCTTTACCGTGCGCGAGACTTTGCGCATGCAGTCCGGTTATTACGGCCTGAAGAATAACGATGCCTGGATCGATGAAGTCATGCATCACCTCGACCTGACCAACAAGGCCGATGCAAATATGCGTGCGCTGTCCGGCGGCATGAAGCGTCGCGTGCTGGTCGCGCAGGCGCTGGTGCACAAGCCGCCTGTGATCGTGCTGGATGAACCGACCGCCGGCGTCGATGTTGAGTTACGCCAGACTTTATGGAAATTCATTTCGCGCCTGAATCGCGAAGGCCACACTGTGGTCCTGACCACGCACTACCTGGAAGAAGCGCAGGCGCTATGCAATCGCGTAGCGATGTTGAAAGGCGGTCAGGTTGTGGCACTCGATACGACTTCGACGCTGATTAAGCGCATCTCCGGTTCGCAACTGGTGGTGAAGCTGGCATCCGGCAGCTTGCCGGATGAGTTGAAGGAATTGGTCTCGCACCCGGAAGAACTGGTTTTCGGCAATAAATTCACGCTGCGCGTCAACGACTACAGCGACGTTGAGCCCATCCTCGCCAAACTGCGCCTGGCCGGTGTGGTGATAGAAGACATGCAATTGCAACAAGCGGATCTGGAAGATGTTTTCATCCAGATTATGGAAGGTGAGAAATGATAGGCTTCCAGACCCTGTTTTATAAAGAAATGCTGCGCTTCTGGAAAGTCGCGACGCAAACCGTGGCTGCACCTATCCTGACTGCGGTCTTGTACTTGCTGATCTTCGGCCATGTGCTGGAAGACCATGTGCAGGTATATCCGGGCGTGAAATATACTGCCTTCCTGATTCCCGGCCTGGTAATGATGAGCGTGTTGCAAAATGCTTTCGCCAATTCATCGTCGTCGCTGATCCAGTCGAAGATCACCGGCAACCTGGTTTTCGTTTTGTTGCCGCCGTTGTCGCATTGGGAGCTGTTTAGCGCCTATGTGATGGCAGCCGTGGTGCGTGGCCTGGTGGTCGGCACTGGCGTGTTCATCGTGACTGCATGGTTCGCCGATATGTCTTTCGTGGCGCCGTGGTGGATTTTGATATTCGCGATACTGGGCGCCGCGATGCTGGGCACCATGGGTTTGATCGCTGGTATCTGGGCGGAGAAGTTTGACCAGCTTGCAGCATTCCAAAACTTCCTGATCATGCCTGCCACTTTCCTGTCAGGCGTATTTTATTCGGTGCATTCCTTGCCGCCGTTTTGGCAAACCGTATCGCATATGAATCCGTTCTTTTACATGATAGACGGTTTCCGTTATGGCTTCTTTGGCCAGTCCGATGTGAATCCGCTGGTAAGCTCGACGGTTGTTGCATTTTTCCTGGTGCTGCTGGCAGGTGTCGGCATGTCGCTCCTGAAGAGCGGCTACAAGCTGCGCCATTAATCGTACGAACCGACCGCTTACACCCTATTTATTCATCCCATCATCACCATATTAGATAAAGGCAGAATCATGTTGCCCACACCAGAATTAGTTAAAAGTTATATCGCAGCCGGACTGGATTGCTCGCATCTCGAAGTCAGCGGCGACGGCGCGCATTTCGAAGCAGTGATCGTATCGGAAGCGTTTGCCGGCAAGCGCCTCATCCAGCGTCATCAATTGGTGTACGCCGCATTGGGCGACCGCATGCGCGAAGAAATCCATGCCTTGTCGATGAAGACGCTGACGCCTGAAGAGTTCCAGAAGTAAACGCCCGCGTATCGAACGAAGCAGCCATCAATGTGCTGGCTATAAACGGATAATTTTTTAAATGGATAAGCTTTAAATGGATAAGCTTTTGATACAGGGCGGTCATCGCCTCTCCGGCGAGATTGCTATTTCCGGTGCGAAGAATGCAGCACTGCCGATCTTGTGTGCGGGTTTGTTGACAGCTGATACGGTGCAACTGAGTAATGTGCCGAATTTGCAGGACGTGACCACCATACTGCGTTTGTTGCGCCAGATGGGTTTGCGCGCCGAGCAGGATGGTGACAAGGTCGTACTTAACGGCAGTGCCATCGACAAGCTGGAAGCGCCATATGAAATGGTGAAAACCATGCGCGCGTCCATCCTGGTACTGGGGCCTTTGCTGGCACGCTTCGGTGAAGCCAAAGTCTCCTTGCCGGGCGGTTGCGCGATTGGTTCGCGTCCGGTTGACCAGCACATCAAGGGCTTGCAGGCGATGGGTGCCGAAGTCACGATAGAAGCCGGTTATATCCACGCCAAGGCCAAGAAGCTCAAAGGCACGCGTATCGTTACCGATATGATTACCGTCACTGGTACCGAAAACCTGCTGATGGCGGCAACGCTGGCGGATGGCGAGACCATACTGGAAAACGCCGCACGTGAACCGGAAGTGACCGACCTCGCCAACCTGCTGGTGGCGATGGGTGCGAAGATTGAAGGCATAGGTACTGACCGCCTGGTGATCCAGGGTGTTGAACGCCTGCACGGTGCGACGCATGCGGTGATTGCCGACCGTATCGAAACAGCGACTTTCATGTGTGCGGTTGCGACTGTGGGCGGTGACGTCACCTTGCGCAATGCGCGTACCGATACGCTGGATGTGGCCTTCGATAAGTTGCGCGAAGCAGGTGCGATCCTGACTTCCGGCGATGACTGGATACGGGTACAAATGGCTTCGCGTCCAAAAGCGGTGAGCTTCCGTACTACCGAATACCCGGGTTTCCCGACCGATATGCAGGCGCAATTCATGGCGATGAACTGTGTTGCCGAAGGCAGCAGTCGCGTGATCGAAACGATTTTTGAAAACCGTTTCATGCATGTGCAGGAAATGAATCGCCTTGGCGCAGCCATTACGATTGAAGGCCATACCGCTATCATCAACGGCGTGGACAAACTGGTCGGCGCGCCGGTGATGGCGACTGACTTGCGTGCTTCGGCTTCGCTGGTGATTGCCGCATTGGCAGCCGAGGGTGAAACACTGATAGACCGCATTTATCATCTGGATCGCGGTTACGATCGTATGGAAGTTAAATTATCCGCCGTCGGCGCACAAATCCAGCGAGTGAAATAATGACGCAAGAAACCCAACAACTGACACTGGCGCTGTCCAAGGGCCGTATCTTTGAAGAAACCCTGCCGCTGCTGGAAGCTGCCGGCATCAAGGTCACCGAAGATCCGGAAACCTCGCGCAAGCTGATCTTGCAAACCAATGATGCGAATGTGCGCGTGATTATCGTGCGCGCTTCGGACGTGCCGACTTATGTGCAATACGGGGCAGCCGATTTCGGCGTGGCCGGCAAGGATGTCTTGCTCGAGCATGGCGGCGAAGGCTTGTACCAGCCGATCGACTTGAATATCGCGAATTGCCGCATGTCGGTCGCGGTCAAGGATGGCTTTGATTATGAAAGCGCCGTGCAACAGGGCGCGCGTTTGCGCGTGGTCACCAAATATGTGCAGACTGCGCGTGAGCACTTCGCAGCGAAAGGTGTGCACGTCGACCTGATCAAGTTGTATGGTTCGATGGAGCTGGGTCCCCTGGTTGGCCTGGCGGATGCCATCGTCGATCTGGTCAGTACCGGAAGCACCCTGCGCGCCAACCACCTGGTTGAAGTGGAACGTATCATGGATATCTCTTCGCGCCTGGTCGTCAACAAGGCTGCGCTGAAGCTGAAACGTGAGCGCCTGCAACCTATACTTGAAGCATTTGAAAAAGCATCGAAACGTTCGTCTTGATGTCGCAACAACAGGATTCGATTCCTACATGGCTTGATTGAGAAAAATGATGTCCATACAGATACGCAAATTTGATTCCACCCATCCCGACTTCCGCCAGCAACTGGCTGACGTGCTGGCTTTCGAAGCCAGCGAAGACGAGGCGATTGATCGTGCGGTGCTGCGCATCCTCGAAGATGTGAAAAAACGCGGCGATGTCGCAGTGCTGGAATACACGAAGCAGTTCGACCATGTCGAGGCGGATAGCCTTCAAGCCCTGGAAATCAAGAGCGCCGACCTGCAAGCCGCTTTGGCGCAATTGTCACCGGTGCGTCGTGCCGCCTTGCAGACTGCAGCGGATCGCGTGCGTGCGTATCACGAACGGCAAAAAAACGAGATCGGTTCTGACGGCTTTAGCTACACCGAAGCGGACGGCACTATCCTCGGCCAGAAAGTGACACCGCTGGATCGCGTCGGCATTTATGTGCCGGGCGGTAAGGCAGCTTATCCGTCATCGGTATTGATGAACGCGATCCCGGCCAAAGTCGCCGGTGTGCAGGAAGTCATCATGGTGGTACCGACACCGAATGGTGTGCAGAATGAACTGGTGCTGGCCGCGGCTGCGATGTCCGGTGTAGATCGCGTATTTACAATCGGTGGTGCGCAGGCGGTTGCCGCGCTGGCCTACGGTACGGCGACTATTCCGCAAGTCGACAAGATCGTCGGCCCGGGCAATGCCTATGTTGCGGCAGCCAAGCGCCGTGTTTTCGGTACCGTTGGTATCGACATGATTGCCGGCCCATCGGAAATCCTGGTGGTATGTGACGGCACCACCAATCCCGACTGGATTGCGATGGACTTGTTTTCGCAAGCCGAGCATGATGAACTGGCGCAATCCATCCTGATTTGCCCGGATGCGGCTTACCTCGATGCGGTCGCAGACAGTATCAATCGGCAACTGGCCGATATGCCGCGCAAGGATGTAATCACCACATCGCTGACGAATCGCGGTGCGATGATCAAGGTGCGCGACATGGATGAAGCGTGCGAGATCGCCAACCTGATCGCTGCCGAACATCTGGAAATTTCGACCGAAAATCCGCAGCAGTGGGCGGACAAGATCCGCCATGCCGGCGCGATGTTCCTCGGCCGCTTTTCTTCCGAGTCGCTTGGTGATTACTGCGCCGGTCCGAACCATGTGTTGCCGACTTCGCGTACTGCGCGTTTCTCTTCACCTTTGGGCGTCTACGATTTCCAGAAGCGTTCCAGCATGCTGCAAGTCAGCGAAGGTGGTGCGCAGACGCTGGGCAAGGTTGCGGCTGAACTGGCTTACGGCGAGGGCTTGCAGGCGCACGCCCGTTCTGCGGAATATCGGCTGAAATGAAGTCCATCGGGATGCAGCCATGACAGTCTGGCGCGATCGCATATTCTGTGAAGATGCGCTGGCTGGACTGGCGCGTATTCCCGATGCGGCGATCGACCTGATCATTGCCGATCCGCCGTATGGACTGGGCAAGGATTACGGCAACGATTCCGACAAGCTGGATGCCGATGCCTATCTGTCGTGGATGGAACAGTGGATAGATGCCGCATTACCCAAGCTCAAGCCCAACGGCAGCCTGTATATATTCCTGACCTGGCGTTATTCGCCGGAAGTATTCGTCATGCTGAAGAAGCGCATGACCATGCTCAATGAAATCGTCTGGGACCGACGGGTGCCGTCGATGGGTGGCGGCACCCGCAAGTTTTCTTCAGTGCACGACACCATCGGTTTCTTTGCCAAGGCCAAGGATTACTATTTCGACCTGGACGCGGTCCGCATCCCTTACGATGCGGAAACCAAAAAGGCGCGTTCACGTTCCATCTTCGTCGGCGCGAAGTGGCTGGAGATGGGTTACAACCCGAAAGATGTGTGGAGTGTGTCGCGCCTGCACAAGGAACATCGCGAGCGCGCCGACCATCCGACCCAGAAGCCGCTGGAAATCGTCGAACGCATGTTGAAGGCATCCTGCCCGCCGGGTGGCGTGGTACTCGATCCTTTCATGGGCAGCGGCACGACGGCAGCGGCAGCCAAGCGTTGCGGGCGGCACTTCGTCGGCTTTGAGTTGAATGCCGAATATTGCGAGATGATAGAAAAGCGCTTGCAGGCACTGGAGTCCATTCCTGCATCAAATATTGCGCCCGCGCCCGGCCAGGAATTGAATCCGGCCGCCGAAGAAAACTGATTGATATGATGTGTAATTGCTAAACATCACCGCTTTTCGGCCGATTCCTTCGCTTCCCGGTGTAAAAACGGCCTGGATGTGGCGAATCAAGTGCCGGAAGCCAAAGTCCTTGCTGAAAATGTGGGTAAAATGCATGTATTGCCAGAAAGTTGGCTAAGCTTTGCCTCTGAAGAGACAAGGTGGTTTATATCTCGATGCTGTACTGGCATCACTCTCATCGTCATTACTGGTTGTTAATTGAATATGTCTACGCCACGCACTGCAGAAATCACGCGCAATACCAACGAGACGCAAATCCGCGTTGCGATCAATATCGATGGTACCGGTCAGCAAAAACTGAACACCGGCGTGCCTTTCCTCGACCATATGCTGGATCAGATCGCCCGTCACGGCCTGATCGATCTGGATATCGAAGCCAAAGGTGATCTGCATATCGATGCCCACCACACGGTGGAAGACGTCGGCATTACGCTGGGCCAGGCTTTTGCCAAGGCAATCGGCGACAAAAAAGGCATTCGTCGTTACGGTCATTCCTATGTGCCGCTGGATGAAGCGTTGTCGCGCGTCGTCATCGATTTCTCGGGTCGTCCAGGACTGGAATTCCATGTCCCGTTCACCCGTTCGATGATAGGCACCTTTGATGTCGATCTGACACACGAATTCTTCCAGGGCTTCGTCAATCACGCCCTGGTATCTTTGCATATCGATAATTTGCGTGGCGCGAATGCCCACCATCAGTGCGAAACCGTATTCAAGGCCTTCGGCCGTGCATTGCGCATGGCGGCTGAACTGGATCCGCGTTCCGTTGGTACGATTCCATCGACCAAAGGCAGCCTGTAAGCTGCTTGCGGCCTGCAAGAGAATTTCAATTCACTGAAATCTGAATCAACCGGTATGAACAAAATTGTTGTAGTGGATTACGGCGTGGGCAATCTGCGCTCGGTCGCCCAGGCTTTGCGTAAAGTGGCTCCTGAAGCGGATGTCCGTATTTCGGGTGAGCTCAATGACATCCATACGGCTGACCGCCTGGTCCTGCCGGGGCAGGGTGCAATCCCGGATTGCATGCGTTCGCTGCAGGAATCGGGTTTGCAGGAGGCCTTGCTCGATGCCGCCCGTAACAAACCTTTGTTTGGTGTCTGTGTCGGCGAGCAATTGATGTTCGACTGGAGCGAGGAAGGCGATACCGCCGGCCTCGGCTTGTTCCCCGGCAAGGTAATCAAATTCCGCCTCGACCAGCAATTGCAGGAAGACGGTTCCCGTTTTAAAGTCCCGCAAATGGGTTGGAACCGCGTGCGCCAGGCGCAGTCACATCCGCTGTGGGACCAGATTGCTGACGACAGCTACTTCTATTTCGTGCATAGTTATTACGCCGTCCCTGCAAATATCGCCCACATGGTAGGTGAAACACCCTACGGCGCGCCGTTTTGCAGCGCGATTGCACGCGATAACATCTTTGCGACGCAGTTCCATCCGGAAAAAAGTGCCACGGCCGGACTGCAGCTGTACAAGAATTTTGTTCACTGGAATCCGTAAGCCTTATTCACTATCGCTTTCTTTTCTACTTACAACCTCACACTCCAAACGTATCCATGCTGCTCATACCTGCCATCGATCTGAAAGACGGTCACTGCGTTCGCCTGAAACAAGGCGATATGGACCAAGCCACTGTATTTTCCGAAGACCCTGCCGAAATGGCGCGTCACTGGTTATTGCAAGGTGCGCGTCGTCTGCATCTGGTTGATTTGAACGGCGCGTTTGCCGGCAAGCCGAAGAATGAATCGGCGGTCAAATCGATCCTGCAGGCGGTACGCGAATACGCGGAAAAAAACGGTATCGAAGAAATCCCGGTGCAACTCGGCGGCGGGATTCGTGACCTCGACACCATCGAGCGCTATCTCGACGATGGCCTGAGCTACATCATCATCGGTACCGCAGCTGTCAAGAACCCGGGCTTCCTGCACGATGCCTGCAGCGCCTTCCCGGGCCAGATCATCGTCGGCCTCGACGCCAAGGATGGCAAGGTTGCAACCGATGGCTGGAGCAAGCTGAGCGGCCATGAAGTGATAGACCTGGCGAAGAAATTCGAAGATTACGGCTGTGAATCCATCATCTATACCGATATCGGCCGTGACGGCATGATGGGCGGCGTGAATATTGAAGCCACCGTCAAGCTGGCACAAAGCATGACGATTCCAGTCATCGCTTCCGGTGGTGTGCACAACATCAAGGATGTGGAAGCGCTGTGCGCGGTACAGGATGAAGGCATCGAAGGCGTGATTTGCGGTCGTTCGATTTATGAAGGCACGCTGGACTTGCGCTCGGCGCAGGACCGTGCCGACGAGTTGACAGACGAAGCACCGGAAGCGGACGCATGACACTGGCAAAACGTATCATCCCTTGCCTCGATGTGACCGCCGGTCGCGTCGTCAAGGGTGTCAATTTCCTCGAGTTGCGCGATGCCGGCGACCCGATTGAAATCGCGCGTCGCTATGACGAGCAGGGTGCCGACGAGATTACCTTCCTCGACATTACCGCGACTTCGGATGGGCGCGACCTGATCCTCGATATTATCGAAGCGGTCGCTTCACAAGTGTTTATCCCATTGACGGTGGGCGGCGGTGTGCGTGCGGTCGACGATGTAAGGCGTTTGCTGAATGCAGGTGCGGACAAGGTCGGTATCAACAGTTCCGCCATCAGCAATCCGCAACTGGTATTCGATGCGTCGCAGAAGTACGGCTCGCAATGCATAGTCGTGGCTATCGATGCGAAGAAGGCATCCGATGGCCGCTGGGAAGTGTTCACGCATGGCGGCCGCAAGGCAACCGGCCTGGATGCGGTCGAATGGGCAAAGAAAATGCAAAACCTGGGTGCCGGTGAAATCCTGCTGACCAGCATGGATCGCGACGGCACCAAGATTGGTTTCGACCTGGACCTGACGCGCTCGGTCTCGGATGCGATCAGCATCCCCGTGATTGCGTCCGGCGGCGTCGGTGGCTTGCAGGACCTGGCGGATGGCGTCAAGGTCGGGCGTGCTGATGCGGTGCTGGCGGCGAGTATCTTCCATTACGGCCAGCACACGGTGCAGGAAGCCAAGCGTTTCATGGCAGATCAAGGTATTCCAATGAGGTTGGTATGAGCAGCAATGCAAAATGGCTGAATAAGGTGAAATGGGATGAACACGGCCTGGTGCCGGTCATCGCCCAGGAAGTCGGTACGAATGACGTGCTGATGTTTGCGTGGATGAATCGTGACGCGCTGGCCAAAACCATAGAAACCGGCGAAGCGATCTACTGGAGCCGTTCGCGCAAAAAACTGTGGCACAAGGGCGAAGAGTCCGGCCATACGCAAAAAGTACATGAAGTACGGCTCGACTGCGATGAAGACGTGGTCTTGCTCAAGGTCGAACAGGTCGGCAAGATTGCCTGCCATACCGGACGCCACTCCTGCTTCTTCCAGAAGTTTGAAGGCGGCGCAAAAGACGGCGACTGGGAAACGGTAGAGCCTGTGCTGAAAAATCCGGAAACGATTTACAAGTAAAGGCGGAGTCGCATGAGTGAAACCCTGAAACGCCTGTCGGCCGTGATTGAGTCGCGCAAGCCGGCGAATGGCGGCGATCCTGATAAATCCTATGTGGCACGCCTGTTCAGCAAGGGCGACGACGCGATTTTGAAAAAAATCGGCGAAGAAGCGACCGAGCTGGTGATGGCGGCCAAGGATGCGCGCGCCGGTGCGGACAAGTCCAAGGTCTTGTACGAGTGTGCCGACCTCTGGTTCCATTCCGCAGTCCTGCTGGCGCAATTCGATTTGACGCCGCAGGATGTGGTCAATGAGCTGGCGCGCCGTGAAGGCATTTCCGGAATTGAAGAAAAAGCTGCGCGCAAAGCAGACTAATTATCACCACATCTGATACGCTGGCGTTGAGAACCAACCACGATGGAGTTTCATTTGGATAATTGTATTTTTTGTAAAATTGCCGCGAAACAAATTCCTGCGCAGATTATTTATGAAGACGACGATCTGCTCGCATTCAACGATATCAATCCCGCTGCACCGGTCCATTTCCTGATCATTCCAAAAAAGCATGTCGCAACATTGGCTGATTGCACGACTGAAGACGCTGCTTTGTTGGGTAAAATATCCTTGCTCGCGCCCAAGCTGGCGCAAGAGCAGGGCGTTGGTTACCGCGCGGATGGCAATGGTGTCGGCAGTGGTGGTTTCAAAACGCTTTTCAATATCGGGCCGGATGGTGGGCAAGAGGTGTACCATCTGCATATGCATGTGCTAGGCGGGCCGCGTCCATGGCGCCGGTCACTGGCTTAAAACAATAATTCTAGAAACAGGGCGGCGACGCTTAACAAGGAGAAAATGATGGGTTCATTTAGCATCTGGCACTGGTTGATTGTACTGGTCATTGTGATGCTGGTATTCGGCACCAAGAAACTTGGCAATATGGGTTCGGACGTCGGTAAAGCCGTCAAGGGTTTTAAAGACGGCATGAAAGGCGGCGAGGACGACAAGCCTGCTGCCCAGAACGCTGCGCCATCGCAGGTTGCCGACAAAGGTACAGTTGACGTTGAAGTGAAAGAGAAGTCGAACAGCTGATCATCTTGTGGGCAGGACGGCCATCCGGCCTGAACCTGCGCACACTATGTTCAGCTTATCGCTAATCGTATGATCGATATCGCCTTCTCCAAGCTCGCGATCATTGGTGTTGCGGCACTGGTTTTCATCGGACCGGAAAAACTGCCGAAAGTGGCGCGTATGGCCGGTACTTTATTCGGCCGTGCGCAACGCTACATCAATGATGTCAAATCCGAAGTGAGTCGCGAGATGGAGCTCGACGAGCTGCGCAAGATGCACCAGGACGTGCAGTCGGCAGCGAGTGATGTCCAGCGTTCGATTTCGGAAGGTGTCTCGCAAGCCGAGAGTTCCCTGAATTCAGCCTGGGATGATTCAAGTGCGGATATGGAGCTCAATCCCTTGATGGAGCCACCGACCTACGATGAAGCCGCCGCCAAATCCAAAAATTTCCGTAAAAAGAAATTGGCGCATACCTCGGCCATCCCGTCCTGGTACAAGCGTCAAAGCGGGCAAAAATCGCGTGTCATTTCCGGTGCCGCCCGCATGGCGAAACATACGCCTGCCAACGCCCGTAAATCCTCACCGTTTTTCCATTGATGAAACAGTTGCGCAGCTTGATGGCGCCGGGCAGTGCGCCCTTTCATAAGTCAGCGCTCCATTCCCGCACACCTGAGATGTATGCCGTCGCGCCATAATGAATGAAGAAAAGAACATGACTGGTAACGAAGACTCATTCATTTCGCATTTGATTGAACTGCGTAGCAGGCTGATGAAAGCCTCTATCGTGGTGATCGTGATCTTTCTGTGCCTGATGCCGTGGGCCGGCGATATTTACGATGTACTGGCACGTCCTATGATGCTGGCGCTGCCGGAAGGCAGCAAAATGATCGCGACCGGCGTCATCACGCCTTTCCTGATTCCGGTGAAGGTGACGATGCTGGTAGCTTTCCTGATCTCGCTGCCGTGGGTCTTGTACCAGCTGTGGGCGTTTATCGCGCCTGGCTTGTATACGCATGAAAAGAAGCTGATTGCACCGCTGGTGGTGTCATCATCGGCTTTGTTTGTGATCGGCGTTGCCTTCTGTTACTTCTTCGTGTTTGGCGTGATTTTCCACTTCATCAATAACTTTGCGCCGAAGTCGATTTCAGTGGCGCCGGATATCGATAGTTATTTCGGCTTCGTCATGACGATGTTTATCGCCTTCGGCCTGACCTTTGAAGTACCGGTCATTGTGATCGTGCTGGTGCGCATGGGTTTGGTGTCAGTCGAAAAACTGAAGCAGATACGCCCGTATGTGATTGTCGGTGCCTTCGTGATTGCCGCCATCGTCACACCACCGGACGTGATGAGCCAGCTCCTGCTGGCGGTGCCTTTATGCCTGCTGTATGAGGTCGGCCTGTTGCTGGCGCCTCTGTTCGTGAAGATCACACAGGCACCAAAAGAATCCGAATCGATTTAATCAGGCCTGGCGCATCCAGGTGACCAGTGGATAAGCATCCTTGAAGTCTGATGCCAATGTTTTCCCGAGGTCGGGGACTTTCCTGACCTCGACCTCACGCCACACGATAAAGCTCTTCAACTTGATGTATTCCAGATGCGGTACGTCGGCATCGAAGCCTTTCGGTGGTCGTGTCAATTTCCCTTCCTGCTGCAAATCGCCGTAAGTCTCTTTCAGCTTCTTGCTTTTCAACAGCTTGGAAAATCCCGCTGCATCGTCGATTACGTGCTGGCGGATCGCGCGCAGGCGTTCGGATGGCGGCATCCACTCACCGGCGGCAACCAGCAGGGTGCCGGTTTCATTGATATGGAAGTAGTAGGTCGGGCCACCACCCTGGCTTGGTTTCTTCAAGCCGTTCGCATTGATGGCTGCGGAAAAATGCGTTTTGTACGGGATCTTTTCCTTCGAAAAGCGCATGTCGCGATTGATGCGGAACAACGCTTTCTTGGGATTGCAGCCGGCAACCGCAGGATCGAATTTGCTGATGTCCGCGATCAATGCCGTCACCAGTTCGAGGAATTCCGCGCGCAGGATATCGTAGCGCGGCTTGTTCATGACGAACCATGCACGATTATTGTTCTCGGACAGCTCAGCTAAAAATTGGGTGAGATCGCGTATGTGCATGGACGTATTACCTGTTATTCCTCGGCACGCGCCGGTGCTTTCGGGCGCATGCCGACTGTGATGTTCAAAGTGTTTTCCTGATTGCGTCGCAGTACCACCACCTTGGCTTTGGTGCCGGGAGACAGCTGTGCAATCTGGTTCAGCATGTCGGCCATATCGGTGACTGCCTTGCCTTCTACCGAAACCAGGATGTCGCCAGGCTGCATGCCGGCTTTATCTGCCGGGCCGCCTTTCAATACACCGGCAATGATCGCACCTGTGCTTTTCTTCAAGCCGAAGCTCTCGGCCAGTTCAGGTGTGATGTCTTGCGGTTCGACGCCGATGTAGCCACGTACCACATGGCCATTCTTGATAATGGCATCCATCACCGATTTGACGGTTGTCACCGGGATCGCGAAGCCGATGCCCAGCGAGCCGCCGCTACGCGAGTAGATCGCAGTGTTGATGCCGAGCAGATTGCCGTTGGCATCGATCAGTGCGCCGCCGGAATTGCCCGGATTGATCGCTGCATCGGTCTGGATGAAATTTTCAAATGCATCGAGGATGCCGAGATGGTTGCGTCCGAGCGCCGAGATGATGCCCATGGTGACGGTCTGGCCGACGCCGAAAGGATTGCCGATCGCCAGCACGACGTCGCCGACGCGCGCTTCTTCCACCCGGCCCAGCGTAATCGCCGGCAGGTTATCCAGATTGATTTTGATGACGGCGAGGTCGGTCTCCGGATCGGAGCCGACGACTTTTGCAATTGCCTTGCGGCCGTCTGTCAGCGCGACTTCAATTTCATCCGCCGCTTCGACTACGTGATTGTTCGTCAGGATATAACCCTCTGCACTGACGATGACGCCGGAACCGAGGCTGACTTGTTTTTCCTGTTGTTCATCGAAGCGATCGCCAAAGAACTTGCGGAAGAAGGGATCATCCATGAAAGGGTTTTGCGATGGCGACGGCGTTTTGCTGGTGAAGATATTCACCACCGACGGCATTGCCAGTTTGGCCGCATCACGGAAGGAACCTTCGGTCGGCGCCGTATTCGGTGGCGCTTCCAGCATCGAAACCGAAGTTGAACTGCGCACCTTTTGCGCGCCGCCGAGTACGCCGCTCGCCCATTCGGGCTTCAAGGTCGTTACAATGAATAAAATTGCTAAACCGACAGTTACGGTTTGCGCAAACAACAGCCAAAGACGTCGCATAAAAGGGTAGGAAAAATGGGTCAGGGAACGATAGATAGGGATGAACTTGCCAAATATCTAGCGAGAACGCTTGATATTACCCGTTTTCGTGATTTTTGCCCAAACGGCTTGCAAGTCGAAGGGCGTACAGAAATCAAAACATTGGTCAGCGGGGTGACCGCCAGCATGGCATTGCTGGAAGCCGCATTGGAAAAAGGTGCGGATGCCATCCTCGTGCATCACGGTTATTTTTGGCGTGGTGAAGACATGCGCGTGATCGGGCAAAAGCATCAACGCCTGAAAACACTGCTGACACATGACGTGAATTTATTTGCCTATCATCTGCCGCTGGACATGCATGCCGAGTTTGGCAATAACGCGCAACTGGCTGCGCGCCTGGGGCTGCAAGGCGAATCACGTTTTGCTGAAGATGATTTGGGTTGGTTGGGCAGGAGTACGAATCCTGCTGTGACCACAGTCGGCGAACTGGCGCAGGAAATAGAAAAAAGTTTGCAGCGCAAGCCTTTGCTGATCGGTGATCCGGCGCAGAAGTTGGGTGCGATAGGCTGGTGTACCGGTGCGGCACAAGGTTTCCTTGGCGATGCGATAGCTGCCGGCGCGCAAGTTTATTTGAGCGGTGAAATATCCGAACCTACCGTGCACCTGGCGCGCGAAAGTGGTGTCGCTTATCTTGCTTGTGGTCATCATGCAACTGAGCGCTACGGCGTGCAGGCTTTGGGTGAACATATCGCGCGCAGCTTTGGTCTGCAGCACTATTTCATCGACATCGATAATCCCGTTTAAATATTTTTCAGAACTTGATTGCAGACATATATGCATGTCTCGCGCAATCATGCTGTATGGCAATTTGCGACTATGGTATAACTACAAATATTGGCAAAAAATACAGGCGCGTTTTTGTTCGCGTGTCGGGCACGGAGAGGAGTACGGATCAATGCAGTTACCGGTAGCCGATGGGCCGATTACAGTCTTAGTCGTTGAGGATGATGCGCTGACGCGCCGCACCTTGAGTCTTGCAATCGAGAAAGAGCCATCGCTGAAATTGCTCGATGCGCTCAGCGATGTGAAATCCGCACTGAGTTGGCTGGAACAGCAAACGGTTGAACTCTTGCTGGTCGACCTGGACTTGCCGGACGGTTCGGGTATAGACATCATCCGTTACTGCGCGCATCGCCATCCTGCCTGCAACATCATGGTCATCACTACTTCCAGCGATCAGGACAATGTGCTCGACAGCATAGAAGCCGGTGCGTCCGGTTATGTGTTGAAAGATGCGGATCGCCTCGATATCGTGCGTGCCTTGCTGGATTTGCATGCGGGTGGTTCGCCCATCAGTCCGACCATAGCGCGCAAGGTGCTGGGACGAGTGCGTGACGGCAAGAAGGCGCCGGACGCGGTGAGTGATGCAAGCGGTGCCGAGACTGAGCAGGTCGCATTGACCAAACGTGAATCCACCATCCTGGATTTGATTGCGCGCGGCGACAGTTATGGTGAAGTGGCGCGGCAGTTATCGCTGTCGGTCGGCACGATACAAACACACATCAAAAATATCTACGATAAATTATCCGTGCATTCGCGCGGTGAAGCCGTGTATGAAGCGAATCGCCGTGGTTTATTGCAGATGGATCAATTGAAGTCGAAGCGTTAGCATGTGACGGCGCATTTGTTGCCGCCAATAAAAAAGGCCGCCTGATGGGCGGCCTTTTTGTTTATTTCTTCAGTGAATCGCGGATTTCACGCAAAAGGGCGATGTCTTCCGGAACGGCTGCCGGTTCTTCCGGGGCCGGTGGTTCGGTTCTTTTCAACTTGTTCAGCAAACGGACCATTTGGAAAATGATGAAGGCAAGAATGATGAAATTAAGCGCAATTGTGATGAAATTGCCGTAGGCGAGGACTGCGCCCAGTTTTTTTGCCTCGACCAGGGTCAGGTTGGGGTCCTGATTATTGAGCGCAATATAGTAATTGCTGAAGTCCAGCCCGCCGAAAATCTTGCCTACCACCGGCATGATGACATCCTGCACCAGCGAATCGACGATCTTGCCGAATGCCGCGCCAACAATGACTGCGACGGCCAAATCGACCACATTTCCCTTGACCGCAAATTCCTTGAATTCCTGCATCATGCCCATGGCAATCCTCCGTTTAACTTGTTTGTAAAAATGCAATGCGCCAACGTATCCTAGTTTTAGGCGCAAAAAACGTCAAATTAAATTTCCTCAATTTTTGTCATTTTCGATGGATAATGCGTCGCAAATAAATAATTAAAAAAGAATTGCGTGTTGCCGTATTGCTCAAAAGTTCCGCAAAATTAACTTGAAGCATGTCTATTTGCTTTAAAACAAACGTTGGCTCCGTTATAATCTAAGGTTGCTAGAAGTTTCGTACAGATTTCGCATTTTGACTGATTGGGGTTGGTATGAGTAACGAAAAGCAGGTCGATTCCGGTCGGCGAGGCTTGCTCGTCGCCACATGTGCGGCGGGTGGCGTAGCTGGCTTAGCCACAACTGGAGTATTAGTCTCTACGTTTCAGCCATCGGAGCGCGCAAAAGCCGCTGGTGCGCCTGTTGAAGTCGATATTTCTAGCCTCGCTCCCGGCGAGATGAAGACCGTCGAATGGCGCGGTAATCCCGTCTGGATCCTCAAACGTACACCCGAACAGGTGGCCGCTTTGGGTAAAACAGACAATGAACTGGCCGATCCTGAGTCAGCGCGTACGCAATTCTCCACCACCCCGGAATACGCCTTGAATGAATGGCGTTCACGACAAAAAGACCTGTTGGTCGTGGTTGGTATCTGTCCTCACCTGGGTTGCTCGCCGACCGCCAAGTTCCAGACCGGTGCACAGCCATCGCTGCCGGACGACTGGCACGGCGGCTTCCTGTGCCCATGCCACGGTTCGACCTTCGATCTGGCCGGCCGCGTTTATAAAAATAAACCTTCGCCAGACAATCTGCAGGTTCCGCCGTATATGTTTGAAGGCGACACCAAACTGGTCATCGGTAAAGATGAGAAAGGCGAGGCGTAATCATGGCATTCCACGAAAAGCAGCTCCCTGCCGATGCACCTATCGCTGACAAGGCACTGAACTGGGTCGATGCCCGTTTCCCGCTGTCATCGACCTGGAAGGCCCACCTCTCCGAATACTACGCTCCAAAGAATTTCAACTTCCTCTACGTTTTTGGCTCGCTCGCACTGCTGGTGCTGGTGATCCAGATCGTGACCGGTATTTTCCTCGTCATGCATTACAAACCGGACGCAAACCTGGCGTTTGCTTCGGTGGAATACATCATGCGCGATGTTCCTTGGGGCTGGCTGGTGCGTTATATGCATTCGACCGGCGCTTCGGCCTTCTTCGTCGTGGTCTATATCCATATGCTGCGTGGCCTGCTGTACGGTTCGTATCGCAAACCGCGTGAACTGGTCTGGTTGTTCGGCGTTGCGATTTTCCTGTGCCTGATGGCGGAAGCCTTCTTTGGTTACCTGCTGCCATGGGGTCAGATGTCGTACTGGGGTGCACAAGTTATCGTGAACCTGTTCGGCGCGATTCCATTCATCGGCCCTGACCTGTCATTGTGGATCCGTGGCGATTACGTGGTGTCCGACGCTACCCTGAACCGCTTCTTTGCTTTCCACGTGATCGCAATCCCGCTGGTCCTGATCGGTCTGGTGGTTGCGCATATCGTCGCGCTGCACGAAGTAGGTTCGAGCAACCCGGACGGCGTTGAAATCAAGGAAAAAGTTGATGAAAAAGGTGTTCCGCTGGACGGCATCCCTTTCCATCCTTACTACTCGGTACACGATATTTTCATCGTGACGATCTTCCTGTTCGTGTTCACCGCAGTGGTGTTCTTCGCGCCGGAAATGGGTGGTTATTTCCTCGAGTACAACAACTTCATCCCGGCTGATCCGCTGAAGACGCCGCCGCATATTGCTCCGGTCTGGTACTTCACGCCGTTCTATTCGATCCTGCGTGCTACCACTTCAGACTTCATGATCTGGCTGGCGGCAGGTGTCGCGGCATATGTTGCGCTGATCATCCTCAAGACCCGCCTGGCCAGCAAGTTCAAGATCGCTGCCGCTGTAATTGGCCTGGCTGCAATCGCCGGCATGTTCATCTTCGATGCAAAATTCTGGGGTGTCGTGCTGATGGGCGTGTCCGTCATGATCATGTTTGGCCTGCCATGGCTGGACGTATCGCCGGTCAAGTCGATTCGTTATCGTCCTAGCTGGCACAAATACGTGTACATCGTATTTGGTATTGCTTTTGTCGTTCTCGGTTATCTGGGTGTGCAGCCGCCGACCGCAATCGGTACTGCAATCGCACAGGTCGGTACCTTCGTCTACTTCGGCTTCTTCCTCCTGATGCCTTGGTGGAGCGCCATGGGTACCTTCAAGCCTGTACCGGATCGTGTTGTTTTCCATCCGCACTAAGCCAAGGGATAACAGAATCATGACATTGCTGAAAAAACTGATTGCGTCTCTGGTACTCCTGCCAGGCCTGGTGCTGGCTTCGGAAAGCGATTTCCCGCTGGACCATGCTCCTGACCGTACCAAGGACCTCGCAGCACTGCAAAACGGTGCACGCCTGTTCGTGAACTATTGCCTGAGCTGCCATGCTGCTTCATCGCTGCGCTACAACAAGCTGCAAGACCTCGGCCTGACCGAAGAACAGATCAAAAACAATCTGCTCTTCACGTCGGACAAGGTCGGCGGCATGATGACCATCGCGATGGCACCGAAAGATGCGAAAAACTGGTTCGGCGCAGTACCGCCTGACCTGTCCGTCATCGCCCGTGCCAAAGCTTCCGGTGCAGGCACCGGTGCCGACTGGTTGTATACTTACCTGCGTTCCTATTACAAGGACGACACCCGGGCGACAGGCTGGAACAATATGGTCTTCCCTAACGTCGGTATGCCGCATGTGTTGTGGGAGTTGCAAGGCATACGCGATGCGAAGTTTGTAAATGAAAAAGATCCGCATGACCCGAACAAGGTCGTGCACAAGTTTGCCGGCTTTGAACAAGTTACTCCTGGTCTTCTGACCCCATTGGAGTACGACAAGGCTGTTGCCGATTTGGTGTCGTTCATGACCTGGATGGCCGAACCGGCGCAAAATACCCGTAAACGCCTTGGCGTTTGGGTATTGATGTTCCTGGGTGTATTCATTGTGATCACCTGGCGCTTGAATGCTTCCTATTGGAAAGACATCAAGTAATTTTCTTACCCGCAGTCCGCGGGGTTTGTTTTAGGGTGAGCCGTAACGGGTCTCACCCTTTTGTTTCTAAGGAACTATAAAAATGATGGTTCTCTATTCGGGTACAACCTGCCCATTCTCCCAACGTTGCCGCCTGGTTCTGTTTGAAAAAGGCATGGACTTCGAAGTTCGCGATGTAGATTTGTTCAACAAGCCGGAAGATATTTCGACCATGAATCCGTACGGCCAGGTACCTATCCTGGTTGAGCGCGACTTGATTTTGTATGAATCGAACATCATCAACGAATACATTGATGAACGCTTCCCGCACCCACAATTGATGCCGGCAGATCCATTGATGCGCGCGCGTGCGCGTTTGATGCTTTTCAATTTCGAAAAAGAATTGTTCATCCACGTACACACGCTGGAAAACGACAAAGGCCGCAGCGGCGAAAAAATCCAGGAAAAGGCACGTAATGAAATCCGTGACCGCCTGACGACGCTGGCTCCACTGTTCCTCAAGAACAAATACATGCTGGGCGATGAATTCTCGATGCTGGACGTGGCGATTGCCCCGTTGTTGTGGCGTCTGGACCATTACGGCATCGAATTGTCGAAAACCGCTGCACCGCTGATGAAATACGCTGAACGCATCTTCTCGCGTCCTGCCTATATCGAAGCATTGACGCCTTCTGAAAAGGTCATGCGCCGTTAAAAAACTGCGCTGTGGAGTTCCGGCAATGTAGTTGTATGAAAGCTTATATTTCAATCAACGACATAGCCGGGGTTTCGTGGCACACTTTTTAACCGTGTAGAGCTGATCGCAATCATGTCTGAAACTTCAACCAAACCTTATTTACTGCGCGCCATTTACGAATGGTGTACCGATAACGGCTATACCCCTTACATGGCTGCCGTAGTAGACGGTGCCACACGTGTGCCGATGGAGTTCGTCAAGAACGGTGAGATCGTCCTGAACATCAGCTTCAGCGCGACCAGCGGCCTGAAGATGGAGAATGATTTGATCCGCTTCAGCGCACGTTTCGGCGGCGTTTCCCGCGATATCTCGGTCCCGGTCGACAATGTTGTGGCCATCTATGCACGTGAAAACGGGCAGGGCATGGCGTTTGAAGCCACGAATAAGGATGCGACCGAAGAAGCTGGGGATGAAGTCGAAGACGCGAGCGTGGAAGATACGGCGCCAGCCCATGCTGCGCCTGCATTGACGTCGGTACCGACGGCACCGCACGATAAAAATGACGACGATGGTTCGGATGATGTACCGGATCCACCGAAAAAAGGTGGAAGACCTACCCTTACCCGTATCAAATAGAGTATAATACTGCTCTGCAAAAAGTTTAGCCGACTTAGCTCATTTGGTAGAGCAGTTGATTTGTAATCATCAGGTGGCCAGTTCGAAACCGGCAGTCGGCACCAAATAAAAACCCCTTATAGCCTCGCTATGAGGGGTTTTTTCTTGTCCGTTCGCATCCCTTCATTTGCCTGAGGCGGCGCAGATTTCAATCTTGTGCCTATCTGCGGATAGAATGAAGCCATTCATTTATTCTGTAATGGCTCCATGAAATCCAGTTCCTTCATTTTTCCCATATTGATCGCTTCCGCTTCCACGCTAGTGCAGGCGCAGGAAGTACAGACCGTCAAAATCGGTTTAGCGGCACCACTGACCGGACCGCAAGCGTTTTACGGCAAGGATAGCCAGAACGGCGCGCGCCTGGCCGTAGATGAATTGAACGAAAAGAAAATCGTCGTCGGTGGCAAGCAACTGCGTTTTGAGTTGTTATCCGAAGATGATGCCGCTGATCCCAAACAGGGCGCGGCCGTCGCACAGCGCTTTTGTGATTTGCATGTGAATGCGGTGATAGGGCATACCAACTCCGGTACTGCCATCCCGGCCGCGCGGATTTACCATCAGTGCGGTTTGCCTAATCTGTCGCCATCGGCCACCAGTCCGGAGTTGACCAAGTCTGCATACAACACCACTTTTCGCATGCTGGCGAATGACAGCACGCTGGCACAGGCCCTCGCTGCTTATACGGTGAATGTGCTGAAGCTGAAAACAATAGCGGTGGTGGATGATCGCAGCGCTTATGGACAGGGTCTGGCCGATGCGTTCCGGACAGCTCTGCGCAACACACCGGTGCAGGTGGTGACGCAGCAATACACCAATGACAAGGCGGTCGATTTCAGCGCGATCCTGACCGCTATCAAGGGACGCAATCCGGATGCCGTCTTCTTTGGCGGCATGGACCCGCAAGGTAGCGCGATGCTGCGGCAAATGGAGCAGCTGGGCTTGACGCGGCAGAAATTCATCGGCGGCGATGGAATTTGCACGCAAGGCATGGAGCAACGCACGGAAGGGATGAAGATACAAGACAACCTGGTGTGCGCACATAGCGGCATCGCGCTCGACCGCACGACGGCCAGCCGCGCCTGGAAGAAACGGTATGACGAAAAATTCCCGGGCCAGTTCCAGATGCATGGCCCGTATTCTTACGACGCAGTGCTGGCGGTAGCCAAAGCGATGCAAGCTGCCAATAGCGTAGAGCCGCAAAAGTATTTGCCGGCGATGGGCAAGGTGCATTTTGCCGGGGTGATGTCGAACGTCCAGTTTGATGCGCGTGGCGAGATCAAGAACCCGACCATCTCCATTTACACCTATCAGGACGGCAAGCGTCGCCTGGCGAACTAAGTCAGTCCTTCAGACCGTTCCAGCGTGGTGTCAGTGCATGCGGGATATCGAATAGATCCAGTACGCGTCCTGTCGTGTGGTCGACCATCTCTGCAATCGATGCAGGACGGTGATAAAAGCCGGGCAGGGGAGGGAAGATGATGCCGCCCATTTCGGTGACGGCTGTCATATTGCGCAGATGCGCGAGATTGAACGGTGTTTCACGCACCATCAGCACCAGGCGGCGGCGCTCTTTCAGCACCACGTCGGCGGCACGGGAAATCAGGTTGTCGGAAAAGCCATGCGCCACTGCCGCCAGCGTCTTCATCGAGCAGGGTGCAACGATCATGCCGTCGGATTGGAAAGAACCGCTCGCAATGGCAGCGCCCACATCGCGCACGTTATGCACGACATCAGCCAGCGCTTCCACATCCTTGCGCTTCATATCGAGTTCTTGATGGAGATTCAGCACACCTGCTTCGGATATCAGCAGGTGTGTTTCCACACCCGCGATATCGCGTAGTACTTGCAGCAGGCGTATGCCGTAGATGACGCCGGTGGCACCGGTGATGGCGATAATCAATCGCTTCCGATGCAGCGTCGCAGTAGCGTCAGCAGACGCTGTCACTTCAGGCTTTCAGCAATGCTTGCAGTTCGCCGGATTCAAACATCTCGTTCATGATGTCGGAGCCGCCGATGAATTCGCCTTTCACGTACAGCTGCGGTACGGTTGGCCATTGCGAAAAGTCCTTGATGCCCTGGCGTACTTCAGCATCGTCCAGCACGTTGACCGTGACCAGATCCTGCACGCCACTTTCTTTCAGCAATTGGATTGCCTTGCCGGAAAAGCCGCACTGTGGAAATTGTGCGGTGCCTTTCATGAATAAAACGACTGGATTTTGGCTTACGGTTTCTTTGATCCAGGATTGTACGTCGTCGCTCATTGCTGCCTCACTATGGGTTAATCCGACATTATAAGAAAATCCGCGGAATCTTGCTGCTTATCCCTTCAGTTTGGCAAACGCCGCCGCCATCGCGCTGCCGCTGTCCGGCTGGCGGCTCTGCTGGTTTTGGTGCTGCGACAGGCGTCGACTATCGTTACGATCGCCCTTTTGCTCAGGTTTGCTGCCGGCCACCGGGGCCGAATCCGATAAGCGCATTGTCAAAGCGATACGTTTACGCTTTTCATCGACTTCGAGCACTTTCACTTTGACAACTTGTCCGGCCTTGACCACGGTGTGGGGGTCTTTGACGAAGGTGTTGGACAGGGCGGAAATATGTACCAGGCCATCCTGATGTACACCGATATCGACGAAGGCACCGAAGGCGGCGACGTTGGTGACCACGCCTTCGAGGATCATGTCCGGGCGCAAATCCCTGATTTCTTCGACGCCATCCTTGAAGGTGGCGGTGGTGAATTCCGGACGCGGATCGCGCCCCGGTTTTTCCAGTTCTTTCAGGATATCGGTGATGGTCGGGATACCGAATTTCTCATCCGCGTATTTGGCCGGGCTCAGCGACTTCAGCATCTTTTCATCGCCGATGATGCTTTTCACATCCTTTTTGATATCGGCCAGGATTTTTTCCACCAGCGGATAGGATTCAGGATGGACTGCCGAGGCATCCAGTGGATTGTCGCCTGACATCACGCGCAGGAAGCCTGCCGCCTGCTCAAAAGTCTTGTCGCCCAGACGCGGCACCGCGCGCAGGTCGGCACGCGAGGTAAACATGCCTTTCATGTCGCGATAGCTGACGATGCTTTGCGCGACGCTGTTATTCAAGCCCGATACGCGGGCCAGCAGCGGTGCGGAAGCCGTGTTGACGTCTACACCTACCGCATTCACGCAATCTTCAACCACGGCGTCCAGCGAGCGCGCCAACTGGGTCTGGCCGACATCATGCTGGTATTGGCCGACGCCGATAGACTTTGGATCGATCTTCACCAGTTCCGCCAACGGATCCTGCAGGCGACGGGCGATGGATACTGCGCCGCGGATCGAGACATCCATATCCGGCAGTTCGCGCGATGCGAATTCGGATGCCGAGTAGACCGAAGCACCGGCTTCCGACACCACGATTTTGGTCAGTTTCAATTCCGGACGCATCTTGATCAGGTCTTGCGCCAGCTTGTCGGTTTCGCGCGAAGCGGTACCGTTGCCGATGGAGATCAGCGCGACTTTGTGTTTTTCCGCCAGCTGCGCCAGCGTATGCAGCGTGCCGTCCCAATCGTTACGCGGTTGATGCGGATAAACGGTGGCGGTATCGACTACCTTGCCGGTAGCGTCAACAACTGCAACCTTGACGCCGGTGCGCAAGCCCGGGTCCAGGCCCATGGTGGCGCGTGGTCCGGCTGGTGCTGCCAGCAACAAGGCTTTCAGGTTCAGTGCAAATACATTGATGGCTTCGACTTCCGCTTTTTCGCGCAGGTTCGTCATTAACTCTGTTTCCAGATGCATGAAGACCTTGACGCGCCAGGTCCAGCGCACGGTATCGAATAACCATTTGTCAGCCGGACGGCCCTGGTTGCTGATGCCGAAGCGTGACGCGATACGGCCTTCGCATGGATTATGCGGTGCATCCCATTTCGGTTTTTCTTCTTCGCTATCGAGGCGCAGGTTGACGTTCAGCATTTCTTCGCGGCGACCACGGAACATTGCCAGTGCGCGATGCGATGGAATGGTAGCTATGGTTTCGGAGTAATCGAAGTAATCGGCGAACTTCGCGCCGGCGTCTTCCTTGCCTTCGACCACTTTGGATTCAACGATGCCATGTTCGGTCAGGTATTCACGCAAGGCTTGCAGCAAACCGGCATCTTCGGCGAAGCGTTCCATCAGGATCTGGCGTGCGCCATCGAGCGCGGCCTTGGTGTCGGCTACGCCCGGATTTTCCACGCCTTCCACGGTGAAGGCCGGCTTCAGGTATTTGGCAGCTTCTTCTTCCGGATTCAGTGCAGGGTTTTCCAGCAAGGCATCGGCCAGCGGCGTCAAACCTGCTTCTACTGCGATCTGTGCCTTGGTGCGGCGTTTCTGCTTGTACGGCAGGTACAAATCTTCGAGACGCGTTTTGTCTTCCGCATGCATGATCGCGTCCATTAATTCCGGCGTCATTTTCTTTTGTTCTTCGATCGACGCGACGATCGCGGCGCGGCGGTCTTCCAGCTCGCGCAGATAGCGCAGGCGTTCTTCCAGCAGGCGCAATTGCGTATCGTCGAGGCCGCCTGTCACTTCCTTACGGTAGCGGGCGATGAAAGGCACGGTGGCGCCTTCATCCAGCAGGGCGACGGCAGCAGCGATTTGTATTGGTTTGGCGACGAGTTCGACGGCGAGGCGTTGTTCGATTGAAGGCAGCATGAATGATCAGAATGAAAAATGAGTGCAACGAGCGGTAGATGATACGCAATTAATGCGAATGCGCCAGTCTTGACAGCAGAGAAAAATATCCGGGCGAAGTGGGATGTTTTCTCTGTTGCAACTGTTGGATGGGATGCCTGCGACCCTTGAGTGTTCAGCGGGTCGCAGGCAGGGCGAAAAATATGTCGATTTACTTCAATGAAAAGTCGACCCGGCTGGCCTTGGCGTTAGCTGTGCCTTCTTTCGCCGCACCGGGCCCGGATTTGGATGCCAGCAGGAACAGGCGATCTTCCGGGATTTTGCCGGTTTGCAGCAGCCAGTCCTTGACCGCTTGCGCACGACGATTCGCCAGTGCAGTCAGGTCATCATCGCTGACGGTGGTATTGGTGACCATCAGTTTTTCCATCTCATCGACCGGTATATCTTTTTGCAGGCCTATCATATTGCGCGGTTTCGGGAATTTCTCCGCGCTATAGACACGCTTGAGCAGGGCCGGATATTCCTGCGGTGTAATCGTCAGGTTTTCGATATCGCCGGATTGGCCGCGTGACACCATGTCTTTCAGTTTCAGTGCACGTACCTTGCGATCGATTGAAGCCTGTTTCAAACCTTCGCGATCGGTTTCAGGATCGCTGCGGCCGGTGATTTCGAGTTTCAGTGCTGGACGGTCGGTCAGCATTTTTGCCATGCTTTTGAGCTTGGTTTCGCCGGTATCGTCGATGTTCGCCCGGCCCACCGCAAATTCGAGGTTGGAGAGTTCTTCCCCGCCACCGAACAGCGAACCGATCAGCGCGAATGGTGCGGTTACTGCTTTCGTGATCAGGTTGACGATGACTTTTACGATGATGCCGCCTATCGAGAATTGCGGATCGTCGAGCGAGCCGCCGATAGGCAGGTTGATATCGATCACGCCATTGCGATCGCGCAGCAAGGCCAGCGCAAAGTTGACCGGCAAATTACCCGCAGACGAACCTTCCACCTTATCGCCCAGTGTCAGTTGTTCGAGGATCAGGCGGTTCTGTGCGCTCAGGACGCGGTCCTGCACCTTGTAGGCAACTTCGAAGGACAGCTTGCCTTTCTCAATGCCGTAACCGATGTAACGGCCGGAGTAGGGCGAGAGCGGCGCCAGTTCCATACCGTGCACTTCAGCCTTCAGGTCCATCGTCAGGTCACCCTTCAACGGATTGATGCTGCCGGCGATGGCGAGTGGTGCGCTGTTCACCTGGCCTTTGAGGTCGACGTTCGCATTGCTGTTTACATCCGACGACAAGCCGCTGACTACGCCGCCGAATTTCATCAGGTTGGCGGTGTAATTCGGTTTGATGAAGTTATCGGTAAAGCGTATCTGGCCGCCTTGCAGTGTCAGCTTCTTGATCTTGATTGGCGGGATATCGCTGGCTGCCTTGGTCGGTGGCGGCAATACTACCGTTTTCGATGTGGCGACCGGCGGATTAGGCGTCGTCGGCTTGCTTTCTTCGGTCACGCTTTTTTGGCCGACTGTTTCGCTGCGTTTGACGTCTTGCAGGTTGATGCGGCCGGTCGGATCAATGATGATACGGGCGAAGAAATCACTCAGTGAGACCTGGTCTATGCTCAGCGCAAATGGTGCGAGGCGCACATCCATGCCGCCGAAATAGAGCGATTTCCAGCGCAGGAAATCGTTGCTGCTCTGCTTGTCTATGGTGGCCAGGTTGCCGAGTGTGAGATCGCCCTTGAAGCCGCCCAGCAAGGCATCACCCTTGCCCTGGTCGACCTGCAATTTGCCTTTGCCGGAAATGTCGGCGCGTGTCAGCAGGATATTGACCTGGTCGGTGAAGTAAGGCTGCAACTGCATGATATCGACGCTCTTGAAATCCAGCGCGAGGTCGGTGTGCAAAGGTGTCATGCCGACGCTGCCATTGACGGCGAGCTGGCCATTCTTGTTAACCGCGGCTTTCAAGTCCAGCTGGCCGCGCGTATTGGCTTTGGTCGACAGGTTTTGCAGGGACAGGGTCAAAGGATCGATGGTGGTGATCGCCGGTTTGGGCAGGCTGCGGTCTTCCAGGCGGGCCGACCAATTGCTGACGGCGATCTTGTTGATGTCTACCGTGTAAGGTGCATCGCCGCCTTTGCCTTTGGCCGGGCTGTCACTGTCGGCGGTTTTTTTCGACGGTGCGGCATTGCTGCGTGATTTGCCTTGTTGTAAATCGAAACCGGCATGGTCGGATGACACTTCATCGACCACCACGGTTTTCTTGCCGGTATCGACTTCGACTTTGCGTACCGCCAGATTGAATTTTTCTATGCTGGCGAGTACCGGGCGCTCACCTTGCGGATCGCTATAGCGTAGTGCGGCGTTGCTGATGTCGAGTTCACCCAGGGCCAGTGTGAAGGCGCCGGCAGGTTTGGCCGGTGCTGCTGCAGGCGTCGCCGGCGCGGCTGGAGCTTGTGCCGGAGTCGGGCTGCTTGCTGCTGTTTTGGAAGGAGCCGGTGGCGTCAGCAGGTTTTCAAAATTGAGCTGGCCATTGGCATTGCGGCTAATATCCGCTTCTACACCGTTGATGGCGATCTTGGCAATTTCAAAGCGTTCGCTCAAGACTTTGGCTTCGTTCAATGTGATCGCCAGTTCCGGCAGTTTCACGATTGATTTGTCATTCTGGTCGTTGAGCTGCAGTGCTTTTAATTTGATGTTGCCGCTCAGCAGCAGGGCCGGGGCTTTTTCCTTTTCCTGACGGAAGTCGGCGGTCAGGTGGACATCGAGTTTGGCGCTGGGAACCTTGAAGTGCGGGGTGCCGGGAACGTACTTCAGGTAGTCGGTCAGGTCCACATCATCCAGGTTCAGGTCGACCACGGCATTGACCGGGTCGGCAAACGGATGCGCTTTCCCTTTGATCAGCATCGGCGAGCCGTTGACGTTCGCGCTCAGCAGCGGTTCGACAAAGACTTCGACTTGCGACGGTAGCGACGAGATGAAGGGCACACCCAGTTTCAGGTCGGTGATTTCATGTTTGGTTTGTGCCGTCTTGTCATCGAGCTCGATGTGTCCCTTGTCGATTTCGATATTGAAGGCCGAGAAACGTGCCGGTTCAGGTGATGGCGGCTGGCTGTTGATCAGTTCGATGATGTCATCGATATTGGTACGTGCGGCATCTTTCCGTACCAGATGTACATACGGTGTGCTGAGTTGGACTTGTTCGATGACAGGTGCAAAGCGCAGCAGGGACTTGTAGGAAACATTGACCATCAGCTTTTCAAAGCTGGCGAAGGTAAGGTCACCTTCCGGTTCCATCAGCTTCATGTCATGTATGGTCAGGCGCATCGTGTACGGATTGACCTCGACCTTGCCGATGCTGGTCTGGCGGTGCAATTTTTCCGTAATGATTTGCTCTGCTTGCGATTTGATGATGCCCGGCAATGCAAAGTAGCCGAACAGGCCGATCAGGACGATGACCGCGAGCAGGCCGATGAGTGTTCGTCGCACTGCCGGTTTAGCCGAGAAGTTGCGAACGGATTGAGTCAGCTGCTCAGTGCGTGCGTTTGGCATGGGAGTTCAGCATAAGCCGGGAGTGATGGTAAGTGAATTCTACCAGTCGTCCTGATCGGATGTTGCTGATTTGAATACGTTTTGTGTGAGTTTATGCAAACGCCGGGACGGCGCGCAATCGACAGCTGTTAAGAGTGTGTTAACAACTGTTTTTGAGGAGAGAAACGGGGATATCGGGCGCGCCGGACGCCCGATATCGGGGCTTTATTCTTTTTCCGGGAAGCTGTACACCGCACCCGAATCAGTTCCGGCATTGCGTTTGCCGGCGCGTAAATCCCGATAGACAGCGGCCCGCATGATCAACATCGCGACCACCGGTGCCGTCATCAGGATGAAAGCGGAGATAATCAGTTCGTGGATCACCAGGCGCGATTGCAGGACGGTGAAATAGAGCATCGATGCCAGTAGCAGGCAGCCGGCGCCCAGCGTGACCGTAATCGCCGGCCCGTGGATGCGCTGATAAAAGCTGGGCAGGCGCAGCAGGCCGAGCGCGCCGATCAGGATCACGGCACCGCCGACGATCAGCAACAGGGCAACAGGCAGCGCGGCCCAGGCCGGCAGGGTTTCAAATCCGTTCATTCTATGATCTCCCCACGCATCAGGAATTTGGTCAGCGCAATCGTCGAGACAAAGCCGAGCAGCGCAATCATCATCGCCGCCTCAAAATAAATCAGGTCGCCAAAACGTATACCCAGCATCAATGCCAGCAACATCGCGCACATCCACAGCGTATCCAGTGCCAGCACGCGGTCGTGCGCGGTCGGGCCTATCAGCAGGCGGATCGTGCAGCACAGCATCGCCAGGATGATGCAGAGGAAGGCGAACTTGACTGCCAGTTCCAGCATAAGCGTCATGTCACTTTCTCCTGTTCAAAAACTTCGATCAAGGGCTGCTCGTATTGCGTCTTGATGGTGTCTATCCACCATTGTTCGTCGTGCAGGTCGAACACGTGCAGCGCCAGCTCATGGGTATCCGGCAGGATTTCCACCCACACCGTGCCTGGTGTCGAGTTGATCAGGCAGGACAACATCGCCAGGCCGTAAGGATTGCGGATATCCAGCGGAATGCGAATGAACTGCGAATTCAGCTTGCTGCGCGGCGTGAACAAAATCAGGCGGCTGACATTCAGGCAGGAGCGCACGATTTCTATCAGCGCCATCCACAACAGGCGGAACAGCGTCAGCGGCTTCGAGATGCGCGGGAAGCCCAGCGGTTGCAAAGGTTGCGTCAATACCGGTATGACGATCGCCAGGATGATGCCGAGCAACCAGGTGGAGGCTTCCAGGCTTTCATTGAGCAGCAGCCAGAACAGCAGCAGGATGAAAGACATCAGTGGCGAGGGTAGCCAGCGTTTCATGGGCGACCTCCGTTGGCAGAAGCATTCGGCACCGCAGGCTCGGAAATCACCCGGTCTATATATTGCGAAGGCTTGTGCAAGTCATTGCTGGTACGTTCCAGATAGGCAAACACCGGACCGGCCTGTACGGTAAGTATCACGCACAGCAGGAGCAGGGCGCTGATAGGCAGCACTTCGCTCAGGTGCAGGCGCGGTGAAGCGATCGCACCCGAAGCCCAGAAGGTACGAACACCAAAACGCATCAGTGAAATAATCGCGGCGAGGCCGGACAGTACGATCAAGGTCATCAAGGCCCAAGTGGTCGAGCTAATGACGATACTGCTCGCATCCGGATGCAACAAGGCATGGAACAGGCCGAACTTCGCGACAAAGCCTGACAGCGGTGGCAGGCCGGCGATGATGAGCGCGCAACCGGCAAAGGCGAGGCCAAGGAAGGCCAGTGCGCCGGGGATACCGACACCGGCGGTTTCTTCCGGTTTTTCTTCAATCGCAAACGCTTCCATCGTCAGTGCCAGCATGTTTGCACCAGGTGAACGGATACGTTCCACCAGTTCAATCAGCAAGACAAAAGCCGCCATCGCCATGGTCGAACCAAGCAGGTAATACAGGCCGGCGGTGACCAGCGATGCCTGGCCGTAGCCAATCACTGCCAGCAAGGTGCCGGACGACACAATCGCGCCATACCCTGCCATACGTCCGAGGCCTTCACTGGCCAGCATGCCGGCGGCGCCAAAGACGATGGTCGCCATACCACCCCACAGCAATGCGTCGTAACCATAGCCGGCGACGGCACCCGCATCCGGCGAGAAGATCAGCAGCCACAAACGCAGGATCACATAAGCACCGACCTTGGTCATCAGCACCAGCATTGCAGTAACCGGCGGTGAAGCGGCTGCATAGGTGGTCGGTAACCAAAAACCGAGCGGCCACATTGCACTCTTGACGAGGAAGGCGATAGCGAGGACTGCGACGCCGATCTTCAGGAAGACCAGGTCATTCGCATCGACTTGCGGTATGCGTGCCGCGAGATCCGCCATATTCAGCGTGCCGGTGCTGGCGTAGATCAGTGCGACACCGATCAGGAACAACAGTGATGCGGCAAGGTTGATCGCGATGTATTGCATACCGGCGCGGATGCGCGCGGTGTTATAGCCATGCAGTACCAGACCGTAAGATGCCGCCAGCATGACCTCGAAGAAGACAAATAGGTTGAACAGGTCGTGCGTCAGGAAGGCACCGTTAATTCCCATCAGCAGGAATTGGAACAGCGTATGGAAATGCACGCCTATACGGCTCCAGCGCATCATCGAATACAGCAAGGCGGCAGTTGCCAGGACGGCGGTGAGCAAGAGCATCATCGCGGCCAGGCGATCGGCGATCAGCGAGATGCCAAACGGTGCGCTCCAGTTGGCCGCCAGGTACACGCCTATGCCATCCAGCCATTGCTCGCTGTCGGTCAGTTGTATTAGGACGATGGCGACCGCAAGTTGCAACAAGACAGATGTCAGGTTCACGAAGAATTTGAGTTGATGTCGACTCTCGTTAACCAGGATCAGCAGTGCGCCGCATAGCAGCGGCAGCAGCACCGGCAGGATGATCAGGTGTTGGATCCATTCCAGCTTCATCAATCGGTCTCCTCGCCGTCGACGTGATCGGTGCCGGTCAGGCCGCGTGAACCGATCATGACGACCAGATACAAGGCGGTCGTGGCAAAGCCGATGACGATCGCGGTCAGCACCAGTGCCTGCGGCACAGGGTCGGTGAACATGGCCGGATCAGGGGCGCCTTCGCCCAGGGTCAGCGGCGGGCGATTGACCCACAGGCGACCCATAATGAAGATAAAGAGATTAACGGCATAAGACATCAGCATCAGGCCGGTCAGGACCTGGAAGCTACGTGGCCGCAGGATCAGCCAGATGCCGGAGCCAAACAGTACGCCTATGGCGAGAGAGATAACAATTTCCATCAGACGATCCCTCGCTTGTTGGTGGTAGTTGCATCGGCAGCGCTACCTTGTTGCGGACGACGGCTACGTATCGATTGGTGGGCCAGCGCGACCAGGATCAGCATGGTGGCACCGACGACGACAACGAAGACGCCAAGGTCAAAGAAGAAGGCGCTCGGGACATGGATTTCGCCGAGTACCGGCAAATGCAGGTGCGCGGTATGGCTGGTCAGGAATGGATAACCAAGCAGGAAAGCACCGAGGCCGGTGAGGCAGGCCAGCACCAGGCCGAACGAGAGCCAGCGCAGTGGCCGCAGGTGCAAATGGGTTTCGACCCAGGTGGTACCGGCCAGCATGTATTGCACGATAATGGCGACCGCAAAAATCAGGCCGGCGACGAAACCACCACCCGGCAGATTATGTCCACGCATGAAGAAGTACACCACGATCATCGCCATGAACGGCAGGAGGAAGCGCAGGTAGACACCAGGCACCATCAAATAACCGACTTCGACCTGTTCGGCCGGAGTCTGGCGTGCGGCCAGGTCGACATTGCTGATTTGCTGTTCCGGTGGCGCCATGCTTTCCGGTGCCGGACGGAAGCGACGCAGCAGGGCGTAGACCGTCAAGGCAACGATGGAGAGCACCGTGATTTCACCCATGGTGTCGAAGCCGCGGAAGTCCACCAGCAAGACATTGACCACATTCGAGCCGCCACCTTCAGACAGGGCGCGTAGCAGGAAGAAGTCACCTATGCTGGCCGGTTGCGGATGCGTCAGGACCGCATAGCTGACCGCCGCGATACTCACGCCGCCAATGATTGCCAGCAACAGATCGCGCGAACGACGCAGCCACACGGTGCGCGGGATTTGCATATTCAATTCACGCGGTACCAGGCGGCGCGGCAGCCAGCGCAGGCCGAGCAGGATCAGCACCGCGGTGACGGTTTCGACCATCATTTGCGTCAGTGCCAGGTCGGGTGCGGACAGCCACAGGAAGGTCATGCTGACGACTACACCGGTACCACCGACCAGGATCAAGGCTGCCAGACGGTGATATTTGGCTTGCCAGGCACCGGCGAGCGCACAGACGCAGCCGATCACCCACATCAGGGCAAACAGCGGATCGACATTATTAAAGGATGCGGCATTCAATACTGGCAGTGGTCTTACCATCAGCAGCGGTACGCCTATCATCGCCACCATCATCAGGAATAACTGCGGTTGCAAGCGGCGTGTACCCAGCCATTTGACCAGCAGTGCAGCGCCGGCCGAGATACGCAACATCGTCGATTCATACGCTTGCGCACCACTGAGGCGATGCAGGACAGGTACGCGGTCGCGCGACGCCAGGTAGAAGTAACGGCGCAAGATGATATAGAACACGATACCGCCGGCGAGCGCGATGAAGCTCATCAGCAGCGGCAGGTTGAAACCATGCCACATGCCAAGGTCGTATTCAGGTGTTTGCACACCGAGTACCGAGACGACTGCACTGTTGAGGAAAGGCCTGACGCTAAGGCCCGGTACGATGCCGACGATCAGGCATAGCAGCACCAGGAACTCAACCGGGAAACGCATCCAGCGTGGCGGTTCATGCGGGGTTTTCGGCAAATCCTTCGGCAACTGGCCAAAGAAGACACTAATGAAACGCAGCGAATAAGCGACGCTGAAAATACCCATCGCCACCGCTGCATACGACATCCACCAGTTTTCGGTACCACCCACATGCAGCGTTTCGGCGAAGAACATTTCTTTCGACAGGAAGCCATTGAGCAAAGGCACGCCGGCCATCGATGCACTGGCGACAATCGCCAGCGTTGCCGTGATCGGGATCGCATGGCGCAGGCCACGCAGTACACGCATGTCACGTGTGCCGGTTTCATGATCGATGATACCGGCCGCCATGAAGAGCGAGGCCTTGAAAATCGCGTGATTCAGGGTATGGAAAATCGCCGCGACCACGCCCAGCGGTGAGCCGATGCCCAGCAATACGGTAATCAGGCCCAGATGGCTGATGGTGGAATAGGCGAGCAAACCTTTCAGGTCATGCTGGAAAATCGCGATGAAAGAGCCTAGCAGCAATGTACATACGCCGGCACCGGCAATCAGCCAGGTCCATTCTTCGGTACCGGATAATGCAGGCCAGAAGCGGATCAGCAGGAATACACCGGCCTTCACCATGGTGGCCGAGTGCAAATAGGATGAAACCGGGGTCGGCGCCGCCATCGCATGAGGCAGCCAGAAATGGAAAGGGAATTGCGCGCTCTTGGTCAGGGCGCCCAGCGCCACCAGCACCAGTGCCGCCAGATACCAGTCATGTGCGCGGATCTTATCGCCGGCCGCCAATACGATATCCATATCGTAGCTGCCGACGATATGGCCGATGATCAGGACGCCGCACAGCAGGCACAGGCCGCCGGCAGCAGTCACTGTAAATGCCATACGCGCGCCACGACGGGCATCGATACGATGGTGCCAGTAACCGATGAGTAAAAATGAAGTGAGGCTGGTGAGCTCCCAGAACACCACCAGTTGAATCAGGTTGCCTGACAGGACCACGCCCAGCATCGATCCCATGAAAGCCAGCAGGAAGGCAAAGAAGCGCGGTACCGGATCTTCCGGTGACATGTAATAGCGTGCGTACAGTACGACCAGCAAGCCGACGCCAAGCACCAGCATGACAAATAACCAGGCCAGGCCATCCATCCTTAATGCAAAGTTCACGCCCTGCAGCGGCAGCCAAGCTGCCTGGTAGCGCACGATTTCACCGGCGCCGACATATTGATAGAGATAAGCAGAGACCAGCAGGCCATACAGGGCAACGCCGCCGGCCAGCAGGGATTCGCGGTTGCGCGCATCTGCCGGCATGCAGGCAGCGATGACGCAGCCTATGAAGGGGACGATGACGAGGGAAAGTAACAGTAAGGATTCTGGTATATACATGCGCAGGAAAACAATCAGGAGAAATGGCGAGTCGGGTTACATCTGCGACCGGCGACCGGATGAGTTCAGGATGTGTATGTCATAGAAGGGTATCCCTGTTAGTTTGATTAAAAGCCAAGTCCAACTTTGCACGCAAACGGGCGGCACGCGTATTCAAGCGGAAATTGAAACAATCATTTTCAGCTCAAGCCTGCTGCTACATTGACGAACGAATCAAAATTTAGTGCCCAGGAAAGTCAGTGCGCATTTGCAGTATTAGCAAAATCCTTGCCCGTTGTTGCAGCGCACACCATCAGCTGGGCCCTGAACGCTTGCGCGAGCAAGGGCAGCTTTCCTTGAACATCCTGAACGTATCTGGATACACATGGCGTTGTACCGACGGATGGTCGCCATTGGCCCATCTGGTACTGACCGGTGGTCAGCATGTCTATTCGTGCGCGCGCATGTTGCGCACTGCTTACAAAATCCTGTTACTGATTTTTTCAGCCCGTCAATAATAACAGACTTGCTTTGTGTGCCTGCCTGCAACTTTTAAACTTGCGTGCGGCTTTATTTGAAGGATTGAAGACTTGCGGTTTTTTTTGCGGTGCATTGCATGCCGCCGGGCAAGGCGGCGCGCTCGCGAAAATGCCAATTCATGTATCCTGTATGACATGGAATGCTTCTGCTGCAGAAACATTCCATGCGTAACTTAGTATTAACGCAGCAACGGTCCCAGCGTACCGATAACTATCGTCACCAATCCAAGTATCAAATTGATGCCCACCAGTTTGCGTATCGTCGCCATCGCGGCGCCACCGGCTTTCCAGTCCTGCGCTGCAACTGCACGCAGCAGGCGACGGAAAGGGGCAAAAAAGATGTGCGCAAAGATCAGCATCATGATGATGCCGAGCACAAACATCAGGGTGACGTAGAGCGGTGGTTTACCCATCAGGGCCATCATATACATCCCGCTGCCGAGTATCAGTGCCACCGAGATCCAGACCCAGGTAAAGAATTTGGTGAACACGCCTGCCAGCAAAGTCAGGCGTTGCGGAGGTTCCAGTACGGTGGCTGCGGTAGGGCGCAACGCATTGTGTGCGAAGAACATGCCGCCGACCCAGACGGTGAAGCCAAGGATGTGTAGGAATTTCGCAATGATCATCGGGACTCTCTCTGGTGAAATGGTTTATAGGGCCATAGGGTAGCCGAAGCTTTGCCGATTACAAAGAAAATTGAATAGAGACCGGCTGTCGCCTGCGCATGGCAAATGCAGCAGGCATCCGGTTTATATGGAGAAATGAATGTTTGTCTGGTTTGAAAAATTATTACATCCCTACCAGGATGAAGTACCTGCTACACCACCAAGCGGATTTACGGCCTTTGTCTGGGCTTGTACCAAGGGTGCGCGTCGTTATATCGCTGCGATGACTTTGTTGACAGCCGCTATCGGTGTGTTCGAGGCATTGCTGTTTGCGATGATGGGGCGCATTGTCGACTGGCTCAGCAAGGTACAGCCGGCGCTGCTGTGGACGCAGGAGCGCAGCAGCCTGCTGACCCTGGCCGGGATACTGGTACTGAGCGTGATCCTGGTCGCCCTGCAAACCATGTTCAAGCACCAGGCCCTGGCCGGTAACTTCCCGATGCAGCTGCGCTGGAACTTCCATCGCCTGATGCTGAACCAGAGTATGGGTTTTTACCAGGATGAGTTTGCCGGGCGCGTGGCGGCCAAGGTGATGCAGACGGCATTGGCGGTACGCGATGTCTGCATGATCATGGGTGACATCCTGGTGTTCGTACTGATTTATTTTGTAACGCTGGTCAGCGTGGTCGGTACCTTCGACCTGTGGATGCTGGTGCCTTTCATGAGCTGGGCTGCGCTGTATGGCGTTGCCTTGCGTTACTTCGTGCCGCGCCTGAGCAAGGTATCGCGCCACCAGGCCGATGCGCGCTCACTCATGACAGGCCGCATCACTGATGCATATACCAATATCGGCACCGTCAAATTGTTTTCGCATGCCGGGCGTGAAGCCGGTTATGCGCGCAATGCGATGCAGGAATTCCTGGTCGCCGTGCATAACCAGATGCGCCTGGTGAGTGGTTTCGAAGTCGTGAACCACGCCTTGAGCATGTTGTTGATCCTCAGTACCGCGGGCGTTGCGCTGTGGTTATGGACACTGGGACAAGTCGGGATCGGTGCGGTGGCTGCGGCGACTGCGATGGCCTTGCGCCTGAACGGTATTTCGCACTGGGTGATGTGGGAAATGGCCAGCCTGTTCGAACAGGTGGGTACCGTGCAGGATGGCATCAATACCTTGTCGCGCCGCCATATGGTGGTGGATGCGCCGGATGCGCTGCCTTTGCAGGTGGATAAAGGGGAGCTGGTATTCGAAAGCGTGGGCTTTGCCTATGGCGGGACACGTCCGGTCATCGAACAGCTGGACCTGACCATACGTCCGGGTGAAAAAGTCGGCCTGGTTGGGCGCTCCGGTGCCGGCAAGTCGACGATCGTCAATTTGCTGCTGCGTTTTTACGATATCGAACAGGGCCGGATCCTGATCGACGGGCAGGATATTGCACACGTCACACAGACCAGCCTGCGTGCACAGGTCGGGATGGTGACGCAGGATACTTCGCTGCTGCATCGCTCGGTACGCGACAACATTCTGTACGGTCGCCCGGATGCCAGCGATGAGCAAATGATCGCCGCCGCCAAACGGGCGGAAGCGCACGAGTTCATCCTGACCCTGAGCGATGCGAAAGGTCGTACCGGCTACGATGCGCATGTCGGTGAACGTGGCGTGAAGCTATCTGGTGGCCAGCGTCAGCGGATAGCCATTGCACGCGTGATGTTGAAGGATGCGCCTATCCTCTTGCTGGACGAAGCGACCAGTGCGCTCGATTCAGAAGCGGAAGCCGCGATCCAGACCAGCTTGTACCAATTGATGGAAGGTAAAACCGTGGTCGCGATTGCGCATCGACTGTCGACCATTGCAGCGATGGACAGATTGATCGTGCTGGACAAGGGCAGCATCGTCGAAGAAGGCACGCATCGCGAATTGCTGGAACGCCATGGTTTGTATGCGCGCTTGTGGGCGCATCAGAGCGGTGGCTTTCTTGGTGAAGAAGATGATGCGGAAGAAAGTATCGAAGCGGAGAGGGCAACTTAAGCGCGCTATCCAGCCAAGAAAAAAGTCCGGTCAGCTAATGCTGTACCGGACTTTTTTTATGTGTAGCGAAATTCAGATCAGGAATTGCTACCGGATGGTGTGAGCGCGGATTCGGTAATCGATTTTTGTTTGCCTACCATCAGCAATGCAATCAGGGTCAGCAGGGTTGCGCCAGACAGGTAGTAACCGACATAGTGCAAGCCGTAATTGGTTGCCAGCCAGGTGGCTGCATACGGAGCCAGTGATGCACCGACGATGCCGCCGAGGTTGAAGGTCAGCGAGACACCGGTATAGCGGATCTCAGTCGGGAACAACTCAGACAGCATGGTGCCGAGCGGACCGTAGGTCATGCCCATCAGCGCCAGGCCGAGTGACAGGAAGAAAGTGACACCGATCGCATCATGCGCAACAAACATCGGCGAGATCAAAAAGCCAAACAGCATGATCGCAATCGAGACCAGGATCATGGTGATGCGACGACCATATTTATCGGCCAGCAGGGCAGAAATAGGGATGGTTAGCGCGAAGAAGACGACGGCGAACAATTGCAGGATCAGGAATTCCTTGCGCGTGTAACCGAGCCCGGTAGTGCCCCAGCTCAAGGCAAAAACCGTCATCAGGTAGAACAGCACAAAGGTAGCGGTGGCAATGATGGTGCCCAGTACCAGGACGCGGCTGTGCTCACGGAAGATGGTGGCAATAGGCACTTTGACACGCTCGTTTTTATCCAGCACCTTCTGGAATACCGGTGTTTCGGTAATTTTCAGGCGTACATACAGGCCAACCAGTACCAGCACTGCACTGGCGATGAAAGGAATACGCCAGCCGTAGCTGAAGAATTGTTCATTGGTCAGGGTTTCGCTCAGCAGCAGGAAGATGCCGCCGGAGAGGAAGAAGCCCAGTGGTGCGCCGAGTTGCGGGAAGCAGCCGTACCAGGCGATCTTGCCCGGTGGTGCGTTTTCGGTTGCCAACAATACTGCACCACCCCATTCGCCACCAAGGCCCAGGCCCTGGCCGAAGCGGCACAAAGCCAGCAACAGCGGAGCCAGCGTACCGATCGCTTCATACGTTGGCAGCAAGCCGATCACCACGGTAGAGATACCCATGGTCAGCAAGGCGGCAACCAGTGTTGCCTTGCGACCTATGCGGTCACCATAGTGGCCGAACACGGCGGAACCGACCGGACGCGCAAAGAAGGCGATCGCGAAAGTCGCCAGCGATTGCAGCATGCCGGCGGTTGGATTCGATGAAGGGAAGAAGAGGGTGGGAAAAACCAGGACTGCCGCAGTGGCGTAAATATAAAAATCGAAAAATTCGATGGTGGTGCCGATGAGGCTGGCAAACAAAACGGTAGCCGGCGAATTTTTCTTCTCGCTACCCGCGTTACGGTCATTCATTCTTACTTTCCTTCTTCCCTGATTTTTAACCGCGTTGCGGGTTGTTTCGATTATTTGTTGACGACGTCGCTTTGCGCGCTGGTAACACCATGCGCTTGTTGGTCGGCGTGGTAAGAGCTGCGTACCATCGCGCCGACTGCCGCATGTGCGAAGCCCATTTTGTACGCTTCTTCTTCATACATTTTGAACGTGTCCGGGTGCACATAGCGACGCACCGGCAAGTGATCGCCACTCGGCATCAGGTATTGGCCGATGGTCAGCATGTCGACATCGTGCGCACGCATATCGCGCATGACTTGCAGGACTTCTTCATCGGTTTCGCCGAGTCCGACCATGATGCCGGATTTGGTTGGGGTGTTTGGATGTTGCGCCTTGAAGCGTTTGAGCAGGTTCAGCGAGTATTCGTAATCGGAGCCCGGACGCGCTTCCTTGTACAGGCGGGGTGCGGTTTCCAGATTGTGGTTCATCACGTCAGGCGGTGCGGCGTTCAGGATTTCCAGCGCGCGGTCCATGCGGCCGCGGAAGTCAGGCACCAGGATTTCAATGCGGGTATTCGGTGACAGTTCGCGTACCCGGCGTATGCATTCGGCAAAATGGCCGGCACCACCGTCACGCAGATCGTCGCGGTCGACGGATGTAATCACAACGTAATTCAGGCGCAGTGCGGCGATGGTCTTGGCCAGGTTTTCCGGCTCATTGACATCAAGTGGGTCCGGACGGCCATGGCCGACATCGCAGAACGGGCAGCGACGCGTGCACTTGTCACCCATGATCATGAAGGTCGCCGTGCCTTTGCCGAAGCATTCGCCGATATTCGGGCAGCTGGCTTCTTCGCACACTGTCACCAGGTTGTTGGCGCGCAGGATGTCCTTGATTTCGTAGAAGCGGGTAGACGGCGAAGCGGCCTTGACACGGATCCAGTCGGGCTTGGGCAGGCGCTCCATAGGAATCACCTTGATCGGGATGCGTATGGTTTTGGCGGCACCCTTTTGCTTTTCGCTTGGGTTATAGGCAGGCGTTACGGCTGGATTGGTTTCAGTAGTCATCAGGCTGGTCGCTTTTTGTCAGGTGTCGTTATGTCAGCGCCGGGTAATAGCGCTGGCTAACAACGCGTGGCGCCGACGTTCGTCATTGCCACGATAAAAATATGGTTATTACTACGGGTAGTGCAGTGATGCCGCCGGTCTAACGGGACAGGCTAGTGCTTAATCTGTTTGCCAGTGCATTTTGCACTTCGGCTAAAGTCGTCTGCGCGCCCAGGCTTTGCATATCAATGGTGGCCAGGTCTTCATAACCGCAGGGATTGATCCAGGTAAACGGGGTCAGATCCATCGCAACATTCAGCGAGACACCGTGATAGGTGCAACCGTTGCCCCTGATCTTCAGGCCCAGTGCCGCAATTTTGGCGCCTTGCGCCGGTCCGTCCGACATATAAATGCCGGGCGCGCCGGGTTTGCGCTCGCAGGCAAGATTATACGCCGCCAGCGTATCGATCACCGACTGTTCGATTTTATTCACCAATTCCCGGGCAAACAGGCGGGCATCGGCCTTATGGCGACGCAAATCAAGTAGCAAATAGATAACAACCTGTCCGGGACCGTGGTAAGTCACTTCGCCGCCGCGGTCGGTTTCCACCACCGGGATCTGGTGCGGATCCAGCACATGCGAAGGATCGGCCGCCAGGCCGAGGGTGAATACAGGGGGATGTTCGACGATCCACAGTTCGTCGGCGGTCGCCGCCGTGCGTGCATCGGTAAATGCGCGCATCGCGGCAAACGTGGTTTCGTAAGCCTCCAGCCCGCGTTGCAGGATCAGGGGCTGCTGTGGCACGGACATGTCCACGGTCTTACAGGACGTACTTCACCATAGGGTGCGAGGACAGGGCACGGTACAGATTGTCCAGTTGTTCACGGCTGGTGGCGCGTACCGTGACGGTCAGCGATAAATAGTTGCCGGCTGAAGACGGACGTTGTTCGATCCGGCCTTCGTGGAATTCCGGATCGTGTACGACGACGACATCAATAATGGTCGGGACAAACTGATCGTGCGCCAGGCCCATGACTTTAATGGGGAAGTCGCTTGGATATTCGATCAGGCTTTCGGTAGGGTCTAGTTCGCTCATGATGGGTACTTTGGTGTGTTGTTATTCCTGCTATCTGCACAAAGGCAGGCTAACTGGATTTGGCTTTTTGATAAGCCTTGTATAGTTTCTTATAAATGGGGCCGGGCAGTCCGTTTCCAATGCTTTTGCCGTCTATGGTGACAACCGGCAAGATTTCCTTGGAAGCCGATGACAATAACACTTCATCTGCGGCAAATACTTCGTCGCGGCTGATCCGACGCAACTGGAACGGGATATCGTTCGCCGCACACAATTCTTCGATCAGGCCGTAACGTATGCCTTCCAGGATCAGGTTATCCGTCGGCGGTCCCGCCAGTATACCTTGCTTGACTATCCAGACATTGGAAGCCGAGCCTTCGGTCAAAAAACCGTCGCGGAACTGTATCGATTCATTCGCATTATTTTCAGCTGCATTTTGCGCCGCCAGGACATTGCCGAGCAGCGAAATGGATTTGATTTCACAATGCAGCCAGCGTTTGTCTTCCATCGTGACGCAGGCTACACCGGTCGCGCGCGCTTCGTCTGAAGGCAAGGTGAGCGGATTGCCCATGATGAAAACCGTAGGCGTTAATTCCGTATTCGGGAAAGCATGCGAACGTCGCGCCACGCCGCGCGTCACCTGTATATAAATCAATTGATCCGACATCGGTGCGGCTTGCACCACCTGGCTTACCAAATCCAGCCATTCTGTTTCGGTGTGCGGATTGTCTATGCCGATCGCGGCCAGGCCGCGGAACAGGCGTTGCAGATGTTGCTTTGGCCGGAAGGGTTTACGGGCGTATATCGGGACTACTTCGTAGATGCCGTCGCCAAAAATGAAGCCCCGGTCCAGTACCGAAATCTTGGCTTCGGAGAGGGGAGTCATATTGCCGTTCAGGTAGACGATGGGATCCTTGTCCATGGCAGCGTTTCCATTCAGGGGCCGGATATCAATTCTGGCATAAACAAGGGCTGCCAGTGATTTGGCGACATATGTTGACGGGCGGCATGCTTGCCGGAAATAAAAACGGCAGGATCAACCGTGGTTGAACCTGCCGCTGTTTTGTTGCGTATGCACTGGCATACGCACACTAAATACTGATTAATGCACCCACAGGCGGATCGAATCCAGCGCACGACCGAACAAACCGGCCTGGCCGACTTGTTCCAATGCCAGTACCGGTAATTCGGAAACGACTTTGCCGTCAGCCGACATCACCTTGATGGTGCCGACCTGGCTGTTTTTGTCGATAGGCGCAACCAGCGGGTCTTTGCGCGCCAGTACCGGTTTCATGGTGTTTGCCACGCCTTTTGGTACGGTGATGTAGACGTCACGGGTGAAGCCGATCTTGATGCTGTTCTGCGTGCCTTTCCAGACATTCGGCGTGGCGATAGGCTCGTTCTTCGCATACAGCTTCACGGTGTCGAAGTTCAGGAAGCCCCAGTTCAGCAGCTTTTGGCTTTCCTGTGCGCGTGCCTGGTCGGAAATGGTGCCAAGTACGACTGAAATCAGGCGACGTTCACCAGTGCCGTTAGGACGTTTTGCGGTCGAGATCAGGCAGTAGCCTGCGCCCTGGGTGTAACCGGTTTTCATACCGTCCACGGTTGGATCCAGCCACAGCAAGCGGTTGCGGTTCGGCTGCTTGATGTTGTTGTAGGTGTATTCCTTGGTCGAATAAATTTTGTAGAACTCAGGATGATCGTTGATCAGGTGCGAAGCCAGTACCGACAGGTCGCGTGCGGTCGAGTAGTTGCTGGCGCTTGGCAAGCCGTGCGGGTTGGCGAAGTGGGTGGACTTCATGCCCATGCGTTCCGCTTCACGGTTCATCAGGGCGACGAAGGCATCTTCGGTGCCGGCGACGGCTTCGGCAATGGCGACAGCCGCGTCATTACCGGATTGCACGATCAGGCCGTACAGCAGGTCGTTGACCTTGACCGGTACGCGCGGTTCGATAAACATTTTCGAGCTGCTTGGATCGACTTTCCACGCATTGGTGGAAATTGTGATCATCTGGTTCAGGTCCAGTTTTTTATCCTGGATTGCGGTGAAGGCTACATACGCGGTCATCAGTTTGGTCAGCGATGCCGGTTCGATACGCATATCAGGCTCATTCGATGCCAGTACCTGGTTGCTGGTTGCATCCAGCAGTAACCACGATTTGGCATTGATGGTAGGCGAAGGAACACTTTGGGCAAAAGCGGAGGAAAGCGATAGGACGGTAGCAGCAATGGCCGCAAGTAATTTTTTCATTGGACTCTGTGGTGGATGCCCGCGTGGGAATGCGGGCGTCGATTTGGAAAAGTTATCGGATTATAGCGCTGCACGCGGTGCTGATTGATACAGCAAGATGAATGTTTATCAATCAGCAGATTAGCGCAGCCACATTTCGACAACGTGATTCTTGATATGTTGCAGTTTGCGATTAAAAAAATGATCGCAGCCGGGAACCACCAGCACTGGCAAGTCTTGCGGGCGTGCCCAGTCGAACACATTCGTCAGCGGGATGGTTTCATCCTGCTCACCGTGGATCAATATAGTCCCGGCCGGAACCGTAGGCAGCGGCCATTTGCCGGCAGCGGTGCCGACCAGTACCAAGCGCTCGGCGGAACGGCCTTCCGCTTCCAGCCGCTTTTGCAATTGCGCCTGGACGAAGGTGCCGAAAGAAAAGCCGGATAGCGCAAACGGCAGCTCCGGGTATTTTTCTTGTGCATACGCTAACAGTTGCGCCATATCGTCTGTTTCACCGGCACCGCCATCGTGTACCCCGCCGGATGCGCCGACGCCGCGGAAATTCATGCGGAAGGCGGCATAGCCGAGTGCGACGAAAGAGCGCACCAGTGTATGCACGACCTTGTTGTCCATGGTGCCGCCATACAAGGGATGCGGATGGGCGACCAGCGCGATGCCACGTGGTGCCTGGTCGGCCGGCAGGTCCAGTGCGCATTCCAGCGAACCGGCAAGGCCATCCAGGGAAAAATACTGTGTTTGTGCGTTCATGAGGTATTGATAAGGAAGGAGGGCGGCGGTATTTCCGCCGGCGCCTTGTTTCAGATTTTCAGGCGTTCAACCACTTTGCCGCCGACCAGATGGACATCAATGATTTCATCGAGGTCTTCATTGTCGACATAGGTGTACCAGGTGCCTTGCGGATAGATCACGATGACCGGGCCTTCCTCGCAACGCCCGAGGCAACCGGATTGATTGACGCGGACTTCGCCGCTGCGGCTCAGGCCCAATTCCTTGACGCGTGCCTTCAAGTGTTTCTGTGCAGCGTGCGCACCGCGCTCGGCACAGCACTCGCGGCCATCATCACGCTGATTCATGCAAATGAATAAATGCTGGCCAAAAAATTGTTTATCTTCAGACATGAGGGGGCGAATCTGCTTTAAAGACCAAGATGATACACCCGCGTCATTTTCGCTTCACGCGATGGCTGGAATGCAGCAGGAACCACAAGGCGGCGAAGGGCCAGAATAGCGACAGGAATTGCGCGGCGCCATTGAAGTTGAGGAATTTCCCCTGCACCCAGGTTTCCAGCGTGGCAATAAAGTAAGGATTGGTCGGTGCGATATTGACGACGATCAGGCCGGCGATCAGCAAGCCGGCAGCCGCGCGCCGCTGGTTCGTGCGCGACAGGAAAATCAGGCCGGTCAACAGCGCCAGTCCCAGCAATAAGCCGCCTTGTGCACCAGGCGTGAGCCACGCGAATGCGGCATCCGGGCTGAAGAAGATAGCGGTGGCGAGGCCTTTGACCGCCAGCGCGGCCAGTAACAGCAGCAGTAACAAGACCAGGCGCGGTGCCTTGTCGCGCAGCATGCAAGCCAGTGCCAGCAGCGCGCCGCCGACGCCGCAAGCGGTAATGATGGCTTCGGTCAGCCAGTATTGTTCGACCGTGAGCTGGATGCCCTGGCGCAGGAAGCTGCCCAGGTCGACAGGCGTGGCCAGCCATTCTGACAGCCAGTCGGAAAACACCGGCAAGAGCTGGCCCTGGCCGAACAAATAGCTTTGCGGGTAAATCTGCGCCAGCGGCCATAGCGCAAAGATAGTCAGGCCGCGACTTGCTTCGGCGGTGAACCAGCGCTGCCGCAGATGCCGCAGGCGGCTGCGTTCCAGCACCAGGTGGCTGCTGGCAATCCCGATCAGTGCACCTATCAGCGCGCCCAGGCTATTGGTGAGCAAATCCATATTCGAGGCGACGCGGCTTGGCAGATAAGCCTGGGTTGCCTCCATCGTGCCGGACAAGATGATGCCGAGAGCGAAGGCCAGCAGTAATGCGCCAAAGCGACGTACCTGCGGATAAAGTGCATACACGGCAAGCATGCCGAGAGGGATATAGCCAAGGATATTGGTCAACAGGTCGAAGCCGGTCCAGTAACGCGGTGGCATGGTCGCCAGCAGATAGGTTTGCAATGGCAAGCCGACGTCCTGCCAGCCGGTGAATGGGTACAGGCTGGCATAGACGATCAGGAACAGATAAGCCAGCAGCGCACCGCGTGAAAACGTCGATGCTTGCAATGGCGGCGGCTGTTGCGCAGGGATTATTTTTTCGTCGGGACTGTTGATAACCATACCGCTATTTCATTAATGATTGCATCGCTGGCGCTTGCCAGTGCCGCGGCGCCACCCTGGGCATCCGCGCTTACTGTTGGCAACTGCCGACTGAACATTTTTTGTGCACGCAAATTGCGACCGTCAAACAAGGAGGCGCGCATCGCGATGTTTATTGTGCTGTGCTGCGCGCTATCAAATGATTGTGAAAAATCATCGACCTCGATCCGCAGGATAGGCAAATTGGCTGCGCCGTTATCGGCCGGGACTACGATGCCGCCAGCTTGCGATAAACGTGCTTTTAGCCTTTGCTCCAGTAACTGCGCCGGTGGCATCGCCCATTGGCTGCCGGCATAAGGACGCGGTTGCTGATTGTTAGCGTAATTGAGACGGTAAAACATCATCTGCGTATCGAGCCAGCTTGGTGCCGCCACCTCGGCGATGCTAAGCGCCGGCAGATTGTTGACAGTTGTGTCGGTCTTTTGAGCTTGCAGCGGACCGAGGTCATACAGTGTCAGCGCCGGCGCATTGCCGGCACAACCGGTAAGTAGCGCGCTACCGGCCAGTGCAAGTGCTATCAATAATCTGCGAGTGAGCTTCATCTTGGCAATCCTTGGCAATGATCTTATGGAGCCGGCGCGCTGAAGCCGGCTTCACCCGGACCGGGCTGGGCACGACCGGGGCCGAACAGTATGCCTTGCGGCCGCTGGTTGAATGATTCCAGCGCGCGGTTCAGCGAACGCATCGACGTGCGGGTTTCATCAATCAAAGGCGATGCCTGGTATTCCACCAGCGAGGCGGCCGAGCCAACTTTGTTAATAGTATCGTCTAAGCTGTCGATCGGGCCACCTGTCGCATTCAGCTTGCTGGTGATTTGCGTCGCTTCATCGGAGAAACGGTTGATCGAGTTCAACGCGCTATCGGCTTTGTTTGCAAGCGCCGGTAATTTATCCAGCGTCGGTTGCAGCTGTTGCGGGATCTTTTCTATCTTGTTGGCCGCGGCACTGACATCGCTGAAGGAGCTGAGTATGGTCTTCTGATTTTCCTCGGACAGCATCAGGTTGACTTTTGATGCCAGTTCTTCGGTTTGCTTCAAGATCGCCAGTCCGCGCAATTGCAAGGTATCGAGCAGGCTGGCGCGCAAGGTGATGCGCGCTACCTTGTTTTTGGAAGAGGGCAGCAGTACCGGTTGCGAGCCATCATCATCCAGTTGTACGTAGGCCAGCCCGGTCACACCCTGGTAGCTGAGCGTGGCGAAAGTCGAATGGGTGATCGGCGTGTCTTTGGAGACACTGAAACGGATCAGGATCTGGCCGGGTTTTTGCGGATCGAACAGTACCGCATCGACGCGGCCTACATCGAGGCCGCGATAGCGTACGCCGGCCTGTGGATTGAGGCCGGGCACGGACAGGGTGGTGGCGATTTCATAAGGTACGCGTTCCACGCGATCCCGATTGAACCAGAGTGCGATCAGCACCGCCGCGATCAAGAGGACGATCGTGAAAATGCCGGCCATTAATGCATGAGCTTTATTTTCCATAATTGATCTTTAGAGTGATTGCGACTCTCCTCCCCTGGCTTGATCCGGCTTCTCGGGCAAGGCTTCAAATGCACGCTGCCCGCGTTCGCCGCGGAAAAATGTTTCGATAAACGGATGCTTGAATTCAACCACTTTGTCCGGCCTGCAATAGGCGATGATGTGTTTGTCCGCCAGTACTGCGACACGAGAAGACAGTGCAAACAAGGTATCCAGGTCATGCGTGACCATGACGACGGTCAGATGCATTTCATCGCGTAACTCGCGTATCAGGCTGACGAAACTCTCCGATGCATTCGGATCGAGGCCTGCAGTCGGTTCATCCAGGAACAGCAGTTCCGGTTCCAGTGCCAGGGCTCGCGCCAATGCAACCCGCTTGATCATGCCGCCGGATAAATCAGCAGGCATCTTCAGTGCATGTTCGGGACCGATGCCGGCCATCTGTAATTTCAGCAAGGCTGCATCGCGTATCAATTGCTTCGGCAAGACACGTAATTCGCGCATCGGTTGCGCCACATTGTCGAACACTGTCAATGCCGAAAACAGTGCGCCCTGCTGGAACAGCATACCCCAGCGGTTGCGCAATTGCTGCAGATGCCCGGCATCGATGCGATTGATGTCTTCACCAAACACGCGCACGCTACCGCTGGCGGGCTGGTTCAAGCCCAGCATCTGGCGCAAGAGCACTGTCTTGCCGGAGCCCGAGCCGCCGACCAGCGACACGATTTCGCCCTGATTGATCTTCAGGCTGAGATTTTCATGCACCACTACATCGCCAAAGCGCGTGCTCAGGTTTTCAATCTCTATGATAGTCCGGGCATTGTCCGCCTTGTCTTCCACGCATGGGTCCGGTTCAGTGTTCATCAGAATCCCACCCCGCTAAAGACAATCGCAAATACTGCATCGGCCAGGATCACGACCGTGATCGCGGTGACCACCGAGATGGTCGTGCCTTCGCCCAGGCTTTCCGTATTCGGTTTGATGCGCAAGCCGAAATGGCAGGCGACCAGTGCAATCAGGCTGCCGAACACCACACCTTTGCCGAGTCCTATCCAATAGTTTGCCAGCGGCACCGCATCCGGCAATTCACGCAAGAAGTACTTGAACGACAGCCCCAACTCGACATTCGCCGCCGCCATGCCGCCGATCAAAGCCATCGCGTCGGTCCAGACTACCAGCAAGGGCATGGAGATCGCCAGTGCGATAACCTTTGGCATGATGAGGCGGTAGCCATGCGGCAAGCCCATTACCAGCATCGCATCCAGTTCTTCCGTCACCCGCATCACACCGAGCTGCGCGGTAATCGATGAACCGGAGCGACCGGCCACCAGGATGGCTGCCAGCAAAGGACCGAGTTCACGGATCACACTCATGCCGAGAATATTGACGAGGAAAATATCACCGCCAAACTGATGCAATTGTTGTGCCGACAAATAAGACAGTACGACACCGATCAAAAATCCGACCAGTGCGGTAATACCCAGTGCCTGGTAGCCGGTATGGAAAATATTTGCCGAGATTTCTTTCCACGGCCCGCGTTGCGGTTGCCGTATGAAGCGGCCCATATCCATCACCAGTTGTCCGATCAGGGTGATGAAGCCGAGCATATGGTCGGCCATCCTCAGCTTGAATTGCAGATAGGCGGAAAAGGTATACCAACGATGTTGCGGCGGCCTCTTGACTTGCAGCGTGCCGGTTTGTTCCAGGCGCTGGAAGAAGCTTTCGTGCTGCGGTGCCAGCGTGAGTTGTGGCGGACGTTTCTTGCCCCAGGCATTCCACAGCAACTGTGCGCCGATGTAGTCGAGAGCTTCTATGCCGCTTAAATCCCAACGCGTTTCATCGACCTTGCGCACGCCGCGCAGGGTGGCGGTCAGTTTGTCCATTGCGCCCGGATCGATCAGCGCACGCACCTGCCACGACCCTGCTGCGATCACAGTAGCCTGGTCGTTCGGCGTGTAGCTGAGGGTGGGCGACGCGGAGTTATGCATGCAGGCAAGTGTAAGGGAGAATGCAATTTGCGTCACGCCGGTACTTTGCGGGCAAATTGGTGGTCAATGCGCAGGCATTTCCATATCGACTTCAGTTTCGTCGGGGCAAGCATCCCGTTACAATGCGCACATGACTCCACTCCCATCAGCACAACGACTGGCCGGCCTTTGCACCAATGCGGCGCAAGCTATCGCGCTGGAGATCGTGGCGGAAACCGGTTCGACCAATGCCGATTTGCTGGCGCGCGCGCCGCATTTGCAGCAGCCAACGCTGTTGTGGGCGCAAGTACAGACTGCCGGCAAGGGACGCGCCGGACGTGCCTGGCATACGCCGGCCGGTGCCGCGCTTACTTTTTCGCTGGCGTGGAAATTCAATTTGCCGCTTCAGGGTTTGCTGGGTTTGCCATTGGCGGTCGGCGTCGTGATTGCCGAAGCCTTGCGTACTTTTGGCGTCGATGCCCGCCTGAAGTGGCCGAACGATGTCTTGAAGGACGATGGCAAGCTGGCCGGCATCCTGATCGAAACAGTGGCGGACAAGAGCGGGCAGCCGGCGAGCTGGGTGGTGATCGGCGTAGGGATTAATATTGCACGGGCATCCGACCTGAGTGCGCAAACCGGCCGCGCGGTTGTGGCAGCGACCGAACTGGCAGCAGAGCCTGAACGTGCAATGGCTGCTTTGCTGGACGGCTTTGCGCAGGCTTTGCCACGTTTTGAGCAAGAGGGTTTTGCCGGCTTTGTCGATGCCTGGAATGCGTTGGATGCCTATGCCGGGCAGGCGGTGAATATCCTCGACCAGGGCCAGGTACTGCATAGTGGCCATGCCGCCGGGGTGGATGCCGGCGGCCGCTTGTTGCTGGATACTGCACAAGGTCGCATCACGGTAGTCGCCGGCGATGTATCGTTGCGAATCAGGGAGGGTTGAGGCGATGCTGTTATTGGTCGATGCAGGTAATACACGAATCAAATGGGCGCTGGTCGATCGATCCGCGCCTGAGCAGACACCCGGCAAGTGGCTGCAGCAGGGCAGCGTCGCGCGCGCTGAAGCGGGAACCCTGATCGAGGCATGGCGCGGTTTCAGCATAGGCCGTGTCATGTTGTCGAATGTGGCGGGCCATGAATTGCGCGGTGAGCTGGAGCGTGCGGTATTGCACACGCTGGGTACCCGGCCGGTAGCGCTGGAATGGTTTGCCTCGGCAGCAGAGTTGGGTGGGGTGCGGAATCGCTACCTGAATCCGACGCAGCTGGGCGCAGACCGTTTTGCCGCTGCGATCGGTGCGCATGCCCTGTTCCCGGAGGGGCCATTGGTGGTGGCGACCTGCGGTACCGCAACCACGGTTGATGCCTTGAGTGCGGGGGGGGAATTTATCGGTGGCATGATTTTGCCGGGCCTGGGTTTGATGGCGTCGTCGCTGGCGAAGAATACTGCACAGTTGCCGCAAGTCGCATTGCAAAGCACATTGACGCAACCATTTGCCGACAATACCGATGCAGCTATCGTCAGTGGTTGCCTGGCGGCGCAAGCCGGGGCGATCGAGCGTGCGGTGGCGGCGCAAATGCGTACTTATCCCAATTTGCCTATTCCTTGCATTCTGGCGGGTGGCGCGGCAGACTTGATTGCGCCGCATCTTTCGATTGATTACACGCGTGTCGACAATCTGGTCCTGATCGGCTTGCATACAGTAGCGATTCAACATTCTCCAACATGCTAAAAATCCTGTTCGGCTTACTGTTACTGATTAACGGCGGCTTGTACGCCTTCCAGCATGGTTATCTGGATGCGCTGATTCCGCCCAGCCATGATCCTTTGCGCCTGAAGCAGCAATTGAATCCGGATCAGTTGAAGCTGCTGCCTTTGCCTGTCGAGAACGGTGCAGCCGAGAAGGTGGAAAAAGTCGCGGTAGTCGAGCCGGAAAAAATCCCGCAAACGACTGAGAAAGCCGCCGATGTGCTGGCTTGTACCGAGATCGGCAATTTCGATGCGGCCGAAGCGAAAAACTTTGAAGCGAAACTGGCGGCACTGGCTTTGGGGGAACGCCTGATACGTCGTCCGGTGCAGGAAAATGCCCGCTTTATCGTCTACATCCCGCCACTCGCCAATAAGGAAGCCGCTGATAAAAAAGGTGGGGAGTTAAAGCGCCTGGGGGTCGATGACTTCTTTGTGATTAGCGAACATACACCTTTGCAGTGGGGTATTTCGCTCGGCATCTTCAAATCGGAAGAAGCGGCGCGCAATCATCTTGCGGCCCTGAATCAAAAAGGCGTGCGTAGTGCACGGGTTGGTCCGCACAATGTTGCGCCAGCCAAATTCGCCTATCAAGTGCGCCGCATAGATGCACCTACCAAAGCAAACCTGGATAAAATCCGTGCCACCTTCCCGCGCCAGGAAGAGCGTGCATGCAGCAACACGGCTGCCTGAGTCAGGATTTAGTGGCTGCCATCGCTGCCGTCTGGCGACGCGCCCGCAAGGAGGCCAGGCAGGCCGGGCACATGCAAGTCTTGGCACTGCCGTCGGCATTGCGCAGCACTTCAGCTTTGGGTGCAGTCGGCAGTGCGGTGCACCAGCAGGCTTCGTTGCTAGTCGTGTCGACCATGCCGCATGAAAATGCCGCGCCGCAATGCGAGCAAGAACTCATTTTTCCTTCTTTTCCGTAGGGTCGATAAGCGGCATCTGGCGCATCGCATTGCGCAGGATGCCGAGTTGCGCATTAAAGCCACGACAGGCGTCGCACACCAGCAAATGCATACGCATACGCAAGGTCTCGACCATGCTTAACGGTCGGTCCAGCCTGGCAGATGCCAATTGATGTACTTCCTTGCAAGTCGGGAGTCCCATGGTTTTCCTATGAGTTAGCGTGGCGCGGGCTGATTGCCGAACCAGTTCAGGTCGAGGCAGGCGCGCAAATGCAGGCGTGCGCGATACAGCATCACCCAGGCATTAGACGAGGAAATATCCAATTCCTTACAGATTTCTTCGGTTTCCAGTTCCAGCCACTCGCGCATCATGAAAATGCGCGCGGTTTTTGCCGGTAGTTTCTCCAGGCAAATTTCCAGTACGCGGAAGAAATCCTGTTCCTGTACCGTCGCTACCGGATCACTCCAGGCTTGCGGCGTTTCGCGCGCATGGCCATCGGCGGTGAAGAGCGCATCGATCAAATCATCATCCGATTGCTCGTCGTGCCCCTCGAATTGACGCGTACGCTGGCCGGCGCGCAGCGCGTCGATGATCTTGTACTTCATGATGGCTGTGACATAGGTGCGTAGCGAAGATTGCCCGGCAAAGCTGTCCGGCTTCTCCAGTACCGCAATCAAGGCGTCCTGCACCACGTCTTCGGCCAGCGCCTGGTCGCGCAACTGCAGCAGTGCAAAGCGCAGCAAGGCCGGGCGCAGGGACTCCAGTCCCCGTGTCAATTCAGTGGGTGGCGCGGAGGATGAATGGGGCGTCATTGCGGGTGGTTTTGTCGTTTGGGCAATACAGCTGCCGAATATTCATGGAAATTCCGGCAAAGAGCCAAGAAATCAATTGGCATTCGCTGTAAAATCGCGGTCATCCATTTTCAGAACCTTTCAAACCCAACTTGACCGATATGAACGCTGATCTTACTGTAGTTTCGCCACAAATACAGGCGCAAATTCTGGCCGAGGCGCTGCCGTATATCCGCAAATTTCACGGCAAGACCATTGTCGTCAAATACGGCGGCAATGCGATGACCGAAGAGCGCCTGAAGCACGGCTTCGCGCGCGACGTGATTTTATTGAAGCTGGTCGGCATGAACCCGGTTGTGGTGCATGGCGGTGGCCCGCAAATCGATAACGCGCTGAAAAAAATCGGCAAGCAAGGCACCTTCGTGCAAGGCATGCGCATCACCGACGAAGAAACAATGGAAGTCGTGGAGTGGGTGCTGGGCGGTGAAGTGCAGCAGGATATCGTGATGCTGATCAACCACTACGGCGGCCAGGCAGTCGGCCTGACCGGCAAGGATGGCGGTTTGATCCGCGCCAAGAAGATGCAGATGCCGGACAAGGAACATCCGGGCCAATTCCTCGACATCGGTTTTGTCGGTGATATCGAAGCAATCAATCCGGCGGTCGTGAAAGCGCTGCAGGATGATGCTTTCATTCCTATCATTTCGCCTATCGGCTTTGGTGATGATGGCCAGGCATACAACATCAATGCCGACGTCGTGGCCGGCAAGATTGCCGAGATCCTGAAAGCTGAAAAGCTGATCATGATGACGAATATCGCCGGTGTGCAAGACAAGCAGGGCAATTTGCTGACCGACTTGTCGGCACGCGAAATCGATGAAATGTTTGAAGACGGCACTATCTCCGGCGGCATGTTGCCGAAGATTTCGTCGGCACTGGACGCTGCCAAATCCGGCGTCAATACCGTACACATCATCGACGGTCGCATCGAACATTCGCTGTTGCTGGAAGTGCTGACCGAACAGGCATTCGGCACGATGATACGTTCGCACTGATACAGATTCAGTCCAATAAAAAAGCGTAAGGATCAAATGGTCCTTACGCTTTTTTTATATGGTGCGGCGGGAGTGGAATATCGTATTTGCTTATGCCGTCAGCGATAAGGCTTCGGCCTGATATTGCGCATGCCATTTTTCGAACTCCGCTGCCGGCAGCGGACGCGAAATCATATAGCCTTGCGCAATGTCGCAGCCTAAATCAGATAGTAATTTATATGCGCTTTGTTCTTCCACGCCTTCGGCGATGGTTTGCATGCCCATCTTGTGCGCCAGCGTGACAGCGGCTTCGACAATATGCACCGCACCTTTATCGTCGGGCAGGCGACGCACGAAGGATTGGTCGATCTTGATCAGCGAAATCGGCAATTGGTGCAGGTATTGCAGTGATGAATAGCCGGTGCCAAAGTCATCGATGGAGATTGTGATCTTGGCTTCGGCCAGGCGACTCAATTCGATGATGGTGCGCGCGATATCGGTCATCAGTGCGCCTTCGGTCACCTCCAGTTCCAGCGACTGTCCGCTGACTTCATAGCGTTGCAATAGCGACAGCACCAGGTCGGAGAACCCGGGTTGCAGCAAATTGCGTGGTGAGATATTGACTGCTATCGGCAGGTGTATGCCTTGCTGGCGCCACAGGACGATTTGCTTCATAGCCTGTTCCAGCGCGAATTCGGTAATCAGGTTGATCAGCGTACTTTGTTCTGCGCGCGGAATGAAAATCGCCGGCGGGATGTTGCCGCGCTCCGGGTGGTTCCAGCGCATTAGCGCTTCCACACTATGCACTTCACCGGTACGGATGCAAATCTTTGGCTGGTAGTGCAGCGAGAGCTGGCCTTCCTTGATGGCGCTCATCAGGCTGCCGAGTATCGACAGGTTTTCTTTCGCGAAGTTGCTGGTTTCCGGACTGTAGGCCACGCAATCCAGTGCGTCTTCGTCGGCGGAAATCAGCGCGGATTCGGCTCTTTGCAGGTAAAACTCGGGTGACTGTACGACTTTGCTGAAAGTGGCATAACCGAGGCGGGAGTCGGCATGGATGGGGATAGCATTGAATTGATAGGGCTGGCGTGCGCCCCTGACCAACTCTGCGAGCAGGAGATTGATGGTTTGGGCATCCCGATTTTTGACCAGGATGCCTAACTGCTCTGGGTCTATACGATAGACCTGTACTTTGTCCTGCAGGATATTGGTATAGCGGGCAGCAGATTGCCGTATTACTTCTTCGATCACGTCGAAGCCAAAGGCCGACTTCAATTCCATTGCGTTCTGCAGCGAGACCACGACGAGGACATGCAGATTGGAATTGCTTTTTACTTTCGGCAGTGCTGCCAGGGAGTCGAGCAGGGCGCTGCGGTTCGGTAGTTGCGTCGCCAGGTCATGACGGGCAATCCATTTCAGGTGGCGCAAATAAGCCCTGACGCTATCGCTGGCGGCACCACAGGAAAATCCGACCAGCATGAAGAAGCCGGTGCGGTACAACCAGTTGAGTGTTGCCTGCTGTTCGCCGGTGCTGACGTCGATCGGCATGAATGGGCCAAGCACAATGCCGCCTACCAAACCTACTACCAGCCCACCCCGCATGCCGAATACAAAGCCGGCCAGCATGATGGCCAGATACATTGAATGGGAGTAAACGAATTTAATGCCGCCGGTGATGTAGACAAGTGAATGCACACCATAGATCAATGCGATGAGGACGGGTACCATGACTATCCGTAGCGCACGGATATGTACGGCCAGCCATTCGAACAATCGCATAGTGTTCATCAGACATTCCTTCGGGAGACAACATCAGTTTGGTGCTGGGTCGATACGAATTATTGAATGCTGCGCTGGAATCGATGTGACTATTCGGGAATAGCGAACATCGAATTATGCGTCTTTCTTCTAGCGGCGATTTCCTGAATGCATGTTGCCACGGGAAAATAATTTTCGCAAATAAAGTTATTTATGACAACTATTTGCTGTGGCTGCATGACCTCCGGCAGAGGGCCGGAAGCCTGGTTCAATACAGTTTCTGTACCTGGTAGCCACGTTGTTGCAGCAGGCTGGGCACGCCTTTGGCACCCAGCAGATGCAGCGCGCCTACCGCCACAAAGCTGTTTTTATCGGTTTTCAACAGCGCTTCGACCTGTTTTGCCATATTCGGATTACGTTGATCGAGCAACACGGTTTGCAGGAAGCGATCTGAAGCGTTTTCGCCTTTTTGCATTTCCAGCAAGGCCGCATCCAGTGCTTTCGCGTCTGCGCTTTGCCATGCATTGATCAATTCCAGCGCTTTTTTCATCGCCTCGCCGCTAGCCAGTTCGGTCAGGTTTTCGATCAGGTACTCTTCCTGTTCCGCATCGCTCATGCTATCGAAGAGCGAAAGTTGGTAGTCTGCCGTTTCCAGTTCCTGCACTTTTTTCTTTTGTTGTTCTGCGATGGCGAGGAAGTGCAACTCTATCCCTTGCTCGCTCGGGAAGCCACTGCGCGCCATCTCTTGCACCAGTAAGAGGTTGGCCACCATCCACGGCTTCATCCGTGCAATGCTTTCAAAAGGCGTACCGCTGCGGCGCAGGGCCTGGCGCAACTGTGCTGTGGCGTCAGCTGACAGGTGTTGATTAATGGTTTGTCCGTCCGGGTAGAGGCCATGGCGCATAATGGCCTGGCGCATGGCCTCGGTATTGCGGATGTCGACTTCGATCACCAGTTTCTTTGCCGCCGCCAGCGCTTGTGTGACTTGCGGCTCGAGTGGGTAAAATGCAGTCTTGCCGACGTGTACCGTGCCGAACAGATAACTGGTATTGCCGCGATAAGTGACACGATACAGGGTGCCGCGTTGTGGCGCGCCAGGCTTCTGTGCAGTTTTTTGTGACGTTGTGGCGAGTGCCGATGCGCTGTCGGCTTGTACACTGCCTGTGAACAGGCCCAAGAGCACGGTAAAAACAAAAACGATGGTACGACGCATGCAACTCCCTTAATGTTTTGAATACCCGATACGAATATAAACGATGCCCAAGCTGACCTGGCTGTTTGACCTGGATAACACACTGCACAATGCATCGCATGCGATTTTCCCCGCGATTCATCTGAATATGAATGTTTATATTGCCCAGGTCTTGAAGCAGAATGGTCTGGCTTCGGATGAGGCGGCCGTCAATCGCGCGCGTGTCGCGTATTGGCAGCGCTATGGTGCCACTTTGCTCGGTATGGTAAATCATCATCAGGTAAGACCAGAGGATTTCTTGCGTGAAGCACATCGTTTTGATGATTTGCCGACGATGATACGCGCCGAGCGCGGGCTGGCGCGCTTGCTGCGCGGCCTGCCGGGACGCAAGATCCTGCTGACGAATGCACCACGCCGCTATTCGCGCGATGTATTGCGCCACCTCGGCTTGCACCGGCATTTTGCCAAACATATACCGATAGAGGCGATGCGCGTGCATGGCCGCCTGAAGCCCAAACCATCGAAGCAAATGTTGCGTAAATTGCTGGCGCGGGAAAGGATCAGTGCACAGCGCTGTGTATTGGTGGAAGATACCGTGAGCCACCTGAAGGGGGCCAAGGAGCTGGGTATGGGCACGGCCTGGGTGACGCAATACCTGGCCGCCGACTCCAACAAGCAGGCATTGACTGGCTATCACGCAACAGTGGGTTGCACAAAACGCCCAATTTATGTCGATGTCAAAGTAAAATCCGTAGGGCAACTATTCAGGCAGTTGCACCGATTGCGCTAGCGGCGAGTTGAGTCACCGCTATCCGCAGAATGAGTTTTAGATTGCTAACCTACTTATAAAAATTATTATGGCAACTACAAAACCAGGTGAACGCAAGCTGCAGATACTCCAGACATTGGCGACTATGCTGGAGCAGCCGAAAGGGGAGAAAATCACCACCGCAGCATTGGCGGCTCGACTGGAAGTGTCGGAAGCTGCGCTGTATCGGCATTTCGCCAGCAAGGCGCAAATGTTCGAGGGCCTGATCGAATTCATCGAAACGACGGTATTCGGCCTGATCAACAAAATTACCGAACAGCAGGAAAACGGTTTGTCGCAGGTGCAGGCGGTGATCCTGATGTTGCTCAACTTCGCCGAACGCAATCCCGGCATGACGCGTGTGATGATAGGCGATGCACTGGTGAATGAAGACGAACGCCTGCAAACGCGGATGAATCAATTCATAGACCGCATTGAACTGGCGCTCAAGCAATCCTTGCGCATCGCCGCGACGCAAGGGCAGGCGAATGAGGCCGAGGTCGCGGTACGCGCCAACCTGATAGCTAATGCAGTACTCGGGCACTGGCAACGCTATGCAAAAACAGGTTTCAAACAAAATCCTTCCGAACATGCTTCGGCACAAATAGCGATGCTGCTGGCCTGAAGCCGGCAGCGCTACACACTCGTCGGCGCCTGGTGCCGGCAATTTCCTGAGTATCGACAAAATGCAGTCCGGCGCGCCTGGAAATATCCGGACGCGCTTGGTCGTACAATAGCGACTTGCTTCGCATTCCTTGCCTGACCTATGTCTTTGTTTACCCCTGCAGATTCCACCAGTAGCTGCTTTGCCTTGCTCGACGATATCGACGCCAGCGCAGCAGATGCACGTTCACGCCTGTATACAGGTCATATCGGTGTGTTGACGTGCCGACAGGCGGCGCAGCTTCCGGCCTTGTTGCGAGAGATGCAGCAGGCTTTGCAGCAGGGAAAATTTGCGGTCGGCCTGTTTGCCTACGAGCTGGGCGCAGATATGCATGCGATAGACGCGCATGCCAACGGGCAGGCTTTGGCTGAAATCCTTTTATTCGAACGCTGCGAACACCTTTCTGCGGCACAGGTGCAGGCATGGCTACAGGAACAGGCTTCATCCGCTGCTGCCGGTATTGCGCAGGTATCGGCTGATACCGACGAAACAGGATTCTGTGCGGCGATTGCACGCATACAGGCTTATATCGCGGCTGGTGATACCTATCAGGTGAACTATACCTATCGCCTGCGCTTCGATGCTTATGGTTCCGTACATGCGCTGTACCGTCGTCTGCGTGAAAGGCAGCCGGTGCCGTATGGTGCTTTGCTTGCATTGCCGGATGGTCGCGCAGTGTTGTCCTTGTCGCCGGAATTATTTGTGCGTCACGATGATGGCGTGCTGACGGTGCGGCCGATGAAAGGTACCGCTGCTGCCAGCGGTGATGCGCAACAGGACCAGGGTGCGGCAGATGCATTGGCTGCCGACACCAAGAATCGCGCCGAGAACCTGATGATCGTCGATCTTTTGCGCAACGACCTTGGTCGGGTCGCCAAGACCGGTTCAGTCAAAGTCGACAAGCTGTTTGATGTGCAGCGCTATAGCAGCGTGTTGCAGATGACGTCCACCGTGCATGCACAGTTGCATGAATCAGCGGGTTTGCCCGAGATCTTTGATGCACTGTATCCCTGTGGCTCGATCACCGGTGCGCCCAAGCACAGGACGATGCAAATCATCCGCGAACTGGAGCTCAATCCACGTGGCTTGTACACCGGTGCCATCGGTTATTTTGATCCGCCGGCAGCGGCGCAAGCACTGGGCAATTTCTGCCTGTCGGTACCGATACGCACTTTACAGTTGCAAGCACAAAATCAGGACGGTATACGCAAGGGTGAGATGGGCGTCGGTGCCGGTATCGTATATGACAGCGTCGCGCTGGATGAATATGACGAATGCCGCCTCAAGGCGCGCTTCCTGATCGATATGCAGGCTGAATTTGAATTGTTTGAAACCATGCATGCGACGCGCGCACATGGTTGTCGTCATCTGGAGCGCCATTTGCAGCGGCTGGCTTTATCCGCCGCTTATTTCAACTTCGCCTTTGATGAACACAAGATCCGCACTGCACTCAATACAACTTGCGCGGCATTGGTGGATGAGACTGAATATAGATTGCGCTTTGCGTTAAAGCAGGATGGTAGCCATGCGATACAGACGGCGGCGCTTACTGCATTGGCCGAGCCGGTAAAGATAATGTTGGCAACACAGGCGATGGATGCGGATGATCTTTTCCTGCGTCATAAAAGCACGATACGTACGGCCTATGACCTCGCATGGCGCACGGCTGAACAACAAGGGGCTTTCGATCAATTGTTTTGCAATACGCAGGGCCAGGTCACCGAGGGTGGCCGCAGTACACTCTTCGTGAAGTTGCAGGGCAAGTGGTACACGCCACCGCTCTCTAGCGGTTTGTTGCCGGGTGTGATGCGCGCGGTCGTGCTGGAAGATCCGGCATGGGATGCGCAGGAAGCTATCCTGACGCTGGAGGATGTGCGCAATGCAGAACAAATCTATGTCTGCAATGCATTGCGCGGGATGGTGCCGGCTGTGATCGTCTGGAATAGTTGAGCCGATAATCAGGCCGGCAGTGTCACCTTGAAGCAGCTGCCACCGCCCTCGCGACCGGTACACACAACTTCGCCTCCATGCGCGCGGGCAATCTGTTGCACCAGGCTCAGGCCGAGCCCGACGCCACCTTCACGTTCGCTGGCGCCCGGCAGGCGATAGAACGGTGCAAAGATATTTTCGCGTTCCGCTACCGGAACGCCGGGGCCGCCATCGCAGACTTGCAAGACCACCTTGTTACCGGTTTTTTCCAGGCTGACATCGATGGCCGTGCCATTGCCATAACGTCGCGCATTTTCCAGCAGGTTGCGTACCATGCGACGCAGCAAGCGGGCATCGCCGGGAATTTCTACCGATTGGGTTTCGAGTTGCGCATCGATGCGTGCGCATTCTTCCGCGACCAGGGCAGTTAAGTCTATCGGTTCAAAGACCTGCGTTGCATCGGCCGTCGCATCAAGGCGGCTGGCCAACAGGATTTCATCGATCAGTTGATCCAGTTCACCGATATTGCGTTTGAGTTCATTGCGCATTTCCGGTTGTGCATCGGCGGCCATCAACTCGACCGCCATGCGTATGCGTGCCAGCGGTGATCGTAACTCGTGCGAGGCATTCGCCAGCAAGGCTTTTTGCGCATCGACCAGCGCTTCGATACGCGCTGCGGAACGATTGAAACTGGTTGCGAGGCGTCCGACTTCATCTTTTCCTTCGACCTTGATGCGGGTCGAAAGCTGTCCGGCCCCCAATGCTTCCACACTGGTTTGCAGGCGTTCGAGGCGGCGTGTCAGGCGACGCACAATAGGGTAAGCACCTATACCCATTGCGAGGCCGATGATCACCAGCGTGGTAAAGAAGCTGAACGGTGGTTTGCGCCGGCCCGGATGCTGGCCGACGAGCCAGCGCTCATCCGGCAATTTGACGGCGAATACCGGTGGTCCGCCACCCAGCCAGCCGCTGCTGACCTGGGTTTCATCGAGGGGCGGCAGTTCACGGCCGATCGAGGCGATTTTTTCACGCTTGGCGGAGTACAGCGTGAGATCGGCGCGCATACGCTGACGCCAGCGGTTCAGTGCTTCCTGCTGTTCTTCGTTGCTGGCATCGGCCGGCGGCAAGACATCTGCCGCAATCGCGGCAAACGATTCCAGGCTAGGACCGATCTGGCGCGATTCGGTATTGATGCGCCAGGCGGTGGCGAACAGGATGCCCGCGATCGTCAGGCTGATCAGCATCGCCAGGTAAATGCGGATGTAAAGCCGGTGCGACCAGCTGAAACGTCCGCGTGTTGCTGCGTCAGACATCTTGCGCCTTTGCAAATACATAGCCGGCGCCGCGTACGGTGATGATGCGCTTTGGCTGTTTGGGGTCATCTTCTATCGCTGCACGCAAACGACCGATATGCACGTCGATGGAACGGTCGAAGGCTTCCAGTGGTTCACCCTTGACCACGTCCATCAACTGTTCGCGTGACAATACGCGACCGGCGCGATCCGCCATCGCAGCGAGCAAATTGAATTGATATGAGGTGACCGGCTTTTCCTGGTCGTCGAGGCGTATTACGCGTGCGTCCAGGTCGATTTCAAGGCGGCCGAAACGCAGGACGCGTTCATTATTGGTGGCAACGCCTTGTTGGCGTCGCAATACGGCCCGTAGCCGCGCCAGTAATTCACGCGGTTCAAACGGTTTGGGAATGTAGTCGTCGGCGCCCAATTCCAGACCGACCACGCGATCCATCGGGTCGCCTTTGGCAGTCAGCATGACAATGGGCATGGAAGCCAGCGGTTGTGTCTGGCCACGGATCTGGCGACAAACGTCGAGGCCGTCTGCATCCGGCAGCATCAGGTCGAGCAGCACGATAGCGAAGGCTTGCGTTGCGGCAGCCTGCTGCAATTGCTGCAGGCCCTCGCTCGCAGTACCGCTGTGCGTGACCTCGAACCCGTTCTGGTTCAGGTAAGTGGCGACCATGCTGGCCAGGCGCTGGTCGTCTTCTATCATCAGTAGGCGTTGTGTCATATGGCTAGTGTAACGCTATGAACTGCGCCCGCAGCCAATTTTATGGCTGCGGGCGCGCTTGCATTGCGAGAACGGCTTACTGGGCGGCTGGTGCCGGTGCTTTTGGTGCATGGTCGCGATCATGGCGTGGACCGTGACCGAAACGATGACCAAAACCACCGCGGTGCTTGCTCAGTTGTTCGACTGCTTT